>CBIFWW010000168.1:0-6627 GCA_966186435.1 uncultured Enterobacteriaceae bacterium
CTTTGACTGACGGTAAAGTTAAGTTCGAAGTTAAAGGCCCGAAAAACCGTAAATTTATCAGCATCGTTGCTGAATAAGTTTTTCGCGCCCCGGTAACGGATGTAAGCCCCGCAACTCGTTGCGGGGCTTTTTATATTCTGACCCCGGAAAACTGTGGAATGGAGTGGTGGCATGAAACAGCAGACGCGGATTGGGATCTAATTGGCACTGACGACGGCAATGTTTTGGGGCGCGCTCCCGATTGCCATAAAGCAGGTGCTGGTGGTTATGGGACCGCCCACAATCGTGTTTTACCGCTTTTTAATTGTGGGGACGGGGTTGGGTTGATTCTGGCAATCAAACGCCGCCTGCCGCCACCGTGGTTGTTTCGTGACCCTCGGTGGCTGGTGATCCTTGCTATCGCCAACGGCGGGCTTTTCAGGAACTTTGCCCTATTTAGCTCGTCACTCCAGTATCTCAGCCCGACAGCATCACAGGTTATTGGTCAATTCTCCCCGATGGGGATGATGATTGCCAGTGTAGTCAGCCTGAAAGATAAAATGCGCGGCACTCAGGTGATAGGCGCGTTGATGCTGTTGTGCGGCCTGGTATTGTTCTTCAACACCAGCCTGATCGAGATTTTCACCCGGCTCACGGATTACACCTGGGGTGTGATTTTTGGGGTCGGAGCAGCAACGGTATGGGTGAGTTATGGAGTCGCACAGAAGGTGTTATTACGCCGCCTCGCGTCTCAGCCAATTCTGCCTTTACTGTATATTTTATGTACAATAGCACTATTGCCGCTGGCTAAGCCTGCGGTGATTTTACAGCTTAGCCACTGGCAGCTGGCGTGACTGCTATTTTGTGGGGCAAATACGCTGATTGGTTATGGCGCTCTGGCAGAGGCCATGGCCCGCTGGCAGGCGGCGCAAGTGAGCGCCATCATTACCTTGACTCCGCTGTTTACGCTGTTGTTTTCAGATTTGTTATCACTTGCCTGGCCAGACTACTTTGCCATGCCGATGCTAAACCTTGTGGCTTACATCGGGGCTTTTGTGGTGGTGTCGGGCGCGATGTATTCCGCCATTGGCCATCGTCTTTGGAGGCGTTGGCGTCAAAGCGAAGCGGTAGTACCGGTGCCTCGTACAGGCGAATGATTTACGGAGAAGTAAAATGAAGTTTGTTGATGAAGCAGCGATTCTGGTAGTCGCAGGCGATGGGGGCAACGGTTGTGTTAGCTTCCGCCGTGAAAAATACATTCCTCGCGGTGGCCCGGATGGTGGCGATGGCGGTGATGGTGGCGATGTCTGGCTGGAAGCTGATGAAAACCTCAACACCCTGATCGACTATCGTTTCGAGAAATCTTTCCGCGCAGAACGTGGTCAGAATGGTCAAAGCCGTGATTGCACCGGTAAACGTGGCCAGGACGTTTCTATTAAAGTTCCGGTTGGGACGCGCGTCATCGACCAGGCAACCGGCGAAACCATGGGTGATATGACCGCCCATGGCCAGCGTCTGATGGTTGCCAAGGGTGGTTGGCACGGTTTGGGTAATACCCGTTTTAAATCTTCTGTAAACCGTGCTCCGCGTCAGAAAACCATGGGCACCCCAGGGGACAACCGCGAATTACAGCTGGAGCTGATGCTGCTGGCTGACGTGGGTATGCTGGGCTTGCCTAACGCCGGTAAATCTACCTTTATCCGCGCCGTGTCTGCGGCGAAGCCGAAAGTAGCTGACTACCCATTTACCACCCTGGTGCCAAGCCTGGGTGTGGTACGTATGGACCACGAAAAAAGCTTCGTTGTGGCCGATATTCCGGGGCTGATCGAAGGCGCATCTGACGGTGCTGGCCTGGGTATTCGCTTCCTGAAGCACCTTGAGCGTTGCCGCGTATTGCTGCACCTCATCGACCTGGCGCCAATTGACGGTTCCGATCCGGTTGAGAACGCCAAAATCATCATTGGCGAGCTGGAAAAATACAGCGCAGATCTGGCGGCTAAGCCCCGTTGGTTAGTCTTCAACAAGATTGACCTTATCAGTGCTGAAGAAGCTGAACAGCGTGCTAAAGACATTGCTGAAGCGCTGGGTTGGGATGACAAGTTCTATATGATCTCTGCCGCCAGCCAGCAGGGGGTTAAAGACCTGTGCTGGGACGTGATGACCTTCATCATTGAAAATCCGGTAGTGAAAGCGGAAGAAGCCAAAGAGCCAGCGAAAGTTGAGTTCATGTGGGATGACTATCACCGTCAGCAGCTGGAAGACGCGCAAGCGGAAGCCGATGATGACTGGGATGACGATTGGGATGAAGACGACGACGAAGGCGTCGAAATCATTTACGAACGTTAAGAAAAAGGCCGGTTCATAATGAACCGGCCTTTTTCTACTGGATAGTTTCCGGAAGCCAGCACTTGGCTTCCAGGCCGCTGCGATCGGCGCGGTTTTCAAGGATTAGTTCACCATAATGGAGCTGCGCTATGCGCTGCACAATACTTAGCCCCATGCCGCTGCCCCCATACCGTTGATCTAACCGGCGGAAAGGCTCCACGATATTCTGCTTATGCTGTTCATCAATGCCCGGCCCTTCATCGATCACAGTAATCCGCGCACCCTGTTTCTCAGAGAAGAGGTTAACGCTAATCGCCGCCCCTTCAGGGCTATAACGCGAGGCATTTTCCAGTAAGTTTCGCAGCATCAGGCGTAATAAAACCGCATCGCCCTGCACCGTCAGCCCCTGAGTATCACCCCAGGAGATATGCTGCTGACGCTGGCTGACCAGCTCCTCGATCTCCATTTTTAGCGGCGCAATGATATCTTCCTGCCAGCGCAGTTGGGTGTAATACCCGCTGGCTAAAGCCTGGCCCGCCCGCGACAGCATCAGTAACTGCTCGATGGTATGCATCAGCATATCAATACGCTGGACCAGCATCGGCGCCTGAGCATCCCCCGCTTGCTCCATCAGCTCCAGGTGCAGTCGAATGCCCGCCAGAGGCGTACGCAGCTCATGAGCGGCATCAGCGGTAAACAGGCGCTCCTGGTGAATGGTGTTGTTGAGGCGTGAAAACAGCTGATTAAGAGAATTAGTTACTGCTGCCACTTCCGCCATATCAGACAACAAAGGCAGCGGGCTGAGGTTATCGGCAGAGCGGTTAGCCAGGCTGTGGCGCAGGCGATTCAGTGGCCGGGTGATCCAGGTTACGGCCCAAAACGAAAATAGCAGTGTGAAGCCCACCATCACCAGGGAAGGCAATAATAGTGAGGCAATGGCTTCACGGATCTCTTTCTCAACGTGCATATTTCGGGCATGGGCCGTAAGGGTTTCGTTCACCAGGAAACCAATTTGCTCGCGGCTTTCATGCCATAGCCACACAACGCTGATAAGCTGGAAAAACAGCAAAATAACTGCCAACAAGATCATCAAACGACGACGCATGCTATTCATGCAGAGACTCCAGGCGGTAACCCACGCCGCGCACTGTCTTGATTCTGTCTTTGCCAAGTTTGCGCCGCAGATTGTGGATATGGACTTCTAAGGTGTTGGATCCCGGGTCGTCCTGCCAGCTATAAATATCCTGTTGGAGGGTTTCACGGTGAACGGTCTGACCAACCCGCATTAACAAGCGGGTTAACAGGGCGAATTCTTTGGGTGTGACTTCTACAGAAGCATCAGCCAGAAGTACCTGCTGGGTTTGCAGGTTGAGAACCAGGTTGCCGTCCTGGATAAGGTTATCGCTTTTCCCCTGAAAGCGGCGGATCAGCGCCCGGGCGCGGGCCTTAAGTTCAACCAGAGCAAAGGGCTTCACCAGGTAATCATCGGCACCAGAATCCAGCCCATTGACCCGATCCTCCAGCGCATCCCGCGCCGTTAGAATCAATACTGGGGTATCCACTCCTTTACGCCGCCACTGGCTGAGCAGGGTGGCACCGTCTTTATCCGGCAAGCCCAGATCGAGGATCACCAGGCTGTATTGACCGCTTTGGATGTAGTCCTCTGCTTCTGCGGCGGTGGTGGCGCAGTCTAGTGCATAACCTTCGTTGGCCAGCGCCAGTGCCAGCCCTTCCCGTAGCAGGAGGTCATCCTCCACGATCAACAATTTCATATTTTAGTTGTTCTGATAGATGTCTTTATAAAGCCGGGCCTCAAAGCGGGCCAGCGGCACCCGACGGTTGCGTTGGTCTGAAGGGTCTACCGCATAGCCAGAGAGATACTGCACAAAAGCATACTGCTGGCCGCTGGCGGTGGTGATAAACCCTGCCAGATTATAGACTCCCTGAAGCGAGCCAGTCTTGGCAGAAACCTTGCCATTTACCCCGGCCTGATCAAGCCCGGCACGATATTGTAGCGAGCCGTCGTGGCCCGCCAGTGGCAGCATGGAGATAAAGTTAAGCTGGCTATTATTTTCCGCGATGTACTGCAAAACCTTCATCATCGAGGCCGGTGAAATCAGATTATGGCGAGACAGACCAGAGCCATCCACCAGAATGGTGTTTCCTAAATCAATGTTGGCTTTTTTCTTTAACAGCTGGCGCACCGCATCTGAACCAGCCCGCCAGGTGCCCGGCACATTGTAATAACTACGGCCAATGGTGCGGAATACGGTATCCGCAATCATATTATCTGACTTCTTCAGCATTACCCGTAGTAAGTCATGCAGCGGTGGTGACTGAGTTGCAGCAAACACTGTGCCAGGGGTACCCGGTTGGCTCTGGCGTAACAAGGTACCGTTATAGCTGATCCCCGCGGTTTTCAGCTCTGACTTAAGGATGGCCCCGGCATAACCCGCACCGTCCTGAATCGCAAAGGCTAGCGGAAGCGGGTCATTCCGCTGGGTCATGCATCCAGTAAGGGTGTAACGGTTTAAATCACCGGTTACCACGTCCAGCTCGCAATACTGGGCTTCCGATGAGCCTTTAGCGAGGGTCTTAACCTGGCTAAAGACATTTACCGGGTAGTAGGACGCAATACGTACAAAAGCTGGATCCCCGGCTTTTGGCGCGCTGGATAAGGTCACCGAGAAGCAGTTTTTATCCACTATGGCAGCAGCAGGCGGGGCACTGAAGCACTGGGTCATGTCGTTCCACGGCCAACCCGGCGCTTTGTCGTGACTGGCAAAGGCGGAAGTATCAATCACTACGTTACCATTGATTTGTTGAACCCCGGCCTTCTTCAACGCCGTAATCATATTGCGGATGTTTTGACGTTTTAAAGTAGGATCGCCTGTAAATCGCGCCACCAAATCGCCATTCAGGGTCCCGCCGTTAACCGCTCCCTGGCTTTCAAGAGTAGTGGTGAAGCGGTAGTCTGGGCCGAGCTGCAACAATGCTGCCAGTGCGGTGATGACCTTTTGGGTACTGGCAGGCAGTGCCATCTGCTGGCTGTGATAGTCGATAGCTGGCGCAGCCGCACCTACCTTTTGCACTGTCAGGGCAAGGTTAGCGCCAGCAGGCAATTGATTGAGATATTCCTCAATATTAGCGGCATAGGCAGTGACTGTGACAACGCTGGTCAATCCGATGATAAATCTGGAAAATCGCATAAGCTCAAATTAACAACCCGGAAACGTATAGTCATACTACGGTGCAAGCCTGGGTAAAGTAAACGATGACCCCCGCGGAACTTCGCGGTAAAATGTTTATCGAAATGAAAAATCGATTCTGGCCTGGGGTTGGCCCCCGGGTCAGCGTTCTTTTGCTTGTTGCCCGGTAAGTTCGGCTTTACTCCGGGTGGCAACATTCAAGCCACCTACGGAACGGAAGAACCGTAAGGACTGTTTTAAGAGGTATCAAATGCAAGCTATTCCGATGACATTACGTGGTGCAGAAAAGTTACGCGAAGAACTCGATTTTCTTAAAAGCGTACGTCGCCCAGAAATTATCGCTGCCATCGCCGATGCCCGCGAACACGGCGATCTTAAAGAGAATGCCGAGTACCATGCCGCCCGTGAGCAGCAGGGTTTCTGCGAAGGCCGTATCAAAGATATTGAAGCCAAATTGTCTAACTGCCAAGTCATCGATATCACCAAAATCCCAAATAGCGGGCGCGTGATTTTCGGGGCCACAGTGACGGTTCTCAACCTGGATACGGACGAAGAAGTGACTTACCGCATTGTGGGTGATGATGAGGCTGACTTTAAGCAAAACCTGATCTCAGTGAACTCGCCGATTGCGCGTGGGCTGGTTGGTAAAGAAGCCGATGATGTAGTAGGGATTAACACCCCGGGCGGCTTAGTAGAATTTGAAATTGTTAAGGTTGAATACCTGTAATTTCTGCTAGGCTGTTGTAAGAAACTTTGTAAAAAGAGGTAAAAGGCCGCAGAGCGGCCTTTTATCAATGTAAAGAGCGTGGCATTTTCACTCAACGCATCGCTAATCTTCGTCTCTCCTGAAAAACTCCAGGCTGAAACTTTAGCTTTTAACGTGGAAGTGGGATTTTTCGCTCTTGGCCTGGGCGATACAGTACCAGCGTTTTACCGATGACCTGTACTTTGCAGGCGCCGGTTTCCCGCACGATAGCTTCCACGATCAGGGTTAATGTTTCGCGGTCTTCGGTTGCGACTTTCACCTTGATAAGTTCATGGTGGGCAAGTGCTAGCTCAATCTCGGCCAGTACCCCTTCGGTCAAACCATTATTGCCAAGCATAACTACCGGCT
>CBIFWW010000169.1:0-6567 GCA_966186435.1 uncultured Enterobacteriaceae bacterium
GTTAGCCAACAAATGCAGCGGTTGGAGCAGTTAGTGGGGAAAGAACTCTTCGCTCGTCATGGCCGCAATAAGTTACTGACTGAACATGGTATTCAGCTGCTGGGCTACGCCCGCAAAATTCTGCGTTTTAATGATGAAGCCTGTCATTCTCTTATGTTTAACAACCTCCAGGGTGTATTGACCATCGGTGCCTCCGACGAGTCTGCCGATACTATCCTGCCTTTCATCCTTAACCGCGTAAGTTCGGTCTATCCAAAGCTAGCGCTGGATGTGCGAGTTAAACGTAACCCCTATATGGGTGAAATGCTTCACCATCAAGAGGTTGACTTGGTTGTTAGCACCGCTAAACCGGCTAATTCTCAGTGTATTATTCTGCGAACTTCACCGACTTTATGGTACTGCGCCGCTGATTACGCCTTTATGAAAGGGGAGCCGGTGCCACTGGTATTGCTGGATGAGCCAAGCCCATACCGTGACATGATCATCGCCCACCTCAATGAAGCGAATATCCCGTGGCGGGTGTCCTATGTTGCCTCTACCCTTGCGGCGGTAAAAACTGCGGTGAAAGCAGGATTGGGGGTAACGGCTCGCCCGGTGGAGATGATGAGTCCGGATTTAAGGGTGTTGGGGATTGCCGACGGGATGCCAATGCTGCCTGAGACCCAATATTTGCTTTGCCGTAACCCACTTACTAAGAATGATTTAGCGGAAGCCGTTTTCACTGCCATGGAAAATAGCGAAAATCCTTATCATTACCACACATCTTCAAGCAGTAGCGACGATCAGGTGCTAGTGGAAAGCGATATCGAATAGTTTTTTAAAAATTGTTAAATTAACTAAAACAGGGCTTATACCGTCGAATAATGGAATAAGCCCTATTTTATCAGGTTTAGCCGCTGAGCGAAGTTATGCCACTGTTTTATAACATGTTAATAAATTGGATCTAACCGCATCCTGCCTGATGTTTTTTTACCATCAGGCAAATAAACTGGGGTTAATGTTAATAGGTAAGGTTTATTGTTTCTTATTTTTATGCGAATTCACAAAAGCGTGTCTTAGATCAAAAAAATACCCTGTAAGGGGGGGAGGAATGATAAGGATTTCCTGCCAAAATAAGGTGGTTGTTAGTCTTTTCCCTTACTATGGACTCGATTCAACAGAAATCATTACTTTAAGTAATGATAAGTGCATATGACATAATGCATGAAATGTTAATGAATTTAGCTTAATGTAAGCTTGTGTGTAGATTCTTTTGTTAAAGTTGACAAAAGGTTATAGAAAGGAGTAAAAACCATCACAACATACTGTTTGTGGTTACTTTGCAGCAGGTGTTGTACGGTTTTGAACCTAACCCACTGAAGGTCGTTGTTGCAGTCTGTTTGTTCCCGGCCCGCTTACCGCTCAAGGCGTTGTTTCAACGTCAGGCGGTTTTTTGCTAATCGGGGAAGCGGGCGTGTACAAACTCTCAATGGCATGGGTTCTGTTACTCCTCCCCTTAAATCGATGTGGCTCTCATCTGTCAGTAAGAACAGAAATCGCAGCGCCACTTTTGATGAGTAAGCAATGAGTATGTCGACATCCACTGAAGTCATCGCTCACCATTGGGCGTTTGCTGTCTTTCTTATTGTTGCCATTGGGCTGTGCTGCTTCATGCTCCTCGGAGCGTGGTTCCTGGGCGGGCGCGGTCGTGGTCGACATAAGAACACTCCATATGAGTCAGGTATCGCGTCAGTTGGGTCTGCCCGCTTACGTCTGTCAGCCAAATTCTATTTGGTTGCTATGTTCTTCGTTATCTTCGACGTGGAAGCCCTCTACCTTTACGCATGGTCTACTTCCATCCGTGAAAGTGGCTGGGTTGGCTTTGTCGAGGCCGCTATTTTTATTTTAGTGCTACTGGCCGGCCTGGTTTACCTGGTGCGCATCGGTGCTCTCGACTGGACGCCTAAACGCTCCCGCCGTGAACTGGTGAACCCGGAAACCGACAGCCACACTAATCGTCATAAGCAGTAACAGCGAGGCAATAAGATGGACTATACGCTCACACGCATAGATCCCGACGGTGAAAATGACCGTTATCCCCTGCAAAAGCAGGAGATTGTGACCGATCCACTTGAGCAGCATGTCCATAAAAGCGTGTACATGGGTAAGCTCGAAAACGCGCTTCATGACATGGTTAACTGGGGCCGTAAGAACTCTATCTGGCCTTACAACTTTGGCTTGTCCTGCTGCTACGTGGAGATGGTGACTTCCTTCACCGCCGTCCACGACGTCGCCCGTTTTGGTGCCGAAGTATTGCGTGCGTCGCCACGTCAGGCTGACCTGATGGTGGTAGCCGGTACCTGCTTCACCAAGATGGCCCCGGTTATTCAGCGCCTGTATGACCAGATGCTGGAACCAAAATGGGTTATCTCCATGGGGTCTTGCGCCAACTCAGGCGGCATGTACGACATTTACTCCGTGGTACAGGGCGTGGATAAGTTCATTCCGGTTGATGTGTACATTCCAGGCTGCCCACCGCGCCCGGAAGCCTACATGCAAGCGCTGATGCTGCTGCAAGAATCAATTGGTAAGGAACGCCGCCCGCTGTCGTGGGTTGTCGGCGATCAGGGAGTTTACCGTGCGAACATGCAATCTGAGCGTGAGCGTAAACGCGGTGAACGTATTGCAGTAACTAACCTGCGTACCCCTGACGAAATCTAACCCTTTGTGGGCCGTGGAACGAACTTCGCATACTACATAATTACAGCGCGGAGCCACATACCACAGACTGTTAAAACCATTTGCAATGGTGAACAATATGACCGATTTAACTGCGCAAAACGCCGAGCTGCCTGTCTGGCAGACCCGCGATCATTTAGATGATCCGGTTATCGGGGAACTGCGTAATCGTTTTGGCCCGGATGCTTTTACCATTCAGGCTACCCGCACCGGGGTACCGGTAGTGTGGGTCAAGCGCGATCAGTTACCTGAAATCGCCGACTTCCTACGTAAACTGCCAAAACCGTATTCCATGCTGTTTGATCTGCATGGTATGGACGAACGTCTACGTACTCACCGCGAAGGGTTACCTGCCGCGGATTTTTCCGTTTTCTACCATCTGCTGTCCGTTGAACGTAACCGCGACATCATGCTGAAGGTAGCGCTGGCGGAAAGCGACCTAAACGTTGCCACCGTCACCAAAATCTTCCCCAACGCCAACTGGTATGAGCGTGAAACCTGGGAGATGTTTGGCATTACCTTTACCGGTCACCCCAACCTGACGCGCATCATGATGCCGCCGACCTGGGAAGGCCACCCGCTGCGTAAAGATTACCCGGCGCGCGCCACCGAATTCGATCCGTTTGAATTAACCAAACAGAAAGAAGATCTGGAAATGGAAGCGCTGACCTTCAAACCAGAAGACTGGGGTATGAAGCGCAGCAGTGAAAACGAAGACTTCATGTTCCTGAACCTGGGGCCGAACCACCCCTCCTCCCACGGGGCATTCCGTATCATCCTGCAACTGGACGGCGAAGAGATCGTCGACTGTGTGCCGGATATCGGTTACCACCACCGTGGCGCAGAAAAAATGGGCGAGCGTCAGTCCTGGCACAGCTACATTCCTTACACTGACCGTATCGAATACCTCGGCGGTTGTGTGAATGAAATGCCTTACGTACTGGCCGTTGAAAAACTGGCCGGTATTGTGGTGCCAGAGCGCGTGGAAACCATCCGCGTGATGCTCTCTGAGCTGTTCCGCATTAACAGCCACCTGCTTTACATCTCCACCTTTATCCAGGACGTGGGCGCCATGACCCCGGTATTCTTCGCGTTTACCGACCGTCAAAAAGTTTACGACGTGGTAGAAGCCATCACCGGTTTCCGTATGCACCCGGCCTGGTTCCGTATTGGTGGCGTGGCCCATGACCTGCCGCGCGGTTGGGATAAGCTGCTGCGTGACTTCCTCGACTGGATGCCAAAGCGTCTGGACTCTTACGAGAAAGCCGCACTGCGTAACACTATCCTCAAAGGCCGTTCTCAGGGCGTTGCCGCCTATACCGCTAAAGAAGCGCTGGAATGGGGTTGCACCGGGGCCGCACTGCGCGCCACCGGCATCGACTTCGACGTGCGTAAAGCCCGCCCTTACTCTGGCTACCAGAACTTCGATTTCGAAGTGCCAATTGGTGCCGGTGTCAGCGACAGCTATACCCGCGTGATGCTGAAAGTGGAAGAGCTGCGCCAGAGCCTGCGTATCCTTGAGCAGTGCCTGAAAAACATGCCAGCTGGCCCGTTCAAGGCCGACCATCCGCTGACCACGCCGCCGCCGAAAGAGCGCACGTTGCAGCACATTGAAACCCTGATCACCCACTTCCTGCAGGTTTCCTGGGGTCCGGTTATGCCGGCCAACGAATCCTTCCAGATGGTGGAAGCCACCAAGGGTATCAACAGTTATTACCTGACCAGTGATGGCAGCACCATGAGCTACCGCACCCGTATCCGTACCCCGAGTTTTGCCCACTTGCAGCAAATCCCGGCGGCGATCCGCGGCAGCCTGGTATCTGACCTGATTGTTTACCTGGGCAGTATCGATTTCGTTATGTCAGATGTGGATCGCTAACTATGCACGAGAATCAACAACCAAACACCGAGGCTTTTGAGCTGAGTGCGGCAGAGCGTGATGCGATAGAGCACGAGAAGCACCATTATGAAGATCCCCGTGCGGCGTCCATTGAAGCACTGAAGATCGTTCAGAAACAGCGGGGCTGGGTACCGGATGGTGCCATTCATGCTATTGCTGAGGTGCTGGATATCCCGGCCAGTGATGTTGAAGGCGTGGCGACGTTCTATAGCCAGATCTTCCGCCAGCCTGTGGGCCGCCACGTGATTCGCTATTGCGACAGCGTGGTATGCCATATCAATGGCTATCAGGGGATCCAGGCTGCACTGGAGAAAAAGCTCAATATCAAGCCGGGCCAAACCACCTTCGATGGCCGCTTTACCCTGCTGCCAACTTGCTGCCTGGGTAACTGCGACAAAGGGCCGAACATGATGGTGGATGAGGATACTCACAGCCATCTGACGCCGGAAGCCATCCCTGACCTTCTGGAGCAGTACAAATGAAAACCGTGATGCGTACTGCCGAGACCCATCCCCTGCTATGGCGCTTGCGTGATGACAAGCAGCCGGTATGGCTGGATGAGTATCGCAGTAAAAATGGCTATGAAGGCGCCCGCAAGGCCCTCACCGGTTTATCGCCGGATGAAATCGTCAATCAGGTGAAAGACGCCGGGCTGAAAGGCCGCGGCGGCGCAGGTTTTTCTACCGGCCTGAAGTGGAGCCTGATGCCGAAAGACGAATCCATGAACATCCGTTACCTGCTGTGTAACGCCGATGAAATGGAGCCGGGCACCTATAAAGACCGCCTGCTGATGGAGCAATTGCCCCACCTGCTGGTGGAAGGGATGCTGATATCCGCCTTTGCGCTGAAAGCCTACCGTGGCTACATCTTCCTGCGCGGTGAATACATTGAAGCGGCGAAGCATCTGCGCCAGGCGATTGCCGAAGCCACCGAAGCAGGCCTGTTGGGTAAAAATATCCTCGGTACCGGTTTTGACTTCGAGCTTATCGTGCACACCGGGGCAGGGCGCTACATCTGCGGCGAAGAAACCGCGCTGATCAACTCGCTGGAAGGCCGCCGCGCCAACCCGCGCTCCAAGCCACCGTTCCCGGCAACTTCCGGTGCCTGGGGTAAACCGACCTGTGTGAACAACGTCGAAACCCTGTGCAACGTGCCGGCGATCCTGGCTAACGGCGTGGAGTGGTATCAGAACATCTCCAAGAGCAAAGATGCGGGCACCAAGCTGATGGGCTTCTCTGGCCGGGTAAAAAACCCAGGCCTGTGGGAACTGCCTTTCGGCACCACCGCCCGTGAAATCCTCGAAGATTACGCCGGTGGTATGCGCGATGGCCTGAAATTCAAAGCCTGGCAGCCGGGCGGGGCAGGGACAGACTTCCTGACCGAAGCCCATCTGGATCTGCCAATGGAATTTGAAAGCATCGGCAAAGCCGGTAGCCGCCTGGGTACTGCCCTGGCGATGGCCGTCGACCATGAAATTGGTATGGTTCCGCTGGTGCGTAACCTGGAAGAGTTCTTTGCCCGTGAATCCTGCGGCTGGTGTACCCCGTGCCGTGACGGCCTGCCATGGAGCGTGAAAATTCTGCGCGCCCTGGAGCGTGGGGAAGGGCAGCCGGGCGATATCGAAACCCTGGAGCAGCTATGCCGCTTCCTGGGGCCGGGTAAAACCTTCTGCGCCCACGCACCGGGTGCGGTGGAGCCATTACAGAGCGCCATCAAGTATTTCCGCGAAGAATTTGAAGCAGGCATTAAGCAGGATGTGAATAACCTGCATTTAATCAACGGCATCCAGCCGAACCTGCTGAAATCACGCTGGTAATTAACCGCCCTTAGAGCAAGGGGCGATGGCGTTCAACATATTGTAATTAATGCGCGGTTTATGCCGCGCTTATGGGAAGCATGCTGACTATGGCTACGATTCATGTAGACGGCAAAGAATACGAGGTCAACGG
>CBIFWW010000170.1:0-6460 GCA_966186435.1 uncultured Enterobacteriaceae bacterium
GTAGCACTGAGATGATTTTGGGAAAGATATATGTTCAATACTAAAGTTAAACAACAAAAACAGGCATAAGGTTTTAACCTGATTAATTTCAAGCAGTTTTAGGATATATTTCATTTATTTGGGGGCGTTGATGGATTTGCAATGGCAGCGGCAATGCGAGCTTTGGCTCCGTTTTATGGATGCTGGCAATATTTCTCCAGCTTTAAACATCGCCTTCATCAAAGGCGAGTATTTCTATTATTTAGAAGCCTACGATGGTCGTGCGCGCATCACTCTGGCTTGCAACATTCCAGAAAACAATAAAAACACGTTTTTGATTAATATGTTGCAGTTTCTTCAACCGGAAGCTGGAAACGGGGTTCCTTTCAGAGCCTGGCTGGCTTCCGGGAAGATTTGGCTTTCTGCCGTCTCGCCACAAACCGGAGGGGCCGAACTATGGGCTGATTTGTCGCGCAAGCAGCAGCGAGTCATGTCCAGGGTGATGGAGAGTTACAATGAAAAGAATTAACAACTGGTTACATGTATTATCCTCGCGTCAGGATGTCATACTGGCAGCCATGCTGTTACTGGCTATTTTCATGATGATCATCCCTCTGCCAACGCTGCTGATTGATGTCCTGATTGCGATTAATCTCACGCTTTCTATCATTCTGTTAATGATGGCGGTTTATATTCGTGAGCCGATGGAGTTTTCCGCATTTCCTTCGGTTCTGCTAATAACAACCCTCTACCGTTTAGCATTAACCATCAGTACCAGTCGCTTAATTTTGCTTCAGCATGATGCCGGGGATATTGTTTATACCTTTGGTAATTTTGCCGTGGGTGGAAACCTGGTCGTAGGACTAATCGTTTTCGCCATCATTACCATTGTGCAATTTATCGTTATTACAAAAGGTTCTGAACGTGTTGCTGAGGTAGGCGCTCGTTTTTCCCTTGATGGGATGCCTGGTAAACAGATGAGTATCGATGGTGATATGCGCGCAGGCATTATTGATGCCAACGAGGCCCGTTTGCAACGTGCTCAAGTGCAAAAAGAGAGCCAGCTTTATGGTGCAATGGATGGGGCCATGAAGTTTGTTAAAGGCGATGCCATTGCCTCAATTATCGTTATTCTGGTGAATATATTTGGTGGAATCACCGTAGGTATTTTTATGCACGGGATGTCTGCCGGTGAAGCCGCTTCTACCTACACAATTTTGTCGGTGGGTGACGGGTTAGTTGCGCAGATCCCGGCGCTGCTTATCTCTATCGCTGCTGGGATCATCGTTACCCGCGTCCCTGGCGAAACCCGGCGCAATCTGGCAGTTGAACTTTCTGAGCAAATCTTAAGACAACGCAACGCCCTGTGGATTGTCTCTGCGGTTCTGGCGCTGTTTGCCTGTTTACCCGGTTTCCCGGCACCCATTTTCCTGTCGCTCGCAGCACTTATTGGCGGGGGGGTGTGGCTGAATGTACGTTCAACAAAGCGTGCCATAGAAAATGGCGATCAGGCGAGTATGGAAGGGGAGGAGGCCCAAGTCATTGGCGCGATTCCATTACTGTTACGCCTGTCACCATCGCAAGCCAAAAATAGTGAACTGAAAACTGGGCTAGGGGGATTGAGGTATAGAAAGCTAGATCAACTTGGCTTACCCCTTCCAGAAATCAATATTCAACCTGATAACAATCTTGCGGAAAATGAATTTCAATTGTTGTTATATCAGGAGCCGATACTGGCGATGAAGCTGTCGGGGAAACTGCTGCTTGATACCAATAGTACTGCGCCTGGAGTAGCCGTAAGTGAAGAACCCTTACCCTTTGGCGGTATTATCCTCCGGTGGGTCAACGCAGATAAAGACAGCGTGCTCAATGCGTTAGGGATCAAGTTTTATCGTGACAGTGAGATCATTGTCTATTTAGTCTCTATGGCGCTTGATCGCTATGCCGCAGAGCTGATTGGGGTCCAGGAAGCGCGCTATCTCATGGATCAAATGGAGCAACGTTATTCAGAACTGGTAAAAGAGCTTCAGCGTCAGTTGCCGGTGGGGCGGATTGCGGATGTGCTGCAACGCCTGATCGCGGAAGGGATTTCTATCCGCGATCTGCGTTCAATTTTTGAAGCGCTGATTGAATGGGCACCCCGTGAAAAAGACCCGGTGATGTTGACTGAGTATGCGCGGTTAGGGTTAAAACGGCAGATTGTTGGACGCCAGAGGCGCGGCCAGCCCTGGATCCAGGCTTACATTATTGGCGGGCGTATTGAGGAGATGATTCGGGAATCGATACGCCAGACCTCTGCGGGTTCCTATTCCGCACTAAGCCCCGAAGAAAATGAAGAGATTTTAACCCAGATTCGCGCGGCGGTAGCACATGAAACCGGGCACATTGCGTTGGTAACGACTATTGATATTCGCCGCTTTGTACGCAAGCTTATCGAAGCGGAAATGTTCTCACTGCCGGTGCTTTCTTTTCAGGAAGTGGCGGAGGAGGTGGAGCTACGTGTATTAGGGCATGTCGAAATCGTTGGAGATTAAAATGCGTCATCTTGACTATGATTCGATACTTGCGGCGGTCCGGCAGCCGAATACCCTGGCACCTTATCGTGAAAAAATGGAAGGCCGCCTGACCAAAATTGGTAGCACTCTGGTTCGAGCCCATCTTCCCGGCGTGGGCTTAAGTGAGATCTGTTATCTGCCCGGTGGGCATCCTGCTGAAGTTGTGGCGATTGAGGATAAACAAGCGCTGCTTTCGCCCTATCGTGAACCTTTTGGGCTTACCACCGGGATGATGGTTGTGCCCACAGGAAGGCGGGCCAACCTCGGTGTAGGGGAAGCTTTGCTTGGGCGGGTACTTGATGCGCTTGGCCAACCTGTAGATGGCTTACCGCCGCCGGATGTTTATGAATTCCGCGATTCCGATTCCGATCCGCCTGACCCTATGCAACGCAGTATTATCAAAACGGCGCTGCCGATGGGGGTGACCGCGATCGATGCTACCCTCACCGTAGGGATTGGTCAGCGGCTGGGGGTATTTGCCCCAGCAGGCTGTGGCAAAAGTACCCTACTTAGCATGCTGGCCGCCAACAGCGATGCCGATGTAATTGTTATGGCGTTAATTGGTGAGCGTGGCCGTGAGGTGCGGGAGTTTCTTGAACAGACGATGACGCCAGAAATCCGGGCGCGCAGCGTGGTGGTGCTGGCAACCTCAGACCGCCCGGCGCTGGAACGCCTGAAAGCCGCCGCTACCGCTACCACCGTAGCAGAGTATTTTCGCGACACCGGTCGCAACGTGCTGTTATTGGTCGATTCACTTACACGCTATGCCCGCGCGGTGCGTGAAATTGCCCTTGCAGCAGGGGAGCCGGTAGTCAATGGCGGCTATCCGCCCAGCCTGTATGCCCGCTTACCCCGTTTGTTGGAAAGGGCAGGGCCGGCGGCAAAAGGCAGTATTACCGCCTTTTACACCGTGCTTATGGAGGAAAAGGGCGATCCGCTAGCGGAAGAGGTTCGCTCATTGCTTGATGGTCATATTATTCTTTCCCGCCGTCTGGCGGAGGCCAATCACTTCCCGGCTATCGATGTACTGAGCAGCCTAAGCCGTATCATGAATCAAGTGACCACCGCGGCCCATATCAAGGCTGCGGGGAAGCTGCGCCACCTGCTGGCAACTTGGCAAGAAATTGAGCTACTGGTACGAGTAGGTGAATACCGGGCAGGGCAGGATCCTGCCGCCGATGAAGCCATGGCGCGGCGCGATGATATTAATGCCTTACTGCGACAGGCGGTGGATAAAAAAGCGCTGTTTGATGAGACTCTCGATGTCTTGAGCAATGCAGTAGGTCTGTCATGATTACCCAGATAAGCCAGCTGCTAGAGATTAAGCGCCGCCGGGAGCAGGGCATTCGGCGTGAAATAGCCCGGACCAGTGATGAAATGCATACCTGTTCCGAGCGCCTGAAAAATTTACAAGCTCGCCAGGTAGAGGCCCGCGCCCAGTGGCAAGAAGCTATTAAACAGGCAGGGGTCCTTAATGTGAGAGGGCTATCAACACTGCGTGCGCAACTCAGTCGCTTTGAAAGCGAGGACAAACGCCTGTATGCAGAACTTGATAATGTCAAACAGGAACAAAGTCGGCTGCATCAGCGCCAGGAAGAGCAAGAATTGCAGCTACGCCTGATTTTACGCGAGCAGGAAAAACTAAAACTCATCGAGGATTCACTGTGACGATTAACGTTAAGAAAACTGAGAATCACCCGGAGCATGCGAATACGCGTTATGCACGTAAAAACCTCTCAGCGGAGGAGATTGAACGCTTTCGTTCACTGCTAGGAGACGGTTTTGAGATGCCAATGCTTAATAACGCCACGATGGTTGTGCCGGTTAAAGATACTGTGGCAACCAGTAAAGTCGCTGCTAAGGCGGCGGATGTGACATTACCCCCTGCCATCATTACAGAGCCTGACCAACAAATACTATCATTGCGGGTAAGCACTGGGCCTCTGGCAGGAATGTTGATTCAGGCCAGCTGGCAGGGTAATAAACTTAATTTGAAGTTTTCAGATGTCGAAACCAAGCTGAGCGAACGTTTAAATCGTGAGTCCGGTAATATTGGGAAGGCATTGTCCGAGGGCTTTGGCTGCCCAGTAGTGATTGAGGTAGAAAATGCGCGCTGAACACAATATGGCATCCATGTCCCTGTTTGAACTCAGCCGCATGGGCGCTACGGATAATTTTGATGAGTATACTTTTGAGGTACAGATTGCATCGTGTAAGGGGCCAGGCATACAAATTCAGCTAAGCTGTGGCGAAGACGAACTTATCCTTTGGGCCTCGGAGAGGCTATGGTGCCGATGGCTGGAACCTCAGCTGGCGGTCAATGCTTTCTCCGATGTTGATCCTGACTTAATGTCACTATTAGCGAGTTGGTCTTTATCTCCTCTAAATAATTGGGCGCAGCAAAAAGGGCTACCTGGGTTGGAGCTGTTGGCGGTGGAATTAACTGAGCCAGAAATAAACGGCTGGTGCATTACTGGCAAAACCGAGGGCCGCCTGCTGCCATTACATGTTATCCAAGGGCCAGATCACTGGTTGAACACATTGATCGATTCGATGGAGCCATCACAGGAGCAGCAACATTCATTGGCCCTGATTATGGGTTGGTGTTTAATTCCTGAAGCAGAGATAGAGAATATTGTGCCTGGCGTTGCGCTGCCGATTTATGGCATGAGTGATGAGGCTGATTGCTTTTGGCTCTCACTAGGGGGGAATCCAGCAAAGCTTCGCTTTGAGGACCTTACTCATGCGGTGGTGGTAGAGGCCATGGATCCGATGACGAATACGACGCCAGATACACATTTACTATCAATTGAAGTTGGTCATGTGCGCTTATTTGCTAAAGATATGGTTCCCTGGGAGCAGGAGCAAGAATTAGACGTTGAGGTATTAACCTACCCATTAGTGAATTTAATCCACCAAGAAGAAATATGGGCGCAGGGGCAATTAATACAGTTTGAACAAAGCTGGGCGGTTAAGATTATTGTGCGTAAGGCATAATTTATAGGTTTAATGAATTAGGTTGATAAAAAACAACTAGTAGTAGATCATTCGCCAAGATTAAGATGGCGAATGAAGTACGTAATAATACAATGTTAATAACTAATATCGTTGGCAAATTTAGTGTCATTACTAATATAAAATTTAAGCCAACTTAATCCCGCTTGAGGTTATTAGGTGGCGAGCGATGGCTCACTCTAAGGGATTCAGCATCAACATCACGCAGGGAATAAGATATGTTGCTTGGGCTGGTATAATTACGGTTTGTACGATGTGCATTCATATCATTTGAATCTATAAAATCAAGACGCCCCTGATATTGTTGATGAATATTTTCCGTATTTTCTTTTTTCATCTTATCAATAACACTATTTTGACGGTCATTAACACAATCAACAATCATATTAACTAATTTGCTAGCCGCGCCAAATACTCTATTAATATTTTTGGATGACACATTAGGTGTTTTATCGGGTTCTGTAAAATTAATAGCTGTGGTTGTCAATCCAAAACTTAAGATTTTTGAACCGTTTTTCGCCATTATTTTTTCATCCCCTTTACAACAGTCAAAACATTTCAAAGTACTATTAATAACGTTTGCGACGGAATCAGAGCCGATTTCCAACTGTGGTTTTCCCTTGTAAGCCAGCAACGCATCATAGCTAGCAAACAGGCAGTCACACACTGTCGTAGCATTATTCAGATGGCCGGTGACACTTGAGACTGTATTATCTTCATTTTGGTGAATATGGATACTACTGGCAACTGCCCCAGCGGCGGTAAGCAATTTTGCTCCGGCCGTATAATACGCTAACGATTTGCTTTTATTGTTAATTTCAGCATCAGGATATTTTTTTTCGATAGGCCCCTGATTAAAGGGACGATAAGCCACATTTGAACTATTCATATGATAATACTCAGTTTATTGG
>CBIFWW010000171.1:0-6436 GCA_966186435.1 uncultured Enterobacteriaceae bacterium
CCCCGAAGGGGCGAATTCCGCCCAAAAGGCGGAATGAGTAACCAGGACGCCGAATAGAGCCGACCGCCGGAAGCACGTTGGTAGCCGAGCTGAGTTTGCAGCACCGATTTTCCTGCGGGCCGCGGGGATTGTTAAGGGGAATTCGGCTAATTCCCCTTAACCCGTTCCCGGGTTCAGCACTCCCTATATTCTAATGAACTTAGGGGAACGGAACCCTTTCACCTGGTTTGCATATAAGCCCCAGCAAACACTCCAGGCACGCAACCCGTTCACCCCATCGAACATATGCAAGAACTGAACGCAAAACGGGGAACGGAACCTTTCACCAACGCCGCATACACGCCCCAGCAAATACCCAAGGTACGCACCCTATAGAATATGCCAGGGCAAGTCCCCCCTTACCCCCTAAACACCACCTCCGCCCAACGCGTCAACCCCGTCGTAACCGAACCAAAATCATCCCCACCCTGAATCGGAATATGCGGCAGCATCTGACTCAGGGCCTGGCGAATCAACGGCGAACGGGCGCTACCGCCCGTCAGGTAGATCACGTCCGGCTGGGTCTGGCTGGCATCCAGCGCCAGGGTCACCTGCTCCAGCACCTTTTGCAGCGGCTGGGTAACGGCGGTTGCCAGATCGTCCTGGCCGATAGCCGTTAATAGCTCTGGCAGGATAAAGTCCAACGCGGCATCGTGATTAGCCTGGCTGGAGAGGGCGATTTTACTCTCTTCCGCAGCACGGACTAAACGGTAGCTCAGGCGCTGACGCCACACTTTCTGCAATAGACTAACTTTATCGGTTTCCCGGGCATCACGGGCCAGGTCTGCCAGCAGGCGGCCATTGGCGGTGCTGTAAAAATCGCTTTGGGCCGGGACATCATTAATGGCGACGGCGTTCCACCACGGCAGGATCGGCAGGGCGATGCCTTTTTCAGTGTCACCACCCAGCCCCAGCAACGGCATCAACTGCTTAAAGGCCAGCATGATATCGAGATCATTACCGCCGATGCGGCAACCGCTGTGGCCCAACAGGCTTTGCTCGCGGTCGCTGCGGGTACGCCACTGTGGCCCCATCAGCAGCAGGGAACAGTCGGTGGTCCCGCCGCCGATATCCACCACCAGCACTTTTTTCTCTTCTTCGAGGCGGGCCTCATATTCCAGCCCGGCGGCTACCGGCTCCAACTGGAACACAATATCCTGGAACCCGGCGCGGCCAGCGGCCCGCTCGAGGATGCCCTGAGCCTGACGGTTAGCGTCTTCACCACCCAGGCCCTGGAAGTTAATCGGGCGGCCAATCACCGCCTGGGTGATAGCGGTATCAACGCTGGCTTGCGCTTTTTGGCGGATGTGCAGCATCATTGAACACACCAGGTCTTCAAACAGGGCGATTTGCTGTGGCTTCAGACCATTGGCACCGAGGAAGGATTTGGGTGATTTCACAAACCATACTTCTTCCGGGTCATCCATATACTGGCGCAGGGCGCTCAGGCCAAACTGCACGCTATTGGGCTGGACGCTGATATCTTCTTCGCGGTTGAAACTCATGGCCCGGCGCAGCAACGCCTGGTTTTCTTCGCCCGGCGTTGGCACGCTGTGGTGGCGCCACAGCCATTCACTGATGGCTTCACGGGTGGGGGCGCTAATCATCGACGGCAGTAATACTGCGTCATTTTCTAACGGAAGTAAGCGCGGTGCGCCGTTTTCCATCACCGCCACGCTACAGTTCGCGGTACCATAATCAAAACCAATATACATGTGCATCCCCATGCCGGTGAAAAAGGGGGGCGACTTTAGCGGAATGTCTCTGGGGGGGCAACTCGAATTATCCAGGGGCTAAACTTTAATAAATTGGCCGGACAGGAGCCGCGATGTTTGAACTGAAATGGCAACCCCCTTATGACTGGGCGTGGATGTTGGGATTTCTGGCACCCCGTACCGTAGCCGGGGTAGAGCAGGTATCGGCGCAGGGCTACCAGCGTAGTTTTGCGCTGGAAGGCCTCCAGGGGTTAATCACTGTTGAACTGGATCAGCCCGCTTGCCGCCTGATGGTAACCCTCAGCCCGGGGCTGATGCCGGTGGCAGATCAAGTGCTGGCCCGCCTGAGCCGTTTTTTTGATCTGGATTGCAACACCGCCTCCTTATTAGCCCACCTCGGGCCGCTGGCCCAGCCGCGCCCCGGTATCCGCCTGCCCGGTTGTATGGACCCGTTTGAACAGGTGATCCGCGCGGTGTTAGGCCAACTGGTGAGTGTGGCAATGGCGGCTAAACTGGCGGGCTATGTGACCCGGGAGTTTGGTGAAGCTTTGGTGGATAAACCTGGCTGGAAACTGTTCCCCACCGCCGAGCGACTGGCACAGCTTCAACCTGGGCAGTTAAAAGCCCTGGGGATGCCGCTCAAGCGAGGGGAGGCGATAATCCATATTGCTCGTGAACACCTGGCGGGCCGCTTCCCGGCAGCGGCCCCGGAAAATGTTGAACAGGGGATTAAGGCACTAATGACCTGGCCGGGGATTGGCCGCTGGACTGCCAGCTATTTTGCCCTGCGGGGCTGGCAGGCGCGGGATATCTTCCTGCCCGATGACTACCTGATAAAGCAGCGCTTCCCGGGGATGACCCCGGCACAAATCCGCCGCTATGCCGAGCGCTGGCAGCCCTGGCGCTCCTATGCCTTGCTGCACATCTGGTATACCGATGGCTGGCAGCCGGATCAGTTAATCGCAAAGTAGCTATATTTCCTATGCCAGCCAACCAGAATTTAACACCAAACCACGTTTTATTCACAGTTAAGCCCGGCCTTGATTAACATCGGCTGGAATTCACCGCACTTTAGGTTAACCCAATTAACAGCCTGAGGTTTCACGTGTGTCACACTGCATTTGGCTGGAATCAAGGCGGTGAAATCCCTATAATTGGCGCGTTTGGCGCAACTGCGCCCCCTTCCTTAAATTACGTTAACCAGGTCGTTTATCATATGACTGACAAGTCTCATCAATGCGTCATCGTCGGGATCGCCGGTGCTTCTGCCTCAGGGAAAAGTTTAATTGCCAGCACGCTCTATCGTGAACTGCGCGAACAAGTCGGTGATGAACACATTGGTGTTATTCCAGAAGACAGCTACTACAAAGATCAAAGCCACCTGTCGATGGAAGAACGCGTTAAAACTAACTATGACCACCCGAGTGCAATGGATCATAGTTTGCTGTTTCAACATTTGCAGATGCTGAAGGCGGGTAAAACTATCGACCTGCCCGTTTATAGTTATGTGGACCACACCCGTACGCCGGATACCATCAAAGTCGTTCCTAAGAAGGTAATTATCCTGGAAGGGATCTTGCTGCTGACAGATGCGCGCCTGCGTGATGAGATGAACTTCTCAATCTTCGTGGATACGCCGCTGGATATCTGCCTGATGCGCCGCATCAAGCGTGATGTTAATGAGCGCGGCCGTTCTATGGATTCCGTGATGGCCCAATATCAAAAAACGGTACGCCCGATGTTCCTGCAATTTATCGAGCCATCCAAACAATATGCCGACATTATTGTGCCGCGTGGGGGTAAAAACCGCATCGCCATCGACATATTAAAGGCGAAGATAAGCCAGTTCTTTGAGTAATCCACTGCGGCGGGCCTTTAATAGCCCGCCGCACTTTTATTAACGGCGGAGGCCGAATCTGTCCTTCCCCGTTGTAGTCAAGCCGGCCTGGCTATGGCATGGTGAGAACCTGAAGCGCGAAAGGAGATCCTGCGATGCGTCTTTGTGACCGTGATATTGAACTTTGGCTGGATGAAGGCCGTCTGGCAATTACCCCCCGCCCCCCCGTTGAGCGTATTAATGGCGCGACTGTGGATGTGCGGTTGGGGAACAAATTCCGTACTTTTAGCGGCCACACGGCGGGTTTTATTGATTTAAGCGGCCCCAAAGCTGAAGTCACTGCTGCCCTTGATCGGGTAATGAGTGATGAAATCGTGCTGGATGAGGGGGACGCATTCTTCCTGCATCCCGGCGAGCTGGCCCTGGCGGTGACCCTGGAATCTGTGACCATTCCGGCAGATCTGGTGGGTTGGCTGGACGGCCGTTCTTCTCTGGCCCGTCTGGGACTGATGGTTCACGTTACGGCCCACCGTATCGACCCCGGCTGGCAGGGCTGTATCGTGCTGGAATTCTACAACTCCGGGAAGCTGCCGTTGGCGTTGCGCCCGGGGATGATGATTGGGGCCTTGAGTTTCGAGCCATTAACCGGCCCGGCGTTGCGCCCTTATAACCGCCGTGAAGATGCCAAATATCGTGACCAGCAGGGTGCGGTTGCGAGCCGTATCGACAAAGACTAATAACGGCGCAAGCTGCGGTAATTGAGGATGCCATGAGACGTTTTCTGACTACGCTGATGATTCTGCTGGTGGTGATCGTCGCCGGGTTATCAGCCCTGGTACTGCTGGTGAACCCCAATGATTTCCGGTATTACATGGTTAACCAGGTTGAGCAACGCAGTGGTTACCAGCTGAATCTGGAAGGTTCTTTGCGCTGGCACGTCTGGCCGCGGCTTAGCATTCTCACCGGTCGTATGTCCTTAAAAGCACCGGGGGCCGAAGCGCCGCTGGTAAGCGCGGAAAATATGCGTCTGGATGTGGCGTTGCTGCCATTGATCAGCCATCAGCTTCAGGTGCGCCAGGTGTTATTGAAGAATGCCGTAGTGCAACTCACCCCTCAGACCGAAGCCAGGCGAGCTATCGATGCGCCGGTGGGGCCAAAGGACAGTATCCCCTCGCCGATTGATGTGGGCCACGGCTGGTCCTTTGATATTGCCAGCCTCCAGGTGGTGGATAGCCTGCTGGTATTCCAGCATGCCGATGACGAACAGATGACCGTTCGTAATATCAATATCCAGATGGATCAAAATGACAAACACCAGGCCCACGTTGAGCTGAGCGGCCGTATCAACCGCGACCAGCGTGATCTGAATTTGTCTCTTCAGGCCGATGTGGATGCCAGCCAGTATCCACAAAATCTCACCAGCCAGGTGAATGAATTTCACTATCAACTGACCGGGGCCGATCTTCCAGCTCAAGGGATAAGCGGGCAGGGCAGCTTCCAGGCCATCTGGCAGGAGCCAGAGCGCCAGTTAAGTGTGCGTGCTTTGAAACTGGCGGCAAACGACAGTGCCATTAATGGCGAACTGGCGGTGGTGCTTAACGACAGGCCGAGCTGGCAGCTGGCACTTACCTCCCAGTACCTCAACCTCGATAATCTGCTCTCTGCTAATGCCGCTAACAGCACTCCAGTTGCGGTACCAAATGGCGATAAGCCAGCCCAGACCGGCCGCCTGTCGCGCCCGGTGATTGCTGGGGGGATCGAGCCTTCGCCGTACCACAACCTGCAAGGTTTTGATGCGGATATGCAGCTGAACGTGGGCGCCCTTCGCTTCCGGGGGCTGGATTTCAGCCACATTGAATCCATGTTCAGTAACCGCCAGGGTTTGCTACAAATCGAAAAGCTGCAAGGCTATCTCGGCAAAGGTTTCCTGAGTCTCCCTGCGGAGCTTGATGCCCGCCAGGTGCCATCAACCCTTTCGGTTACACCGTCAATTAAAGATGTGGCTATCGGCCCGATTCTGCATGCCTTTAATTATCCGCTCTCGATGAATGGCGAGCTGTCGGTAGAAGGGCAGTTTACCGGCAATAAATTCAGCGCCGAGGATTTCCAGCGCCATTGGCAGGGTAATGCGGATCTCACCATCCGTAATTCCCGCCTGGAAGGGATGAACTTCCAGCAGCTGATTCAGCAAGCGGTCACCCGCAGTAATAGCAGCGTTCAGGCTCATAAGAACTACAGCGATGCTACCGAGCTGGAGAAAGTTATCGCCAAGGCTAGCCTCGATCGCGGGGTGATTACGTTTGATGAGCTGGCAGGCCATTCAAACGTGATGGATCTGACCGGCACAGGTACCCTGGATTTAGTCAAGCAAGAGGCCGACACCCAGATGAACATCATCGTGAACGGTGGCTGGGAGGGTGACAGTAAACTGATTGACGCGCTGAAAACCACCTCGATACCACTGCGGGTGTATGGCCCGTGGCAGGGGTTGAAATACCATCTCCAGGTGGATCAGATCCTGCGTAAGCAGTTGCAGGATGAGGCCAAGCGCCGGTTGCGCGACTGGGCGGATCGTAATCAGGATGATGCCAAGGCCAAGGATTTGAAGAAGTTGTTGGATAAGATGTGAGTGGGATTGTTTAGCGCTGAGGCCCGGTTTTCCGGGCCTTTTTGTTTGTGGGGTATAACGGGTTGCGTGCTGGATAGTTTGCTGGGGCGTGTATGTGGGAGTGGTGAAGGGGTTCCGTTCCCGATGGCTGCTTAGCTTTGCATATGTTTGATGGGGTGAACGGGTTGCGTGCCTTAAAGCACCGGCTTTCCTATGTTGCACCCGCACCCGGCCCGC
>CBIFWW010000172.1:0-6417 GCA_966186435.1 uncultured Enterobacteriaceae bacterium
AGCGACGCTATGAGCAACTTTTTCATCGCCATCGTTGTTATGCGTTCTTCCTAACCTAATTCTCTCTATAACCGAGAGAAATCATTGAAAAGTGCAAGCCCCATTAACATCACCAGCAAAATTGAGCCAATGCGGTAACTAAAGTCTTGAACTCGCTCGGAAACCGGCCTGCCCTTAAGCTTCTCGATTGCCAGGAACAACAAGTGTCCACCGTCCAGAACAGGTAGCGGGAACAGGTTGATAATCCCGAGGTTGACGCTGATAAGCGCCAAAAACATCAGGTAATAAACAAACCCGAACTCTGCTGACATCCCTGCCCCTTGAGCAATCGAAATTGGCCCACTGAGGTTATTCAGTTTGACATCACCGGTTATTAATTTCCCCAGCATGCTAACCGTCAGCTTCATCAGCTGCCACGTTTTATCCGTGGCCTGCATAACTGCTGTAAACGGCCCATACTGGCGCACTGTTTTATACTCGTCAGGAAGCGGGATAATTTTTGGCACTACCCCAACAAACCCTTCGGGTTTTGCCGTACCCGGTTTTGTATCCGGTATCAGCGTTAAAGACAAGGTGCTTCCCTGTCGTTGTATTTCCACCGTCAATGTTTTAGCAGGATTACTCTTTACCTCTGTGGCAAACTCCATCCATCCCACAGGACGACCATCGACTTTAACTATCCTATCCCCGGCTTGCAAACCTGCTTTACTTGCCGCTGAATCTTTTTGTACTTCGTCAAGAACCGGTTCAACTTGTGCCGACACTGGATTCAAACCCAGAGAGATTACCGGATCTTGCTTATCCGGTTCAAACTGCCAGTGAGTTAAATCCAGTTTTTTTTGCACGGTTTGTTGGCTCCCAAACGGAGCAAGGGTTAACGTAGCCCCGGCGTCACCTATCTTCCCGATGAATGCCATACGTACTGCATCCCAATCAGGCGTTTCGATACCGTCAACGGCCTTAAGTTCCATCCCAGCGGTAATTTGTGCCGAAGCCGCAATCGAGTTGGGCGAAATCTCACCAACAACCGGACGGACACTAGGGACACCAATGATAAATACCAGCCAGTAGGCGAAGATAGCGAAGATAAAGTTGGCGATTGGCCCGGCGGCAATAACGGCCGCACGTTGGGCGACAGTTTTGTTATTGAACGCCTTGTGGCGCATTTCAGGTGCGACAGCTTCAACACGCTCATCGAGCATTTTGACATAGCCGCCGAGGGGGATAAGCGCAATGACAAACTCGGTGCCGTACTTATCAGTGCGACGCCAGAGCGCTTTCCCAAACCCAATAGAAAAGCGCTCTACGTAGATCCCACAACGCCGGGCGACCCAGAAATGTCCGAACTCATGCACGGTGATAAGCACACCTAGTGCAATAATAAAAGCAGCTAGACTCCAGAGTACGCTCAGCATCATATTTCCCGTTAAATTGCCCCAAACACCAGCATCAGTAAACACACGAATACTGGAACGGCGGCAGTCAGACTATCCACTCGGTCCAAAATGCCCCCGTGCCCTGGGATCAAATGACCACTGTCTTTAATACCTGCTTCACGCTTGAACATGCTCTCTGTTAAGTCGCCCAATACAGATGCCAGTGCGGCAATCACAGAGCAAAGTAGCAGAACGGTAGGTGCCACATTCAAATGCGCCCACATACCAAACAACCACGAAATCACTGCTGATGTGGCCAGACCACCAAAGAAGCCCTGCCAAGTCTTACCTGGCGAAACTTTCGGAGCGAGTTTGTGTTTACCGAATAATCTTCCGAACATGTAAGCACCGGAATCCGCGCCCCATACCAGGAACATGACGTAAAGTAACCACACTGCACCCGCATAGTGGTCCACATCATAGTGCCAGCTACGTAGCACAACCATACCCCAGAAGAAGGGGACAATGGTAAACAGACCAAACAGCAGACGTAAAACCTTTGAATTTCGCCACATCTGAGCAGAGGCCGGATAGAACAGCACCAGGAACAGTGCCACTACCCACCAGGCTAGGGAAATCCAAAGCGAGGCTTCAACAAAGCTGATATGCACACTGCGGTGATATTCAGGTACAGCCCACATCATCGCAGCCAGTATCAGCCCACATAATACGGCGAGCCATACGCGCTGGGTGCGGGAAACAAACCCACTAAGCTGCCCCCATTCCCAGGCGGCCAACATGCACACCACCAGGGTTGCAATAGCGAACCCAATTGGAGGTAGCAGGAACAGTACCGCAATAACGACGGCTATGAGTACAAAGGCAGAAATCAGGCGATACTTCAGCAAGGGCGACCCCCGTTAAGCCTGGTCGCTACCGGGTGCTGTGCCGCCAAAACGACGTTCACGGTTTGCAAAGGCATTCAGTGCACCTTCAAAGTCTTGTTCATTGAAATCAGGCCAGAGAACATCAGTGAAGTAGAGTTCAGCGTAAGCTATCTGCCAGAGCAAAAAGTTACTGATGCGATGTTCCCCACCTGTCCTTATTACGAGATCTACAGGGGCCAGTTCGTTCATAGAAACATGCTGGCTTAAGGACTCTTCGGTTATTTGATCAGGGCGAAGTTTACCTTCCTGCACCTGTTCGGCCAGGTGGCGCACGCCCTGAAGAATATCCCAACGGCCGCCATAGTTGGCAGCGATATTGAGCGTTAACCCTGTATTTCGGCTAGTGAACGCCTCGGCATTTTTAATTCGTTCTTGCAGGCGTGAGTTAAAGCGGGAGATATCCCCGATAATACGCAGACGGACATTGTTTTTGTGGAGATTTTTGACTTCGCTGTCCAAAGCCCACACAAACAGTTCCATCAGCGCGGTCACTTCCTGCGCCGGGCGATTCCAGTTTTCACTACTAAAAGCATATAACGTAAGTGCAGAAATCCCATGGTTGGCCGCATAGCTGACGCAACGACGGACGGATTTTGCCCCGGCCTTATGGCCAAAAACCCTCATCTTCCCTTGCCGTTTCGCCCAGCGGCCATTGCCATCCATAATAATGGCAACATGACGAGCGCCATGTTCGGATGCATTTTCGCTTGTGGGCTGATTAACTGACAACATAACGCGTTTTATTTCCCAGAAATAAGGATAAGCGGTACTCAGGAATACTGAAGCCTTTACGTAAAAAAGCCGTGCTTACCACGGCCTGACCACCTGGGAAGGCACTTTAAGCCGTTCCAGGTGGCGCAGACTATATCACCGAAGGACAATGCTCACAAATAACGAGCCGAAGATGCGCGTAATAATCATCGGCTTGCGAAGCGCGTCACTAGTTGACTGGCGATATTGCGTGCATTTGCATCAACTATTAATACTTCCTCAATGGAGGCCGGCTCCGGGGCTGAAATCGCTTCCAATACCGCCCGGTTAAGAGCCGCAATATCGCTAAATCCGATACGTTCATCCAAGAATGCGGCAACGGTAATTTCGTTCGCTGCATTCAGCGCCGTGGTGGCGGCCTGCCCGGCGTCAAAGGCGTCAATCGCCAACTGCAGGCACGGATAACGCTGTTGATCCGCCCGGCCAAAAGTCAGGGAACCAATTTCACAGAAATCTAACGGCTTAACGCCAGAGACTGTCCGCGCCGGCCACGCCATGGCATGGGCTATCGGCGTACGCATATCCGGAGCACCCAGCTGTGCCAGTACGCTACCATCCACATAACGTACCATTGAATGGATCACCGATTGGGGATGCAGCAGCACTTCCATTTGGCTTGCAGAAGCATTGAATAACCAACGCGCTTCAATGTATTCGAGACCTTTGTTCATCATAGTGGCCGAATCTACAGAGATTTTGCGCCCCATCGACCAGTTCGGGTGCTTACACGCCTGATCGGGCGTCATGGCAGACAGAGCGTCTAAGGGCGTCTCTCTGAAGGGGCCACCAGACCCGGTCAGGATAATCGAGGAAACCCCGTGATCCTTAAGCTCAGCGTAACCAAGCTGGCGCTGAATTGTTTCAGGCAAACTCTGAAAAATCGCGTTGTGTTCACTATCGATAGGCAACAGCCGCGCCTGATGTTGCTTAACGGCATCCATAAATAGGCTGCCACAGGTCACCAGGGACTCTTTATTTGCCAGCAAAATGTCTTTACTGGCCCGAATTGCCGCCAGGGTTGGCAGCAGGCCCGAGGCACCGACAATGGCTGCCATAACCTGATCCACATCATCCAGCGCCGCCATATCACAGGCAGCTTGCGGGCCGGAAAGCACGTCGGTACGGCTCCCTTGTTCCCATAATGCTGAACGTAATGCGCTGGCACTGGCGTCATCCGCCATCACCGCATATCGGGGAGTAAATTCCAGACATTGTTCAACCATACGGACAACGTTCTTCCCGGCAACCAGAGCGGTCACCTTGAAAGAATTCGGATTATGACGTACCACATCAAGGGTGCTGCAACCGATAGAACCGGTTGAGCCTAGAACAGTCAAATGCTTCATGCACGGCTCGGCGTTGTAACTACGCCTTATCATTTTCAGATAAGGCAAAAAGCAAAACGCCGCTGGTCAACCTGATAGGCTTCCCTGAGCGGCGTTTCAACGTTCATTGACAGCGAATCAGAACTGCATCAGTTCCGCTTCTTTATCGGCCAGCACAGCATCAATTTTCTTGATCGCGGCGTCAGTCATTTTCTGAACGTCATCCTGGCAACGACGGTCATCGTCTTCGCTGATTTCTTTGTCTTTCAGCAACGCTTTAACTTTGTCGTTAGCGTCACGGCGCACATTACGTACTGACACACGCGCTTGTTCTGCTTCACCGCGAACGATCTTGGTTAGATCTTTACGGCGTTCTTCGGTCAACGCTGGCAGCGGAACGCGAATGTCGGTGCCGGCAGAGCTTGGGTTCAGGCCCAGATCAGAAGCCATGATGGCTTTCTCAACGGCCTGGCTCAGAGAGCGGTCGAACACGTTGATTTTCAGGGTACGGGTATCTTCTACTGTGACGCTTGCCAGCTGACGCAGCGGAGTTGCAGCACCGTAGTATTCAACCATGATCCCATCCAGTAAGCTTGGAGAAGCACGGCCGGTACGAATTTTACTGATTTGATTTTTGAAGGCCTCAATGCATTTTTCCATACGCACTTCGGCATCTTTTCTGATTTCGCTAATCACGTTACGAATCCTTGAATACTGGTTATCAGGCAGACCACACTCATGCTGCGTTACTGCTGCGGCGTGCTAAGTATAGCCCTGTTTAAACGTGGCACCCCAATGGTTGCCTGCTAATGGCTATGTCCGGCATAGCCGGAATAATACTAAATCTTACCCTGTAAAAGGGGTGACACCAATTATTCCGTGATCAGGGTGCCTTCTTTTTCACCCATCACAACACGGCGCAGTGCACCAGGCTTGTTCATGTTGAACACACGAATCGGAATTTTATGGTCACGAGCTAGGGTAAAGGCCGCCAGATCCATTACTTTCAGCTCTTTATCCAGCACTTCGGTATAGGTCAGTTTTTCACACAGAGTGGCATTCGGATCTTTAACCGGATCAGCGGTGAACACACCGTCTACCTTGGTTGCTTTCAGCACCACATCGGCTTCGATTTCAATGCCGCGCAGGCAGGCCGCAGAATCAGTGGTGAAGAACGGGTTACCCGTACCGGCAGATAAAATGACCACACGGTTGTTACGCAGCAGGCTGATAGCTTCTGCCCAGCTGTAATTGTCACACACGCCATTTAGCGGGATAGCCGACATCAGGCGGGCGTTAACATAGGCACGGTGCAGCGCATCGCGCATCGCCAGGCCATTCATAACGGTAGCCAGCATACCCATATGGTCGCCCACTACGCGATTCATCCCCGCTTGGGCCAAACCAGCCCCGCGGAACAGGTTACCACCACCAATGACCACACCGACCTGAATGCCCAGCTCAACCAGCTCTTTGATTTCCTGAGCCATACGGTCCAGGATGCTTGCGTCGATACCGAAGCCTTCTGAACCCTGGAGTGCTTCACCACTCAGTTTAAGCAGAATGCGTTTATAAACAGGTTTTGCATTGGTAGCCATGTTTCTTTCCTGGAACAATCAATGAATGGAGTGGATAGTTTGCGGTGGCAAATTTTGCCGATTTTCAACGGGATGTACATCGGATCCCGTTGAATACCTCCGGAGGAGGTTTCCTGGCGCTTTCAGGCTACCGTTTTGGCGCAGTAGCTTGAAAGAGTCCGGGCTGACATAAAAAGGAACCGCCCGTAGGCGGCTCCGATTTATTAAGACTGCTTAGACATTGCAGCAACTTCTGCTGCGAAGTCAGCTTCAACTTTCTCGATACCTTCACCCACTTCAAAGCGGATGAAACCGGTAACGTCAGCGTTGTGCTCTTTCAGTAGCTGAGCCACAGACTTGCTTGGCTCCATTACGAAAGGCTGGCCAGTCAGAGAAACTTCGCCGGTGAATTTCTTCATGC
>CBIFWW010000173.1:0-6413 GCA_966186435.1 uncultured Enterobacteriaceae bacterium
ATTTCTAACCACCTGATATACATCAGCTATTCTAGCTCATCATGGTGCCAAACGCCGGGAGCCAAAGCTACGCCAGTAGCCGGAGTTTTGCACCATCCCCACGTTTAGTACCATGCCCGTTCCCGGGTCAAGAAGCCAGAATGTTCTAAGAAACATAGGGGAACGGAACCCTTTCACTAAAGCCACATGAAAGTACTTCCCAATATGAGAAGACACGCAACCCGTTGCACTCTCTCTACATATACCCAACCCAACTATTAGGAATTGCGCCCGGCGTAAAAATACCAATTACGACAAGTACCCCATCACACTCAACTCCAACTCATCGGGCACCTCATTCCATGACAACACCACCAACCCTGGTGCAAACAACCGGCCATAGCGGGCCAGCAATGGCCGCAGCAGCGGTGGAACGATCAACACCGGCTCCTTACCGGCGGCCTTCATCTGCTCGCGCATGCGCGGCATGTTGGCCTGGAATTGGCTCATCATATTCGGATCCAACGCCACCTCGTCAAGGGCGGTTTTATTGGCCTGCTGGGATTGGGTCACCACATTCACCAACAGATTCTCCAGCTCGTTTTGCAAGGCATACGCCGCCAGCTTTTTCTGGCGCGCCAGTGGATGGGTGATACTGCGGCGCAGGGCCATGCGCACATCGGAAACCAGCAGAATGGTGTCTTTCACCGTGGCACTGCTGGCGACCAGCACGGTGGCGATGGTGACAATGTCCCGCAGCGGCACCCCCTCGGTCATCAGCTGGCGATAAATCTTTAACAGCTGGCTGTAGTTAAGCGCTGCATTCAGATCCTCCGCCAGCCGGGGGGCCAGAGTTGCCAGTCGTTGGTGCAACTGGGTGACGTCATCATAATTAAACAGCTCCGGAATATAGTGGCGCACCACTTTGTTCACGTGGGTGGCGATCACGCTGGGGCAATCTACCACCTGGTAACCCAGGTTCAGCGCCCGGGCTTTTTGGTCGGCCCCGATCCAAGTCACCGGCATCTCATAGGCCGGGTCATTACCCAAAATCCCGTCAATCTCGCCCCAGGTCTCACCGGTGGGGAGCGCCATAAATTTATCCGCAGGTACATCACCGCCTTCGGTCTGAATCCCGTTGATATAAATGGCGTACTGGGTGGGCTTCAGGCGGAAGTTCTCGCGGATGCGGATCTCCGGTAATAGCACCCCGGTGGTGTCAGAAATCACCTGGCGCACCCCGCGGATCCGCTGGGTAAGCGGCCCGCCTTTGGCTTTATCCACCAGGCCCACCAGTTTATACCCCAGACTCAGGCTGATGGGTTCGATAGCCGGAATGGTTTCCCAACTCACGGGCTGCTCTGTCGGCTCCGCCATGGTTTTACTTAAGCTTTCCAGGCTTTCAGTTTGGGTTTCCGCCTGGGTAGGCTGTTTGCTTTGGCGCCAGGCGGCATAAGCCAGCAGCCCGGTGAACAGCAGGAACGGCAGGTGCGGCATCCCCGGCACAATGGCGAGGGTAAACATCACCCCGGCGGCGGTGTAGAGCACCACGGGATTAGCCAGCAGCTGGCTGCGAATGGCGCTGCTGATCTCGCCACTGTCGGAAACCCGGGTCACGATAATCGCCGCCGCGGTGGAAAGCAGCAAGGATGGGATCTGGGCCACCAGGCCGTCCCCGATGGTCATTAGCACATATTGCTGGAAGGCGGCGGAGGCGCTGAGGTCGTATTTAAAGATCCCAATACATACCCCGCCAATCAGGTTGATGGCGAGGATCATCATCCCGGCGATGGCATCCCCGCGCACAAATTTGGAGGCCCCGTCCATGGCCCCATAGAAGTCGGCCTCATTGGCGATATCTTTACGCCGCGCCTGGGCCTGGGCCTGATTGATCAAACCGGCATTGAGGTCGGCATCGATGGCCATCTGCTTACCGGGCAAGGCATCGAGGGTAAAGCGGGCCGATACCTCGGAAATACGTTCCGCCCCTTTGGTGACCACGATAAAGTTAATGATCATCAGGATCACAAACACCACCAGGCCCACCACAAAGTTACCGCCAATCACCACCTGGCCGAAGGCTTCAATCACTCGACCGGCGGCGCCAGTGCCCTCATGGCCGAACAACAGTACCACGCGGGTAGAGGCCACGTTCAGGGTCAGGCGCATCAGAGTGGTGATCAATAGCACCGTCGGGAACAGGCTAAAATCCAGCGGCCGTTTGCTGGTTACGCTCACCAACAGCACCAGCACCGCCAGCACGATATTAAAGGTGAACAGGATATCCAGCAGCATCGGCGGCAGCGGCAGGATCACCATCGCCAGAATACACAGCAGGACTAAGGGCACGCCCAACTGGCCTACAGGCACGGCGCGCAAGCGTTGTTTAATCGTCGGCATGACGTTTTAACACCTCTTTGGGGATAGCTATTTGTCGGTTGAGGATCGGGCGTGGCTGTTTGCCTTCCCGCCAGTGCCGCAGTTGCAGCACGTAAGTCAAAATGTGGGCAATGGCCCGGTATAGCTGGGTCGGGATTTGCTGATTAATCTGGGTGGTGAAGTACACCGATCGCGCCAATACCGGGTATTCCACTACTTCGATGTGGTGCTCGGCGGCCACCTGGCGGATATACAGCGCCACCTCGTCTTTACCCCGCGCCACCACAAAAGGAGCCGGGGCGCGGGCGGTGTCATACTTCAGCGCCACCGCATAGTGGGTTGGGTTGGTCAGTACCACATCGGCCTGGGGCACCACTTTGCGGATCTGGCCCATCGCCATTTGGCGCTGAATGCGGCGGATGCGGGCCTTGACCTCGGGTTTCCCTTCCTGATTACGGTGCTCCTCTTTCTGCTCCTGTTTGGTCATGCGTAGCCCCTTCATAAACTGGTGGCGCATCAGCGGTACATCGACCAAGGCGAAGAAGATAAACAGCATCACCAGATTGAGCATCACGCTTTGGTACAGGCTCAACCCGTTAAACACCGCGCTGTGAAAGGACTCCTGCTGAAGGCCCACAAAACTATCGAAGTTGCTGCGCAGCGTCATGGCAATCAGCCCCAAGGTGGCCAGGCTTTTTAACGCCATTTTGCCGATATCCACCACATGGTCACTGGCAAACAGGCGGCCAATCCCTTTCAGCGGGCTGATCTTACTGAAATCCGGTAGCAACTTATGGGGCTGGAATACCCATCCCCCCGGTAATAGAGAGGCCAGTATTGCCGCCAGCGGCAAGGGCAGCAGGGTAAGAATAAACTTGCTGAGGATCAGCAGGTTATGCAGCAAAAACTGACCTATTACTTGCGGGTCAGCCACCTGTCCGGCCAGTTGATGCACGGTAATAAAATCGTCGCGGATAAACCCCTGGTACAGGGGAAAACTGTTACCCAGCACCACCCAGGCCGCAAACAGCGTGGCCGCCAGGCTCATGTCCTTGGAGCGTGGGATTTGCCCGTCCTCCCGGGCTTTACGCAGCTTCTGGGGGGAGGGTTTTTCGGTCTTTTCGTCACTACTCGGCTCAGCCATGGGCCACCCTCAGGCTATCCAACTGATGAAGCACCAGATTGGTGAACTGCAAATAGTGATCCGGCAGATGGCCGAGCAGGGCGGCAAAGCACACCAGCCCTGCCAGCATATTCACCGGGAAGCCCAGCGAGTAAAGATTCAGGGCCGGGGATACCCGGTTCAACAAGCCAAAGCCCATCTGCACCACCAACATAATAAAGGTGGTGGGCAACGCCAGCAGCGTCGCGGCGCTGAATACCCAGCTCAGGGAAAGCGCCACGCTGCGGAAGGTCTGCGGGGTCAAGGCATTGCCGATGGGCCAGAAGGTGAAGCCTTTATACAGAATGCTGACCAGCAACAGGTGGCCGTCGAGGGTGAAAAATAAAATCGCCGCATAAATGGTGATAAATTCCGCCAGTACGGTGGTAGAGGCCCCGCTGCTTGGGTCGTTCATCACCGCCATGCTCATCCCCATATTGAAGGACAAAATCTGCCCCGCCAGCTGGAGGGCCAGAAACACAAATTGCAGCATCAGGCCGAACAACATGCCCCACAGGATCTGCTCGATGGTCAGCAGCAGGGTACGCATGTTCAGTAGCCCGGTGGGGACCTCGGCATGGAGCATCGGGGCGATAACCAGCGCCAACGCCAGCGCCACCAGGATACGCACCCGCATCGGCAACGCCTGGTTGTTGACCACTGGGCCAAAGTGCAGGAACGCCATAATGCGCACAAAGGGATACCACAGGGCAAAAGCCAACTGGCTGAAGTGGAGAATGTCTGGGGTCATGACTAATGCACCAGCAGAGCGGCCTGGCTGAACAGATGAATACACAGATCGCTCAGTTGGATCAGCATCCACTTACCGCCTACGCCCAACACCACCAGGGTGACAATCAGGCGCGGCAGGAAGCTCAGGGTCTGTTCGTTAATTTGGGTGACGGCCTGGAACAGGCTGACGCACAGCCCAACAAGCAGGCTCGGTACCACCAGTACCGATACTAAAATAATGATCACTTTGATCGCGCTGCCCACCACGTCGGCCGCCACGTCTACCGTTAGCATATCGGCTCCTTAACCCAGGCCCAGGCCATGAATGCTGGAGGTAAGCGTACCTACCGTTAGAGACCAGCCATCAATCAGCACAAACAACATCAGTTTGAACGGCAGGGAAACAATCAGCGGCGACAGCATCATCATCCCCATTGCCATCAGCACGCTCGACACAATCAGATCGATGGCAAGGAATGGGATATAAATCATAAAGCCGATCTGGAAGGCGGTTTTTAGCTCACTCAACACATAGGCCGGTACCACAATACTGAGATCCTGATCCTTAGGATCACCGGTGGCGTTGGCAATGGTCATAATCTGGCTCATGGCCTTTTTATTGGTCTGGGCCAGCATAAAACGCTTTAGCGGCGAGGCGGCGGTAGAGAGGGCCTCATTGAGGCTGATTTGGTCATTCTCGAAGGGCACTACCGCATGATCATAAATATTGAGCCATACCGGGCGCATCACCAGCAGCGTCAGCGACAGCGCAATCCCCACCAGAATACGGTTGGGCGGGGTTTGCTGGAGGCCCAGAGCCTGGCGTAGCAGCGACAGCACGATGATAAACCGGGTGAAACTGGTCATCATTAGCAGCAAGGTAGGGAGCAGCCCTACCAGGGTCATCAGGATCAGAATCTGGATTTTAATGCTGTATTGCTGGCCGCCGCCATGGGTTACCACATTTAGCAGCGGAATGTCCCCGCCTTGGGCCAGCGCAGGCCAGGCGAAGAACAGCAGCGCCAGCGGGGCGCAGGGGAGCAGCCGGGTCAGTTTCATGGAGCGATGTCATTGATGTCGTGTGCGGTAATCTCCAGTACCCGCAGGCCATATTTTTCGTTCACGACCACCACTTCTGCTTTGCCCAGCAGAATATTATTCACTTTGATGTCCAGCGGTTCACCGGCCAGCTTATCCAGCTCGATGACGGTGTTCTCATTCATTTCAAGCAAATCAGAGAGCATGATCTCCACCGAAGAGACTTCCAGCGTCAAGGTCACCGGAATACGCCGCAGTAAAGTCAGCGGGGCACTGCCGGTATTGATCGAAGGAGCCGGGGCGGAAGGGATAACAGGCGCAGGGGTCTCCTCTGCCAGCTCAAAACCTTGCTCAAGTAAATCTTCTGGGTTAGCCATAATTTTTCTCTGTGGTCATATCTTGAATACGGGTGAGAAACAACTTGTCGTTGTCTTCCACAATCAGCGCCTGGAACAGGGCGTGGCGGCCAATATGCACCGGGAACTCCCCCGGCAGCGCCAGCGGCAAAATATCGCCAGGCTGTAATGCCGCCAGGGTAGCCACATCCAGCGAAAGCTCGGCCACCCGGGTGTTAAGCCGCAGCGGCAGCGCCGGGATCAGTTGATTAACCAGCATGGCCTGAGCCTGGCGGGTAGGGGCATTGTCCGGGCCGGGGGCGCTATCACGCTGGCGCAGCTGGTTAAGAAACGGGTCGGTATGGGCGGCATCCAGCAGCAGATGCATTCGATACTGGCCTTCATCCCCAAAGCAAAAACTCACCCGGTAAGCCCACTGATTGCAGATAGCTGTTGGGCTGGGCTTCACCGGCTGGGGGATATCCAGCAGTTCCGGCTGAGTGAGCAGGCCGCACATCTCTGCCGCCAGGCGGCTGCGTAACCGCAGCTCGGTTTTGGTCAGCGGGCTGTCAGTAGAGGGATTGGCACTCTCCAGGCCATAGAAGTTATCCAGCAGTACCAACAGCAGATGGCGGTCGAGGTCAAAACCAATAACCCCCTGAGGGGTGCTCATGATCTCGGCGGATTTATGGTTCACATCCACCTCAAAGGTCATCTTCTTAAGCGTCAGATTGGCCCGATGTTTTTTTAACAGCCAGGTGGTGAGCCGCAGCTCGATAATATCGAAC
>CBIFWW010000174.1:0-6408 GCA_966186435.1 uncultured Enterobacteriaceae bacterium
GCGTATAATTATCAAGGGTCATCAGCCGTTTTCCCTGAGCCGAAAAAAAGACGATATTCATCACCAGGGTATTATCCCCGGGTTGATAAGGCTGAGTTAATGCTGCGTGGACAAAACAGCTTTCCCCCAACGGCGCATGGAAACCAATGTGCCCGTAGCTAATAGGCAGGTAATGGTCTTCGGTTAGGTTTGACAGGCAGGCAATGGCGACAGAATCAATCATTGCCGGATGGAAAGCATAGCGTCGCAGATCATCTGAGTACGCTTTTGCCAACGCCAATTGTATAAACCATTCGCTGTCATTTTTACGTAGCTCTGTAATGGTTTGCCAGCGCGGGCTAAGCGCCAGGAAATCTTGGTTAGTGCTGAACGCACAATCACTAATAACCGTGGAGCACCGCTGGCGGATAGCCTCCGGTTGCATATCCTTACCTGCGGTGGATTTCGCTTCGCCAATCTGGCCAAAGGCATGCTCTTGCCAGTTAAAGTCGAGTATTCCCCGGCTTTTGAGGCTAAAGCGGTAGCCTTTATCCTGTTGACTAACAATCAGGTTCATTTCGCGCGGCCAGGCGTGATGGTAGAGTACCGGCGTGCTCAGCATCAGATTTTTTACCTCTAACGCGTCGCCCGATTTAAATACCGCCAGGTACTCGTTGAGTAGCGACAGAATCGTAGTTCCGACTAAGGTCGGCGTTTTTAACAAGCGATGTTCATCAATCACCCAATCGCGGTTGACAGCAAGATTGACGCGAAATATCTCTTCATCGTTTTTACTATCAATCTGCGACAGTAAGTCACCGGTTATTTTCCCACGCAGGGTGTTTTTGATTTTTTCATTTTGCTGCTTGTTCCAGCGCGCGGCCATGCCAATATCTGCCCACTGACCCCAGTTGATAGACATGCTGTAGCCTGGGCGATGCTGGTTCCGATAATGGGCGAATACGTCCATAAAGGCGTTACCGGCACAGTAATCGATGCGTGCCGGGTCGCCAACAATAGCTGTGATCGATGAAAACATCAGGAAGAAATCTACGGACCGATCGGCCAGCAATTGATCCAGAATTAACGTACCGCGCACTTTCGGCGCCAACACATCAGTACAGTTGGTGTTGTTTTTCAGCGGGATAATACCGCCGCCTGCCACACCTGCGGTATGGAATACGCCGTCAATCCGTGGAAATTCAGCCAGGCCCGCTTTCATACCGGTATAATCGCACACGTCCACATTCAGTAGGTGTACGCGATTGCCTTGTTCTTCAAGGCGCAGGATACAGGCCAGCTTTTCGCTGATGGCATCATCAATGGCGTGCTGCTGGATCCAATGCTGCCACTCTGCGCGCGCCGGTAAAGGCGAACGGTAGGTGAGGACTAGCGTTGCATTGCTGCTTTGCGCTAATTGCTCTGCTACCAGCATGCCAATACCGCCTAAGCCGCCGGTGATCAGATAGACACCGTCATCGCGGATAGCCACAGGTTTATGGCTGGCTTCGGCAGGCAACGGCACTTGCTGATAGGCTTCCTCCCAGCGCTGGTTACCACGGTAGGCCACCAGATTGCCATCGCTATTGATATGGCTTTCCGCAATAAGTAGGCCCGCAATATCCGCCGCTGGAGTAGTGAGATCAACATCTACCAGGTGACAATGCACTTCATGGTATTCATGGTAAAAAACCCTGGCAGGCCCCGTTAGCAGCGCCTTGTGCGGCGCACCAATCGGTTCGCCTGTCACGCTATAGATGCCGTTAGTGACCAGCAACAAACGCAGTCCTTCCAACAGGTTTTCGCCAATCAACGCCTGTTGTAAGTACATCGGACTATAAAACGCATCACGCTCGAAACGTCCACAGTTATCCAGCAGCTGAGTGTCGTCATCGGCCTGCGCCAGGCTCCATAAGTGCAGGATGCGGGTGGGCGTTAAGCCACTTTTCTTAAGGCTGGCCAACAGACTCACGTAATGTGTGCTGTTATCAGGATCGATCGCGAATGCCGTACCATGTTCCTGGTAGGTTGCACTCTGAGTAACGGTGATTACCTTGAAACCGTCTTCGCTAAGCTGCGCGCGCAGCGCATTGGCCACCCCGTGTTTGTCGGCAAAAATGACCCAACAGTCTGCCGCTACGGCCGCCGCCTTGCCGCTCATGTATTTAGCCGGGATGGTTTGACGCCAGGCGGGCATATAAAACCAGTTGTCGATACTAGCCTGCTTTTTCTTACGCGCATTAACAGAACGGTTGTCCAGACCGTGTAGCGCATCCCCTTTGGCCTGTGGCAGAGCGAAGGCTTTACGTTCAAAGGGGTAACCTGGTAGTGGCAGGCGCTGGCGGTGCTGGTCAACATAATAGTTCGACCAGTCAACCGCGACCCCGTTGCACCACAGATTGCCTAATCCAATCAGGAGTTGCTCGCCGGTCAGCGCAACATCTTTAGCCGTAGGCAGGGAGGCAAAAATTGCCGGGTTCTCTGCGGTATTGATATGTTGTTTGGCAGCTGATTCCAGGGAGCGGCCAGGACCCACTTCTAAAAACACAAACTGGCGATGACCGTCTGCAATTAATGTTTTAAATGCGTGAGTGAACAGCACCGGCTGGCGCACGTGGTTAACCCAATAATCCTGACTCTGTGCCTGGCTATCGGTGATGAAGTCGCCGGTGACCGTTGATACAAATGGAATCTGTGGGGGATTAAAAGCTATTTTGGCAATAACCTCGCGGAAATCCTCCAGCATCGGCTCCATCATGTAAGAGTGGAAAGCATGGGAGGTATCGAGGTGTTTACAGAAAATACCGTCGTCTTCAAGCTTGTTCTGGAAAACCTCAATCTCTGGCAGACTTCCAGCTATCACACACAAACCTGGGTAATTTGCCGCAGCAATCTCAAGCTGGCTTTCCGATAAGCGTTCGCGCAGCGCGTCTTCATCCATTAATACTGCCAGCATCGCTCCCGCCGGAAGTTGCTGTACCAGCTTGCCGCGCATGGCGACCGCGGTCAGCGCGTCTTCAAGCGATAGTACGCCTGAAAGGCAGGCTGCCACGTATTCGCCTACGCTATGGCCAATCATCACGTCAGGCTTAATGCCCCATGACATCCATAGCTGCGCCAGCGCATATTCCACCACAAACAGCGCGGGTTGGGTGTATTGGGTTTCATTAATAAGATGTTTATCGGTGCTGTCAGCTTCCTGGAAAATGACGCTGCGAAGATCACGCCCGAGAAGACCATCAAGCTGGGCGCAACAGGTATCCAGATGCTGGCGGAAAACCGCATAATCCTGATATAAGTCGCGGGCCATATTAATGTACTGATTGCCCTGGCCTGGGAACATAAATACTACTGATTTATGATTTTTCCCCGACGCCGCTGGAGCCACCGTGGGCTGAGCCAGTTTGCTAAGCAGCGCTTCGCGATCACTGGCCACGATAAAGCTGCTGTGCGCCATATGCTGGCGGCCGACCTGTAGCGTATAGGCCATGTCCGCCAGGTTAATCCTCTCATTTTGCGCTACATACAGCCGGAGGTTTTCACGCATTTTCTCAAGTGCCGTAGGAGTTTTTGCTGAGCAGGGGAACAACATATATCCCTTGGATGGGCTGCTGGCAGGAGCCTCCGGCGCTTGCTCCATAATCACGCAAGCATTGGTGCCCCCCACGCCAAAAGAGTTCACCAGCGCGCGAAGCGGTTCGCCGTTAGCCTCCAGCGCTTGCGTTTCGGTATTAATAAAGAACGGGCTGTTGGCAAAATCGATATTCGGATTAGGCGTTTTATAGTGCAGTGAGGCCGGTAAAATACGATTTTTTAACGCCAGTGCAGTTTTAATTAAACTGGCCACGCCGGAGGCCGCGTCAGTATGGCCGATGTTGGTTTTGACCGATCCCAGGCGGCAAAACTGGTTTTTTGCGGTGAATTGCTGGAACGTTTGGCTAAGCGAGCTGAACTCGATTGGATCGCCTAATGCCGTGGCGGTACCGTGAGCTTCCACAAAGCTAATGGTGGCCGGGTTGACGTTGGCGCGACGTAAGGCTTCTTTTGCCACGTCAATCTGACCGTCGATACCCGGCGCGGTAAAGCCCGCCTTCGTGTTACCGTCGTTGTTGATCGCACCCCCTTTGATTAGTGCATAAATATGGTCGCCGTCGTTGATAGCATCACTCAGGCGCTTGAGCAGCACCACCCCAACACCGCGGCTAAATACCGTCCCATTGGCCCGGGCATCAAAGGCATAACAATGGCCATCGGCCGATTCCATTCCTCCTTGCATATACTGATAGCCGCGGCGTTCTGGAGTATCAATCGAAACCCCACCAGCGAGCGCCATATCGCTTTCCCCGTTTCGTAGGCTATTCACGCCCATCACAATGGCTACCATCGCCGTGGAACATGCGGTCTGTACATCGACGCTGGGGCCTTTAAGGTTGAGTTTGTAAGAAACCCGGGTGGTAACGTAATCTTTGTCATTGTTGGTCACCACGGAAGCGCCGCTGGCATACTTTTGAACCTGCGGATTTTCCCCTGCCTGGTGAAGATGCCAGGCGGTACCGGTACCGCCAAACACACTGACTTTTCCCGGGTAAGTAGAGGGGATGTAACCCGCATCTTCAAAGGCAAGCCAGCTGCATTCCAGGAAATGGCGGTGCTGCGGGTCCATGATTTCCGCGTCGCGAGGCGTGATGTCAAAGAAGCTGGCGTCAAAATACTCAGCATCGCCCAAGATCCCGCGACGGCGAATATAATTTGGGTCGGCGATAAGTGCCTCATCTACGCCGGAGGCACGTAATTCAGCGTCGGTAAAAGTGACGATGGTTTCCTGGCCGCCCAGTAGATTGCGCCAGTAGGCGCCGATATCTTCCGCACCGGGGAAACGGCCCGCCATACCAATAATAGCAATATCGTGATTATCTAAATTTACGAGCTTATTCATGGGTAGCGGCTCCATTCAATTGATTATCAGTATCAGGCAACATGCCTTTTTCAGTAAGGAAATGGCTTAATGTTTTAACGGTGGGGTATTGAAAGAGATCGACAATCGAAACTGGAGTAGGCAGGATCTTTTTGAGTTCACGATGAACTTTTGACATCAATAAAGAATTGCCACCGGCATCAAAAAAATTTTCATGGATCGATAAATTTTTATTGTTGAGTATTTTTTCCCATATTTCGATAATTTTACTTTCAATTTTTGATGAGGGTGGTGCGATGTTTTTTATCATGTAATCGAGACCTTTTTTAATAATGTGACGTAGGGCGTTATTGTCTACTTTACCGTTGGGCAAGGTAGGTATAAAAGCTTGCTCAATAAAACAGGAGGGAACCATATAAAACGGCAGTAGCTTTAAAAGGTATTCTTTGAGTTCAGAATCGAGGACGTTTTGGTTTTCTTTTACCACATAAAAAGCGACTAGTTCGGTATCCCTGGTTTGGGTTGGTGCTTTCACAATTATCGCGGCATTTGATAGTTTATTATAATTACGTAGGATGGCTTCAGTTTCATGTAGTTCTACGCGATGGCCGCGCAGTTTAATTTGGCTATCAATGCGCCCGAGAAACTCCAATGCGCCGTCTGCACGTGCCTGAACAATATCCCCGGTTTTATACATCAGGCCTGGCGCATCGGCTGCGAAAAGCTCGCGCACAAAGCTATTGCGCGTTAGTTCAGGCGCGTTGATGTAACCTTTTGCCAACGTGTCGCCCGCTAAATACAGCTCGCCAGCATTACCTGGCGGCAGCACATGGCCCTGAGCATCGAGGATATAGGCCCGGACATAGGGAAGAGGAGCGCCAATTGGCACCATGGTAGATGTGGCCCCGGGTTGGCATTGCCAGTGGCAGGCAAAAATCGTGGCCTCAGTTGGCCCATACAAATTGTGAATGTGGCCAGAAAACTGCGCGGCCAAATCATCTACCAGCTTCTGATCTAGCGCTTCGCCACCAGAGAAAATATGCCTCAGTTCGTTACAGCTGTACAAGGCCTGGGCCGCCACTATCGCCCGAAGTGCCGTCGGCACGAACTGGGCAACGGTGACGCGCTGGTGACGCATAAAATTAATAAGCTGGTGGGGATCGTATTTTATCTCGTCAGTAATTAGCGCACAGCTTGCGCCGGTTATCAGTGGCCAGAAAATTTCCCATACGGAGACATCAAAACTGAAGGTGGACTGGTTAAGTACCACATCGTATGGCGTTATTTTGAAGCTGTTATGCATCCACCTGAGGTAGTTCATCACCGTGCGGTGCCCAACCATTACCCCTTTGGGCTGACCCGTCGACCCTGAGGTATACATTACGTAGCACAGCGCGTCACCCGTAACTTCAGGCAGCGGGGGAAGGTAAGGAAAATTAAGATCTAATTTAGTAATATCTATTTCATTATTACTGTCCAGAATTGTCGAGGTATAGGCAGATTCAGTGATAATA
>CBIFWW010000175.1:0-6339 GCA_966186435.1 uncultured Enterobacteriaceae bacterium
ATTAGATCCTGTTTTTTTCAATTGATATCATAGCAATTAAATTAATATTAACATTTATTTAACTACTAAATTTTATAATCTTAGCCATGCGTAAATATGTGAACTCGGTCAATATTAGCTAAAAACTTTACATTGAACAGATGAATGATATTGGTACCATTCATTCACCAGGCTCCTGTAACAAACTATTACCAGGGACAAAGGTCTGGCATGACATCTAATGAAAAATACGTCCCGCATATTAACGCAGGGATACTTTGCAGGGCGGCAAAAACGCCCTGCCTTAAATGACGGAATTAAAGCAGATGAAATTGACTAAAGTAGCCGTGGTTGTTTCCTCCTTACTGGTGGCTGCAAACGCAGCTAACGCAGCTAACGCAGCAGAAGTTTTCAATAAAGACGGTAACAAACTGGACCTGTACGGCAAAGTAACCGGCCTGCACTACTTCTCTGATGACGCTGGTAATGACGGCGACAAAACTTACGTGCGTCTGGGTTTCAAAGGCGAAACTCAGATCAATGATATGCTGACCGGTTACGGCCAGTGGGAATATGAATTCCGTGGTGACAACGCTGAAACCGAGCAGAAAAACGACAAAACCCGCCTGGCCTTTGCTGGTCTGAAAATGGGTGACGCTGGCTCCTTCGATTACGGCCGTAACTACGGTGTGGCTTACGACATCGGCGCATGGACCGATATGCTGCCAGAATACGGCGGTGATACCTGGACCCAGACCGACGTATTTATGACTGGCCGTACCTCTGGTGTAGCAACTTACCGTAACAGCGGTTTCTTCGGTCTGGTTGATGGCCTGAACCTGGCTGCACAGTACCAGGGTAAAAACGAAGGCGACCGTGCTTTCAACAAACAGAATGGCGACGGCTACGGCTTCTCTGCTAACTATGAATTCAACGGCTTTGCAGTAGGTGGTTCTTACGCATCTGCTGACCGTACCGATGCACAGGTTGCTGCTGCGGCCAATGGCTTAAGCGCTAACGGTGACACTGCTGAAGTATGGAACGCTGGCCTGAAGTACGATGCCAACAACATCTACCTGGCTGCCACCTACGCTGAAACCCGCAACATGACTGTATTTGGTGGTACGCCAAACATTGCCAACAAAGCACAGAATGTCGAAGTAGTTGCACAGTATCAGTTCGACTTCGGTCTGCGCCCATCCATCGCTTACCTGCAATCAAAAGGTAAAGACTTGGGTAATTACGGAGACCAGGATCTGGTCAAATACCTCGAAGTGGGCACCTCTTACTACTTCAATAAAAACATGTCCACCTATGTCGATTACAAAATCAACCTGCTGGACGACAACAGCTTTACTAATGAACAGCAAGTTGCAACCGACAACATCGTGGCTGTTGGTCTGACTTACCAGTTCTAATGCTGTCCCCTGCCGGGGTTTCATTCCTGTGCCCCGGCGGTTTTTGCCTTATTTATGCCTGATATAAAATGATGATGTAGTGGTGCAACGTACCACCTTTTTTGCCGCTGCCAACTACCGGGATGATGATGACCAGCCCGCCCCTGTAGAGAAAATATCTGCCATTATTCACGCCAGTGAAATCCAGCGCGGAATGATTATTTAGCCCGGCCTTTGACCAGCTTAAACACCGCAAACAGGCACAGTACCCATATTGGCAGCAAGATGGCGGAAAGCCGCATATCCGGGATAATCAGCATCAATACCCATACCATCATCAAGAAACCGATGCACAGGTAATTGCTAGTTGGGAAGAACAGCGCCGGGAAACCAGGCACCCGGCCTTTGCGCCGCATCGCCGCTTTAAACTTCAGATGGGCCATACAGATCATCACCCAGTTAAGAAGCAGGGTCGCCACCACCAGCGCCATTAGTAGACCAAAGGCTTTTTGCGGCAGCAGGTAGTTAATCAGGATCACCAAAGACGTAATGGCACCGGACAAGATCAGAGAATTTACCGGCACACCGCGGCGGCTTACTCGGGTAAGGAATTCTGGCGCATTACCCTGTAGGGATAAACCAAACAACATACGGCTGTTGGAATAAACACCGCTGTTGTAAACCGAGAGCGAAGCCACCAAAATCACAAAGTTCAGCGCCGATGCCACCATATTGCTATTCAGCTCATGGAAGATCATCACGAAGGGGCTGCTGTCTGATTTGACTTGCACCCATGGGTATAGCGCTAACAGCACCACCAGCGAACCAATGTAAAAAATCAAAATGCGGTACACCACCTGATTGACCGCTTTCGGAATAGTGGTTTCTGGATCAGAGGCTTCTGCCGCAGTAATACCAATCAGTTCCAGCCCGCCGAAGGAGAACATAATAATGGCCAGCGCCATGATGAGGCCTTTCCAGCCGGTGGCAAAAAAACCATCAAAACGCCACAGATTGGAGATACTGGCCCGGTCGCCGCCATGGCCGGTGGTCAATAACCAGATACCAAAGCCAATCATGCTGAGGATGGCCACCACTTTAATTAAGGCAAACCAAAACTCCATCTCACCATACAGCCGTACATTTACCAGGTTGGTAAGGTTAATCACAACAAAGAACAGCGCCGCCCAGGCCCAAGTTGGGACATCGGGGAACCAATACTGCATATAGATACCGGCGGCGGTCAGCTCCGCCATACCCACCAAAATAAACATCACCCAGTAATTCCACCCGGATAGGAACCCGGCAAAAGGCCCCCAGTATTTATAGGCGAAGTGCGCAAAGGAACCCGATACCGGCTCCTCCACGACCATTTCACCCAACTGGCGCATAATCAGGAAGGCAATAAAGCCTGCCACGGCATAGCCAAGCAGTACGGCAGGCCCGGCCATTTGAATAGCGGGGCCAATGCCGAGGAACAGCCCGGTGCCGATCGCACCGCCCAAAGCAATTAACTGAATATGCCGATTTTGAAGACCGCGCTTAAGTAACAGCGGCTGTTGACTGTCGCCGATGGGGTCTTGATTAAGAATTGACGCGTTTTTCACGCTGACCTCTGTGTTTTTTCAGAAGTGGCACGTTTTAACAGGTGGCGTGGAATACCGCAACGGAGAGTAAGGGTAAAATCGTGCCTGAATGATTTAAAGGGTGGTCTATGGATGAAAAACAGGCAATATCACTGACAAAAAGAGTGTAGCAACCAAAAATAGTTACTTAACTCAACTAACCTTCAGATCAGGCTAGCCGGCCCTCCCAACGCTATTGACAAAAAAAAGCCGAAGCAAAGGGGGGTTGCTTCGGCGGTGAAGAATTTACGGGCGTAAGTTAATTAACCCCCGACCGTTTTAATTTCCCTGGCATTAAGAAGTGACAGATTCGCCAGTAAAGTAAAATACGATCTTCATCGGTCTCTTTTTCTGCTTCAATTTTCAGCGCGTGCATCAGCGCCTGGCGGTTATCATCGTTATCCTGGTTAAATAAATTGACGACGGCATCCCCGAGGATGCCATTAGACACCGGTTCTACATAACGCTGTTCCAAATTCACCTCCTCGACTTTGTTTTATTTAAGCGTAGGACAAGCACGCGATGCTGCATGGTGAAAAGCGCGATTTAGGTTATTAACGCAATATGAACAGCTGGCCCACACTTATAAATCCCCCAATACAAGCCTTTGCTGGTCATCAACTCCCCTGCTCGCACCATGTCATCCATAAGTGCATGAAAATTCTAATTAAAATGAAATTTATCAATCATCTTCTGCACCTAAACAGGCATTTTTCACAAACTCATTTAATGTAATTACGTTGCCGGTTAGCCGCCGTGCTGAAGGCCTTAGCCGCGCTGTAATGCCCATGCTGGCCGTGTAGATAATTGTTGTTTCCGGCTAACAGCATAACAACCGGCTTTAATTGCCTGATTTTACACCTTTAGCAGTGACTAATCGCCCAATTGCTAAGCTACCAAATAGGGTAGGTTGAGCTTAAACAGCAGGGGCCTACATCCAGTAATCACCTCCACTTATGATTTTAAACTTTTGACCACACAATCTTAATATATAGCGGGAGAGTTCGATGCTAAATGCCACATGGGACGTTGTTTTGATTGCAGTTTCCTGGCTAGTGGCAATTCTGGCATCTTTCGTGGCCCTGGATACCGCCGGTAAAGTGGCAGTGTCTGATAAAAGAGCGGCACTTATCTGGAACGTGGTGGGTGGTACTGCCATGGGCATCGGCATTTGGTCAATGCATTTTATTGGTATGCTGGCGATGAATATGCCGATGCCGATGCGTTATGATCTGACCTATACCGCCTTATCGTTAATAGTGGCAGTGGTAACCTCTATCGTCTCCCTGCGCATTGCCGTGACAGGTAACGAACTCAACGGGCTGCGTTTATTCATCTCCACCGTTATCCTCGCCGGGGGCATCGTCAGTATGCACTACACCGGCATGGCCGCAGTGATGATTGCCGATGGCATTATTTGGAACGGGTGGCTGGTCGCCTTGTCACTACTTATCGCCGTCGTGGCCTCCGGTGCCGCACTGTGGCTGGCATTTCATCTGCGCCAGGGGGCTAAAGGCCTGCTGTTGATGCGGCTGATCGCCTCTCTGGTGATGGGAGCCGCCATTGCCGCCATGCACTATACCGGCATGGCGGCAGCCACTTTTTATCCCAGCCCCCATATGCACATGGGGGGCGGATTAAACCAACAAGGGCTGTCGGTATGGGTGGCGGTGGTCACCCTGGTGATCCTTGGCTCCATGTTAGTGTTGTCGATGCTGGATGCCCAAGTCCGTGCCTATCGCCTGGCAGAAAGCCTACAACATGCCAACAATCAACTGGAGCGGATAGCGCTCTATGATCACTTAACCGAACTGGCTAACCGTACCCAGTTTTACCGGGTGCTGGAACAGCGTATCTCCCAAGGCAGCGGCGAGTTTGTCGTGATGTATATGGACCTGGACGGCTTTAAACTGGTAAATGATGCCTGGGGGCACCATGTAGGCGATCGTTTATTAAAATCCGTCGCCACCCGGATGCAGGCGCTGCTTTCGGAAGAAATGACCCTGGCGCGCCTCGGCGGCGATGAGTTTGTGCTGTTGGCTCCCCAGACGAATATAAACCAAACCACTCAACTGGCCGATAAGCTGGTGAACAGCATCGACACCCCCTTCCAGCAAGAAAGCCAAATTCTGCGAGTATCTCTTAGTATTGGCATCGCCACCTATCCGCTACATGGCACCACCGCTTATACCTTAATGCTGAATGCCGATGCGGCGATGTACAGCATGAAGAAAAATGGCCGCAATGGCTGGGCTTTCTACAATCCTAATTCCCTGCCGATGAACCAGCAGCAGCCAGCATTATTGCAGGAGTTGATCCAGGCGTTAGGCCGCCGTCAGTTCAAGCTTTATTATCAGCCGCGGGTTAGCGCTATCAGCGGAAAAATTCTCGGTTTTGAAGCCCTACTGCGCTGGCAGAACCCTAATCGTGGCATGTTAATGCCGGAAGATTTCCTACCAATGGCTGAGAAAACCGGCCTGATTGTTGAGATTGGCGAGTGGGTAATTGATGAGGCCTGCCGCCAGCTCCAGCTGTGGCGTGAGCGTGGTCATCACGCTATCACCATGTCGATTAATATTTCCACCGTGCAGTTTGAACAGCAAGGGTTACTGGGCATTGTCACCGACGCCCTGGCCCGACACCAGATTCCGCCGGGCCTGATTACCCTTGAAATTACTGAAACCGTGGCACTACGTAATTTAGATAAAACCGCACAAATTCTTAATCAGTTCGACAAGCTGGGAATAAAAGTCTCTATAGATGATTTTGGTACTGGCTACTCAAATCTGATTTATCTGCGCCAACTCCCTGCCCGAGAACTAAAGATTGACCGGCTGTTCGTTAAAGAACTTCAGGGGAATGAGAAAAATACCCGGGTGGTAAGTGCCATTATCGAGGTGGCGCGTTCAATGAATCTGGAGGTGGTGGCTGAAGGGATTGAAACTCCTGAGCAGCAGGCCCTGCTAACCGCTTTAGGCTGCACCTCATTACAGGGCTTTTTACTCGGTTCACCGACTCCGGCCGAAAAAATGGATGAAATATTCAACGATAAATCACGAATGACTTCAGCCATTGCGTCGTCCTCCTAAGAGGAGGTAACGCCCTGAGCAAAATCATTTATTTTTGGATCTGGCTTGAAATCCGCTCTAAAGAACAACCCCTGTGGAGCTTTGCCCTGTACGGCACCGCAGTGGGAGCAGGAACCCTGTTCCTTCCTATACAGCTCGGGGCCGCTGGCGGTAGGTGTGCTCTGCGTCTCAGTTATGTTGTTTCAGTAACTGAACCTGCTGAAATTGACGGGGCCTTGCGCCCCTTCTGTCCTATTAGTGACGTATAAT
>CBIFWW010000176.1:0-6303 GCA_966186435.1 uncultured Enterobacteriaceae bacterium
GGGTAACCCGATTTATCCACGGCCATGCTTAATGATAGCTAATGGCTCTGTTTAGAATGTGGTTTACCAATTTGCGATCTTCCGCAAGGCGATCCTCGGGAATTTGCCACCCTTCCTACAACGGTGTCCATACCATTAATGCCGGTGAATTCACGCGCGCTAAAATGGGCTAATTCAACCTAATTTTCACGAGAGTGATGGCCCCAGGAGGCGAGATGAAACCACGCAAAATAGGCTTGTTCGGGATTGGCCTTGAAACCTACTGGCCCCAGTTTTCTGGCCTGAAATCCCAGCTTGAGGGCTACCTCAACACCGTGGCCGGGCGGCTCACTCAGGATCAGCAACAGGTTATCAACGTTGGTCTGGTGGATAGCCTGGCGGCGGCAGACCGTGCCACCGAATGCTTTGAAGCGCAGCGGGTCGATGCCCTGGTGCTGTATATCACCACTTACGCGTTGAGTTCCACGGTACTGCCGTTGGTCCAGCGCCTTAAGCTGCCGGTGCTGATCCTGGCACTCCAGCCGGAGCCTTGCGTACCGGTGGCCGCCATTAACCAGCTCGCCGATCGGGGTGCGCGCACCGGGCAGTGGCTGGCCCATTGCCAGGCCTGTAGTGCACCTGAGCTGGTCAACGTTTTCCAGCGGGCCGGGGTGGATTATCACCTGGTGGTGGGGCACCTCGACGACGATATTGCCTGGGAAGAAACCGCCGACTATCTCACCGCACTTAGGGTGAAACAGGCGCTGGCGCACACCCAGGTGGGTGTATTGGGCCACTACTACAACGGCATGTATGACGTCTATTCCAACATGACCAACCTCTCCGCCCGGCTGGGGGTACGCTTCAGTGTGCTGGAAGTGGATGAACTGGTGGCCTATGCCGGGCAAATCAGCGATGACGACCGCGAGCGTAAATACCATGAACTGCGTGAAGTGATGGATATCGACGCCAGCTGCCCGCCGGAGGAACTCACCCGGGCTGCCACCACCGCCGTGGCGCTGGATCGTCTGGCGCAGCGCCACGGCCTCGGGGCCTTGGCCTATTACTATGAAGGCGCCCCCGACTCAGACCATGAGAACGCCATGACCTCGGTAATTATGGGTAACACCCTGCTCACCGCCCGGGGGGTTCCGGTAGCGGGCGAGTGCGAAATCAAAAACGTGCTGGCGATGAAAATCCTCAGCCTGATGGGGGCCGGAGGCTCGTTCTCTGAACCCTATGGCATTAACTTTACCGCCGACACGGTGCAGTGGGGCCACGATGGGCCTGCCCATCCACTGATGGCCGAAGGCCGGGTCAATTTAGTGCCGCTGCCGGTATACCACGGCAAACCGGGCAAAGGGGTGTCGATACAGATGACGGTCGCCCCGGGGCCGGTGACGTTCCTCTCCGTGGTGGAGCATCGGGATGGCCGGGTGACCTTGCAGTATGCCCACGGTGAGGCGGTCGCCGATGACACGCTGGATATCGGTAATACCAATAGCCATTACCGCTTTGGCTGCGGCGCGCGGGCCTTTACCCGCCTGTGGTGCGAAGGTGGCGCGGCCCACCACTGCGCCATCGGCCGGGGCCACGTGGGGCCAGTGCTGGAACAGTTGGCGGCATTACTAGGGGTGGAAACGCTAAGAGTGGCCTGATACCACAAATAACAACGCCGGCATTACGCCGGCGTTTTTTTTATGGCTGCTTATCAGGCACGCCAAGATTTGTAGCGGTTAATCAAACCGTTGGTGGAGCTATCGTGGCTGGATACTTCCGCCCCGTCTTTCAGCTCTGGCAGGATGCGATTAGCCAGCTGTTTACCCAGCTCCACGCCCCACTGGTCGAAGGTGAAGATATTCAGGATCGCGCCCTGAGTGAAGATTTTGTGCTCGTACAGCGCGATCAACGCACCCAGGCTGAACGGGGTGATTTCGCGCAGCATGATGGAGTTGGTCGGGCGGTTACCCTGGAACACTTTAAACGGCACCACGTTATCGAGGGTGGCCGGATCTTTACCCTGGTCACGGAACTCTTGCTCAACCACTTCGCGGGATTTACCAAAGGCCAGGGCCTCGGTCTGGGCGAAGAAGTTAGACAGTAATTTCGGATGGTGGTCAGACAGCGGATTGTGAGTAATCGCCGGGGCAATAAAGTCACAAGGAACCATTTTGGTGCCCTGGTGGATCAGCTGGTAGAACGCGTGCTGGCCGTTGGTGCCTGGCTCACCCCAGATGATTGGGCCAGTCTGGTAATCCACTGGGCTGCCGTTACGGTCAACATATTTGCCGTTGGATTCCATGTTGCCCTGCTGAAAGTAAGCGGCAAAACGGTGCATGTATTGGTCGTAAGGCAGGATGGCTTCGGTTTCCGCACCAAAGAAGTTGTTGTACCAGATACCGATCAGCGCCAGCAGCACCGGCAGGTTTTTCTCAGGCGCGGTATGGGCAAAGTGCTGGTCCATTTCGTGAGCGCCGCTCAACAACTGGACAAAGTTATCAAAGCCCACGGAGAGGATAATGGACAGACCGATGGCAGACCACAGGGAGTAACGGCCACCCACCCAATCCCAGAACTCAAACATGTTGGCGGTATCAATACCGAACTCACCCACCGCTTTACCGTTGGTGGACAGCGCAGCAAAGTGTTTGGCCACGTGTTGCTGGTCGCCGGCGGTTTTCAGGAACCAGTCGCGGGCGCTGTGGGCGTTGGTCATGGTTTCCTGGGTGGTGAAGGTCTTGGAGGCTACCAGGAACAGGGTGGTTTCCGGGTTCACGCCCTTCAGCACTTCCGCAATATGGGTGCCATCCACGTTAGACACAAAGTGCATGTTCAGGTGGTTTTTGTAGGGGCGCAGCGCCTCGGTCACCATGAAGGGGCCAAGGTCAGACCCACCGATACCGATGTTCACTACGTCAGTGATGGTTTTGCCGGTGTAGCCTTTCCAGCTACCGCTGATGATGGCTTCGGAGAAGTGCTTCATTTTCTCCAGCACGGCATTCACTTCCGGCATCACATCTTTGCCGTCCACCATGATCGGGGTGTTGCTACGGTTGCGCAGGGCAACGTGTAGTACGGCGCGGTCTTCGGTACGGTTGATCTTCTCACCGGAGAACATGGATTTAATAGCACCCGCCAGATCGGTTTCCTTCGCCAGAGCCTGGAGCTTAGTCAGCGTCTCTTCAGTAATGCGGTTTTTGGAGAAGTCCACCAGCATCAAATCGTCGAAGGTTGCGGAGAATTTAGTGAAACGATCGCCATCTTTTGCGAACAGATCCGCAAGGGTGACATCTTTCATTTCAGCGTAGTGTTTTTCGAGGGCCTGCCAGGCGGCAGTTTGTGTCGGGTTGATGTTTTTCATTAGCAATACTCTTTCGATTTGAGAATTGTGGCTGAGGTCGATTGTAGCGCCTCAAAACAGAGATGCGATGAATTTTGTGTATTTATCCCTTCAATTACCAGGGACAAATGTGCGTTTATCATGTTAAGCCGCTGGGAAGTCCAGTTAATAAGCCCCAAATTAATACCTGCCGGCAGGTTATTATTTCCTCTTATCTGAGCCGGGTATTCGTTGACAACATATCGCTAACAATTTAATTCTAAAGGCCTCACTTGCCCTTAAGGCGCAACCCAAAGAGGCGCACCGCACAGGTTCTGCAACCCTTTGTGCCAAGGCTGACATCTAAATCGCCATCAATAATGGCACCCTGACACGAGGTTATAATGACTGAGATTTATTCCCCCCTGGTCGTGGCCAAATTTGGCGGCACCAGCGTTGCTGATTTTGATGCGATGAACCGCAGTGCAGACGTAGTGCTCTCCGACAGCCAGGTACGTCTGGTGGTACTTTCTGCCTCAGCGGGGGTAACCAACAATCTGGTGGCCCTGGCTGAAGGCATGGCACCAGAAGACCGGGCAGCCAGCCTCAACGCCCTGCGCCAAATCCAATATGCCATTGTCGACCGGTTTCAAAACCCGGATGTGATCCGCGAAGAGATCGACCGCCTGCTGGAGAACATCAGCACCTTGGCGGAAGCGGCTTCACTGGCCTCTTCTTGCGCGCTGACCGATGAATTAGTCAGCCACGGCGAACTGATCTCCACCCTGCTGTTTGTTGAAGTGCTGCGTGAACGTGACGTGGAGGTCCAATGGTTTGACGTGCGTAAAGTGATGCGTACCAGCGACCGCTTTGGCCGCGCCGAGCCGGATATCGCCGCCCTCTCTGAGCTGGCTGGATTGCAGCTGGCCCCACGGCTGGCAGAAGGCCTGGTGATCACCCAGGGCTTTATCGGTAGTGAAGCTACTGGCCGTACCACCACACTTGGCCGCGGCGGCAGCGACTATACCGCAGCCCTGCTGGGCGAAGCCCTCCACGCCAATCGGGTGGATATTTGGACTGACGTACCGGGAATCTATACCACCGACCCGCGCATCGCCCCAGCCGCCCGCCGCATTGATCAAATTGCCTTTGCCGAAGCAGCAGAAATGGCAACCTTTGGGGCCAAAATTCTCCACCCGGCTACTCTGCTGCCCGCTGTACGTAGCGATATCCCGGTGTTTGTTGGCTCCAGCAAAGAACCAAAAGCCGGTGGCACCCTGGTGTGCAACCAGACCGCCAATGCGCCGCTGTTCCGCGCCCTGGCCCTGCGCCGCAAGCAAACCTTACTGACACTGCACAGCCTGAATATGCTGCACTCCCGCGGCTTCCTGGCGGAGGTGTTCGGCATCCTGGCGCGCCACAATATTTCAGTGGATCTGATTACTACCTCAGAAGTCAGCATCGCCCTGACCTTGGACACCACCGGCTCTACCTCCACCGGGGACACCCTGCTCACTCAATCCCTGCTGATGGAGCTTTCCTCCCTGTGCCGGGTTGAAGTGGAAGAGAACCTGGCCCTGGTGGCACTGATCGGCAACAACCTTTCCCGCGCCTGCGGCGTCGGCAAAGAGGTCTTCGGGGTGCTTGAACCTTTCAACATCCGCATGATCTGTTACGGCGCCTCCAGCCATAACCTGTGTTTCCTGGTGCCCGGCGACGACGCCGAACAGGTGGTGCAGAAACTTCATCACAATCTGTTTGAATAAGAAAAGGCCCGGTCAACGATGCCGGGCCTTTTCTTATGGTGCCATGACGGTATTCATTAATAGCTTGTCCAGGGCGCTTGTCTCGCCCTGACGGCTGTCGGGTAAATCTCCGGCATTTTCACCTCGGGCCAGTTCAGACGTCAGAAACTGGTGAAGTAGCGGCAGACGTGGGCCATATTGCGCTTCTCCCGCCTGTTTCTTATGCTCCAGTAACGTGTCGATCTCGTTGCGAAGCCCGGCTTCCAGTTCACCCCCTTCCAGCAACCGGGCAAAACGTACCGGTGGTTCACCCTTACCTGACTCTATCCAGCGAACCGCCAACAATGGGCGGAGAACATAAAGGTACTTCTTCAGACGTACCTCATCCCCCTGGAGATAGCCACGGAAGTTTTTACTGGCCATTGAGTAATAATGCCAACGGGCTTTCAACGGAGAGAACCACTGCGGCACTTCCGCCCTTAAGGCATCCATTACCGGTTTTTCCTGCCGATAGATAACGGGGGAATTCAGCCACTCTATAAGCGTTGGGTTAGCACTCTTCAACAAACGCAGCGCCTTTCGCCATTCCCAGCCGCTCACATCCAACTCGTCATCTATCGGTAACTCAATAACATCCCTGCCTGGTTCTACCCGTAGGTACCATTCAGGGGGATGAACATATAAAAACCGCACATCGTAATCGCTGTCTGGTGAAGCGAACCCCCAGGCCCGGCTACCAGATTCACAGGCGAATAGCACTTTGACGCCAAAACGCTGCTCTACTTCTATTAACTGCTGTTCAACCCGCTGACGCATTTCGGCGCTGACATCGTTATCTGCCATTGTTTTATCCTTTTATATTCAACAATCCGTTGAGCACCTGATCAAGCCCCCCAAATACGGAGATTTTATCAATGCGCTCCGCTACCCTTTCCAGGGTTTCCATTTCCCTAAGACGCAATGCTACCGGGTTGTTTTCCATCACTGGAGGCAACATCTATACCAAATGCCAGCATGCGGGTTTTAACCTGTGTGCTAACCATTTCATCGATGGTTTCCTTTAAAAATCAGGTGCGGATGTTGAGGCGAAGCCACAGGGGAATTCCTTTTTGCCTAAGGTCCGGCCATCTCATCGGCAACCTGTTTTGGGTACCATACACTGACGGAACACGTCAAGAAAACAGCCTTTGCCGTTCAGAAGTACCGGTGGGGTTTAAGCCCCTACGCTTCAGCTTATGACGCATAGTTAATTGCCAGATG
>CBIFWW010000177.1:0-6266 GCA_966186435.1 uncultured Enterobacteriaceae bacterium
TCTGACCGTGTTGCTAAATACAACCAGCTGATTCGTATCGAAGAAGCGCTGGGCGCACGCGCACCGTTCAACGGTCTGAAAGAGATCAAAGGTCAGGCATAATTCCTGCCCCCTGATTTCACAAAACCCGCTTCGGCGGGTTTTTTTATGCCCCTAGCTCTGCCTTAATAACCTTTTACGGATTAGGAGAGCGTTATGCTGGATAGCATCAAAGGTAAACTCGTTGTCTCATGCCAGGCCCTGGCAGATGAACCCCTTCATGGCTCCACCATCATGGCCCGTATGGCACTGGCTGCCCAACAGGGCGGTGCCGCCGCAATCCGCTGTAGCAGCCTTGCGGATCTCCAGGCCATTATGCAAACCATTAGCCTGCCGGTTATCGCCCTTACAAAGCGTCATTACCCTGATAGCGATATCTATATCACGCCAACCTTCGCGGATGTGGAGGAGTTGATGGCGGCCCGCCCGCCGATGATTGCCCTGGATGCTACTGCCCGAAAACGCCCTGGGGGGGTCGGTTTAGCTGAATTGGTAGCGCAGATACGCAAGCGTTATCCGGCACTATTGTTAATGGCAGATATTGCTACACAACAAGAGGGGCTGGCGGCGGCTGCGATGGGGTTTGACTGTGTCAGTACCACGCTATGTGGTTACACCCCGGAAACTGCCGGAAAAACCCCGGCCGATGATGATTTTGCCTTAGTGCGGCAACTTAGCCAGGGCATGGCCCTGCCGGTGATTGCCGAAGGCCACATTGCTACCCCTGAACTCGCCGCCCACAGCCTGGCGGCAGGGGCATGGTCAGTGGTGGTGGGTGGGGCCATCACCCGGCCCCAGGATATTACTACCCGGTTTACCCAGGCACTAAATCAGGCCAAGCTATTCTGAATTCACTGACGGCATGAGGGTTTAATCACCACCTCGTGTATAATTACGTGTTATGTGCACGAGCTTTTACAATAAAAGGTGAAGCATGGTAACCAAGCAACGTAATACACAAAGCGTCACCATGGCGGTTGAGCGTGGCCTATTGTGCCAGGCGCGTGAGGCGGGGATTAACCTCAGCGCCATTTTTGCCGCCGCATTGGATGCTGAACTTCGCCGTTTTGCCGCTGCTAAATGGCAGAAAGAAAATAGCGAAGCCCTTGAGGCGTTAAACCGTTTTCATGATGAAAACGGCTGTTTTAGCGATGACGACAGGACGTTCTAATCATGCAATTTACCGTCTACCGTAATCCGGGTAAAAGCGATATTTACCCGCTACTGCTTGATGTGACGAGCGATATTATCGGCCAGTTAAATCGCCGGGTAGTTATCCCGCTACTGCCAGTAGAGAAATACCCAGGCGCTAACCGTCCTGCTCGTATAATCCCGCTTATCACCCTGGAAGATGGTAGAGATTACGCGGTAATGACCCATGAGCTAGCCAGTATTCCCGTCCGTGCTTTAGGCAATGAATTCTGTGGTGCCGGGCAGTATCGAGTTGAAGTTAAAGCGGCTATCGATTTCTTGCTGGATGGGATCTAATTTTTAATTAAAGCCGCTATCCGCGTCTTCAGATGATCCTAATGGCTAAATCTGCCATAATCCCCGGCTTACTTTGCCAATAGAGATGCTTATGCAGTACCCGATTAATGAGATGTTCCAGACCCTGCAAGGGGAAGGTTATTTTACTGGCGTTCCCGCTATCTTTATTCGTCTGCAGGGCTGCCCGGTAGGGTGCGCCTGGTGCGACACCAAACACACCTGGGATAAACTTGCCGATCGGGAAGTGTCTTTATTTAGCGTGCTGGCGAAAACCAAAGAAAGCGACAAATGGGGCGCGGCCACTGGGGAAGATTTGCTGGCAGTGATAGAGCGCCAGGGCTATACCGCCCGCCATGTAGTTATTACCGGCGGTGAGCCATGCATCCACGATCTTATGCTGCTGACCACCTTGCTGGAATCCCACGGGTTTAGCTGCCAGATTGAAACCAGCGGCACCCACGAAGTGCGCTGCACGCCGGGGACCTGGGTAACGGTATCACCAAAAGTGAATATGCGCGGCGGCTATGACGTTTTGTCTCAGGCCCTGCTGCGGGCAGATGAGATTAAGCATCCGGTAGGCCGGGTTCGCGATATCGAAGCCCTGGATGAGCTGCTGGAGACCCTGTGCGATGACAAGAACCGGATCATTGCGCTCCAGCCTATCAGCCAAAAAGAAGACGCTACCCGTCTGTGTATTGAAACCTGTATCGCCCGCAACTGGCGCTTGTCTATGCAGACCCACAAGTATTTGAATATTGCCTGATAAACTGCCGGGCGCCTGGGCGCCCGGCACACTGCTTTAAGCGTTAGACCAACTCTGGATCGCGTCAGCGTTATCCAGTTCGCCGTGGAATACCGCGTAGGACTTCTTCAGGATCGGATCGGTGTGTTGGGTCAGATCCTTGAAAATCCCCTTGTTCATGCGATCGTAACGGTCGGCATTTTCCGCCACCGGTTCAAACACATCTTTCACCCGCACCATCTCCGCCACGGCTTTTGCATAGGACGGATACAGTCCCAGAGCTACCGCCGTGTTAATCGCCGCCCCCAGGCTGGCGCAGCCGTTGATGGCATTACGGCGAGCCGGTAAGTTGAACACATCGGCGAAGATCTGCATAAACAGATCACTGTTAGAACCGCCGCCGGTGATGATGATGTGTTTGGCGAACTGGTTCATTTCCCTGCACATGTTGTCGTAGTTATTCTTCAGGGTCATGGCGATACTTTCCAGGATCGAGCGATAGATCCAGGCGTAATCCATGGTGGAGTTAAAACCAATCATGATCCCGCGCTTGTAGGGTTCCCATGGGTTGGTCAGCCAATCCAGCACCGTCATCAGCCCATCGCAGCCCGGCGGCACTTTCGAGGCCTTCTGATTTAACAAATCTTCCGGCGACAGCCCCTGACTGCGTGCGTCCTGAAGCAGTGAGTCACCCAACATGTCCCGCAGCCAGCTCACCGTCCACATCCCTTTGCGGATACCGTAACCTTCATACAGCAGGGTTTCCGGTACTGAAGACATAATTGGCCAGTAGGCGCTTGGGTCTTTTGGTAGCGCTTTGCCGTTCATCATCAGGGCGATGTAGGTGCCGAGAGAAATCACGGCAGTCTCATCGTCCAGCAACCCGGCACCCAGGGCCTCTACCGGCTTATCACTGGTGGTACAAATCACCGGCAGCCCCTGTGGGAAGCCACTGGCTTTGGCGGCCTCTGGCGTGATGTTGCCGAGCACCGAGCCAGGCATCTGCACCTCAAACAGCATCTTGCGCGGGATGTTGAACTTGTCCATCACCGCCTGGTCTTCACTCCATGACCAGGTTCTGAAATCTACCGGCCATTGCCCGAAGTAGTTGGCGATATTGTCTTTGAACTCACCGGTCAAGCGGTGGGTCAGGTAGCCGGAGAAAGAGGTGATGTATGCCACATCATTATTGGTGTGCTCGTAAGGGCGTGTCACCCGGTTATCCTGCCAGCTGATCAGCGGCGCTGCCGGGGTGCCATCGGCCTTCAACAGGGCGCGGCAACAGCGGATCGAACCCAGGCCAATGCCGACAATATCCGCCACATTGCCTTTGAAATTACGCATTAAATCCTGGCCTGCGGCACACAGGGAGGTCCATAAATCATCATCAGGATGCTCGGCAGTATCGGCATCAGGGGTGTGCATTGGTTGCAGCGCCCCTTTCCCTTCACACACCACGTTCCCTTGCAAATCATACATGACGACTTTAGTGCTCTGGCTTCCGCCATCAATGCCGATGATATATTTAGACATGCTACTTCTCCTTTATATTTCCACCATCACTGGCCGGTGGCTTCCGTTGCCAGTGACGCCGTATCTTTTGGGGTGCTACCAATATTGCGGTACAGCAGGATGGTGAAGATAACCACCATGCCCATGGCACCCATACCCATCATCCACATATTGCGGTAGGCCTCAGCCGGGGGCAGTGTATCTTGCCAGTGGCCAATAATTGGGTAGACAAACACATCCGGCAGGAAGCCAATCACCGAACAAATCCCTACGGTGGTGCCCATAATGAAGCTAGGGGTTCTGGCTTCGCCCGGGCAGGCAAAGTACAGCCCGCGGGAGGCATAACAGGTAAACGCCAGCAGTAAGATCAGGCCGATGCCGACAACCACCGATTGTGGGTTGCTGTTGGTAGCCAGCAGCGCACCGAGGGTGACGATAGCCACCAGCGCCATAAACTGAATCACCCTGGTTGGGGATTTAAAGCGGCTGTAAGTGGTGATTAGGCCACCCACCGGGCCACACATGGCGCGGAAGATTTTATTGATAACAATCCCCATATAGCTCGCCGCTACCAGGGACATGCCATACATCTCGGTCAGGTAGTTGGTGGAGTAGCTCAGGATGGCGTAGATAGTGTAAACCCCGAAGATAATCATGCTGCAATACCAGGTGGTATTGATCTTCAGCACCGAGATAATGTCGTTTAACTGGAAGCCCTTTCCAGGTTTGGTCTGGCCCTGGTCAGCTTCGCGGGAGGTAAAGTTGTCATCGACGAAGAACCAGCACAGCACGCCGAGGGCGATGTACACCACGCTGTAAATGCCGATAACGGTCTTCAGGCTTGCCGGGTCGTCGGGCATAAAGCGGGAGAACACCCACATGGTGAATACTGCCAGGGACATCACGCCGATTCCTCGTAGCCCTTCCATCCAACCCATGATTTTGCCCTGTTCTTCATGGTTGCCGAGTAAAGAGGCGGCTTTGATGGAAACTGACCAGAGCATTAGGATGGTGGTAATGGCGAAGGCCACCTGGATGGCAAGCATCGCCCACAGGGGAGGGTAGGTCATCATGACAAACCCCAATAACCCGGTGGCAATCATGGCGGAGGTCATCATTTTCCGGTGGGAGAATTTATCCGCAATAATGCCGCTCGGTGCATAAAGAATAATGGCCGTAATGCCAAAAGTACTCATTATTAACCCGATTTCGGTATTAGTGAATCCCATAAATTTCGCCATTGGGATTTGATATATATAGCGAAGATAGGCAAGATCGAAACTTACACCTCCGCTGAAGCTTATTATCAACAGGGTCAACCAGCGGCGATAATTAGATCTTTGCATGGCGCGTTCTCGTTTAGTAAGCAAAAAAAAGAGAAAAGTAAACCGCCCATCTCTGGGTGGATTACTTTTCTCGTCGGCTCTAGTAATTAGTGAATAAATACCATAAGAGTGGATATATTGTTGTGAGAGTAGTCACGATTCATTCTGGAGGATTGAAAATTGCCAGCGATAAAAATGCGATAAACCGCTTTGTGATAGCTATCACACCAAATGCTAAATGGCTGTGTTATTCCTATTAACCAGTTACTAGAGACGATGAGAAAAGTAACTTCCCTGTCGCGGGGAAGCTTGCTTTTCTCTTTTTTTTGTCCTTAAAAAACCCAGGATTAAAATTATGTCACTCGAATCTTTGAATGCTTTCAACATGGATTTCTTCTCCCTTAAAGGGAAAACCGCCATCGTCACCGGTGGTAACAGCGGCCTGGGGCAGGCTTTTGCTATGGCCATGGCGAAAGCAGGGGCTAACCTGTTTATCCCAAGCTTTGTGAAAGACAACGGCGAAACCCGTGAAATCATTGAACAGCAAGGCGTTGAAGTCGAATTTATGCAGGTGGACATCACTGAACAGGGCGCGCCAGCTAAGATTATCGCCGCCTGCGTAGAACGCTTTGGTGGGGTCGATATTCTGGTGAATAACGCCGGGATTTGTAAACTGAACCAGGTACTGGACTTTGGCCGTGAAGATTGGGACCCGATGATTGCTGTCAACCTGACCGCCGCCTTCGAGCTGAGCCATGAAGCCGCAAAATATATGATCCCGCAAAAAAGCGGCAAGATTATTAATATATGCTCATTATTCTCTTATTTAGGCGGCCAGTGGTCACCGGCTTATTCTGCAACTAAACATGCGCTTGCTGGTTTCACCAAAGCTTATTGTGATGAGCTTGGTCAATATAATATTCAGGTGAATGGTATTGCTCTTGGTTATTATGCCACCGAAATTACCACCGAAACCCGTAAAAACCCGGAAACCAATAAACGCGTTCTCGATCATATTCCAGCAAACCGTTGGGGTGATACCCAGGACTTAATGGGCGCCGCCGTTTATTTAGCCAGCCGCGCTTCTGATTATGTCAATGGTCATTTATTAGTCGTCGATGGTGGCTATTTAGTACGCTGATCGAATCACTTACATATTC
>CBIFWW010000178.1:0-6205 GCA_966186435.1 uncultured Enterobacteriaceae bacterium
GTAGATATGCTGCATGGACGTTGTAAGCACATTATTATGATGAGTCGTTGCCCTCTGATGCTAAATGCCCTGGAGCGCAAGGCCCAAAAATATTTCCCTGAAATTTCGGTGGATACGTATTCCGGAATGAGTGCGTTATTTAGCCGTTTGAAAGAACCAAACCGGCTAATTATCATCGAACTTTCCGGCGACCCCGCCACCATACAGACTGATATCCGTACGCTTTTAACAGAAGGTGCGGCAGGAAGGGTACCGCTTATCATTCTGGTGCCAGATACAGCTTTATCAGAAATCGCTACATTATTCTCCAGCAAGCGGGTTCAAGTATATTCCCGATGCGTTGCGTTGGAAGATTATATTCATGCTATCAATATTGGACTCGAGCAAGTTACGACAGCCGATAATGACATAGCGCCAGCGGCCCCATCGTTATATCAACAGGCGATGCCAGGATTACAACTGACGCTTTCTGAGCGCCAGGTACTGCGTCTTCTGGCAAAAGGCTGGAGTATAAATCAGATATCTCAGCTGTTGAAAAAGAGTAATAAAACCGTCAGCGCTCAAAAGAATAGCGCCATGCGCCGTCTTTCTTTGCGCAGTAATGCTGAAATGTATGCGTGGATTAACAGCCTCCATGGTATGTGGGAGTTAAATATCCAGCCTTCTCATCGGGAGGCCTGGAAATGGAACTGATTGAGACAACCAGGCGCATTGCCTTGATTGAACACTGTGCCATGAGCCGCGCCGGGTTGTGTAATCTATTGAGAAATCTGGCGGGTAATAATTTTAAAGTCGAGTGTTTTACCAGCTTTGCTTCCTGCCGCGATGCATTGAATAAATACGATTACCGGGCGGTGATTTTTGCACCTGGCATCTCGCGTCAGGAGCGCCGGGAGTTTTTCAACGATCTGTCATTCCTGGCCGGGGCGTACCCGGAAACATTGCGCATTATTCTGGTGCAAGGCCAGGGGGCTTATCAGATGGTGGCGAAACTTACGCCTGTGACATTGCATGGGATTTTCAGTAAGTCTGAGCCTTTGGACACCCTGGCGATGAATCTGCTGGATACGCTGCTCGGGCGAATCCGGGTGATCGATTCCTCTGAGAATTACAGTATGCTGCGGCAGAGCGTGCGGGTGCTTAGTCCAACGGAGCGGCGTATCCTCTCCTTTATGGCTAAGGGGTATTCCGTTTCGCAGATTGCCCAGCAGCTCAATCGCAACATCAAAACTATTCGGGCACATAAGTTTAATGCCATGAGCAAATTGGGGGTCCAGCGAGATACCCAACTGCTTGATGCGGCGGACGTATTGCTAAGCCGTAGCGGCATTCTCTAAATCACTTCCGCCCCATCAGGGGCGGGAGCTGGCATAACCTTTATAGATAGCACCAGAAATATTACTCTGATTATTACTACGCTTTGATACGTTTTCCCGCCCCACAAAACCTTACTTAATGCTAAATGTTGTTTGAGGCTGACGTCACAATAGACGGCCAACGGGTTTTCCTGCCCGAAGGGGCAAACCCCACCTGCCGGGTGGCCGGTCCAGGACACCACTTCATCACTCGCCAGCATCCGGGCTTTGGCGCTAAAAGTCTTTTTCAGCTTTTTATTGTCCAACCGGGCATCGCCACAGGCAACAATCAGAATGATGTCGTTTTTAACTTTCAAAGACAGTGTCTTAGCAATCTGACCTGGTTCAATCTGATAGGCCTCGGCGGCCAGGGCGACAGTGGCGGTGCTTTGATTCAATTCAATAATATCGATATCGGGGGCGTGCTCTGCAAAGAATTGCTGCACAGACTGCAAACTCAGGATTTTCTCCGGGTTAAATGCAGTGAGTAATCTGTCACAAGAGGCCCCTTGCTATAGACGGTTCGCTCCCCGGCTCACTGCAACATTTCAGAAATTTCTGGATCGCCCTCACAATCATAGAAACCGGTTACTGTAACCGGTTGCAGAGTGTGATTAGTCAATGAATACTAAGTTTGTAACCTACCTCTGCATCGAATAATAAGAGCCGTCTATGAAACGTATGTTGTTGTGCTGTAGTGCTGGTCTACCTGACAGCATAGTGGTGATCTGGAAGGTGCCCTGCGTACCAGGCCCGGCATCGGTCATAAATGCTATGGATTATGGAACGAGCCTGGGCTGTTGCCCGCTCATGATGGTCGCCTGACAGGAGAGCCGCTATGTCTGCAAACAATGCTGCCTTTAATTTGATTTTCCGGTTTGTTGAAAACTATGTTAGTCCGATAGCGGGGCGTATTTCTGCGCAGCGCCACGTAATGGCTATCCGCGATGGGTTTATCTCCGCGATGCCATTTATGATTGTGGGATCTTTCTTGCTGGTCTTTGCTTACCCGCCATTCTCACCTGACACCACCTGGGGCTTTGCCCGGGGCTGGCTGGATCTGGCTAAACAGTTTGAAGGCCAAATTCTGACCCCATTCGATATGACCATGGGGATCATGTCGGTCTACATTTGCTGCGCCATTTCTTACAATCTCGGCAAGCATTATATGAATACGTACCAGCTGGATCCCTTTATGTGTTCCATGCTGTCGCTGATGGCGTTCCTGCTGGTGGCTGCGCCAAAAACCACCGGTACACTGCCCGTGCATAGCCTGGGGGGCACCGGGATTTTTACCGCTATTCTGGTGGCGATCTACTGCGTTGAATTGATGCGTTTTCTGAAAGCTCGCAATATCGGCATTCGCCTGCCGGATCAGGTTCCACCGATGATCAAAAACTCTTTTGATCTACTGATCCCGGTATTAGTAGTGGTACTGACGCTGTATCCGCTGAGCCTGGTTGTTCAGCACAGCTTTGGTATGCTGATCCCGCAGGCTATCATGGAAATCTTTAAGCCGCTGGTGTCTGCCGCTGACTCCCTGCCTGCTATCCTGCTGGCGGTGTTGATTGGCCACCTGCTGTGGTTTGCCGGTATCCACGGGGCGGCGATCGTTTCCGGGATGCTGCAAATGTTCTGGCTGACCAACCTGGGTGCTAACCAAAGCGCGCTGGCTGCCGGTGCACCGTTGCCGCATATCTTTATGGAAGCATTCTGGACTTTCTTTATCGTGGTGGGCGGTTCCGGTGCCACCATGGGGCTGGTTATCTGCTACTTACGCAGTAAGTCGGCTCACCTGCGTTCTATCGGTAAGCTGAGTATTGTCCCAACTTGTTTCAACATTAACGAACCGGTTATTTTCGGCACCCCAATCGTGATGAACCCGGTGTTCTTCATTCCTTTCCTACTGGCACCGATGGTGAACGCCATTCTGGCCTGGGGCGTGATGAAGATGGATCTGATTGGCAGGGTTATCTCAGTCGTACCCTGGACAGCACCAGCGCCAATTGGTGCAGCATGGGCTTTAGGTTGGGACTTCCGTGCCGCCGTTCTTGTGATTGCGCTGGCCTGTGTCTCCGCCATCATCTACTACCCGTTCTTTAAAGTGTACGAGAAACAATTACTGAAACAGGAAGCGGAAGAAGCACAGCGTGCGGCGGAAGAACAGCAGCAGGTTGCCTGATAACAAAAACGCCACCGGTGCGGTGGCGTCACTCGACAAACGGTGGGGAAACCCGCCGTTTTTTAATGGGGTTTAGCTGAGTGTGCAATCACCGCATTGTTGAACACCAGGCAGCTTGTTGCGCTGGCAGCAGGTGCGGCGGGCTAACAGGCCATTGCGGACAATCATAGTGCGGAACAGCGGGTTATCTTCACCATTGACAAGGGTGCGTTCGAAGAAACAAGCCTGGCGCAATGCCTGGCACTGTTCCTCACCAATCAACGGTTTAATCTCAGTCAGGAACCAGCCCACCAGATAGCCGGTATTGCTCCAGATAAGCTTGCCGCTGATATCACCGGTTTGCTCTAAGGCATTCACTACCGGCTGCACTACATCGCGCCAAAGATTATCCAAGCGATGCGCTAAAGGTACCATGGTCAAGTGCCGGTCTTCGCGGGCATCCATCCAGAATTTTGCCACCCTGCCTGACTCATGAAACTGTGTATGAAGCCGCTGCGGATCGAGATCGATGGCCTGGGGCTGGCACAACAACGCCAGCATCAGCGGCGGCACCACCAGCCCGACATACCATTGGACCCATAATGATTTCAGGGCCTTCTGTTCAACGGCACGTTCTGGGTGTTTGTGGTAGATATGATCTTGATAGCTTGCCAGCAGTGAGGCCAAACGTGCAGGCTGGGACCATTCTGCCAACGTCATGGCATCATGAGGAGGATGGCCAGAGAAATCGATGATGTCATTCAAATGGGGCCGCTGGCGGGCGAACAATTGCTCGATGCGTTGCCCTAAAGGCAGCGCTATTTCGCTCTGAGGTTTGCTCCAGAGTGGGAAATCGGCAATGTGTAAGTTGCGGTAAGCCATAAGCAAATACGAAATCTAAATGATAATGATTTATAATATTATCTATTGATTCCATAGATGACAAGCAGTATTCCCGGTGCCAGTTCACTGTTCTATAAGGATATCGCCTATCACAACCACCCGGTTACGCCCGGTTTTTTTAGCCTGGTATAACGCGGTATCGGCCAATAATACTGTTTGTTCAAAGGGTTGATTACTGTCACAGGCCACCCCGGCACTAAGGGTGATGCACCTGTCGGCCTGATTGTTATGGGGATGAGGGATGTGTAACTGATGTACCTGTTGGCGGATCTTCTCCGCCCATATTCTGGCCTCATACAAAGGCATGCCCACCAACAATACCAGAAACTCTTCGCCGCCATAGCGCACCACGATGTCCTGAGGGCGCACGCTATCACGAATAGCGCGGGCTACGTGTACTAATGTGCGGTCACCCAGACTATGTCCTTGGTGGTCGTTGTAAGATTTAAAGTGATCGATATCAAGCAGCAATAAGGCGTTCTCAGTGCCCTGTTGACGTAAATCCTCAAGCCGGCTGGCCAGGCCCCGGCGATTATAGAGACCGGTGAGCGGGTCCAGCATACTGATATCATTGAGGGCGTCTTTCTCATTTTGCAGCTGGGTGATCAGGGCCAGGATAAACCGGGCATTGCGCCGGGATATGACGTGTTGGATGCCTATCCCCACTAGTGGCACCGCCACGCAGTAAACTAACCGGGTAAAATGCTCACCCTTATCGAGCCATAGCAAGGTCACCGCTACCGGGGTGCAAAACAAGATAAAGGCGCGAAGATTGTCATTCAGGGCCAGGGCACCGATAAACAACAGACTCATTAACGCAATAACCGCAAAGGAGCTTGGGGCGTGATTCAGTTGCGCATAGCGGAGGGTGACATGCATAGCCCAAAGGAGGCCAAAGATCAGCCCGGCCACGTTAATGTTGAGCCGTTTTTTAGGGTAGCGTTTCAACCACAGCAATAACCCGATGCTGGTCGCCAGAATAATTAAGCCGGTATGAGTGACCCGTGGTGTGGCGTACAGGGGGGTAGCAAGCCCGAGGAAGCTGGCAAAGGCGTTGAGCAATAGGAACAGCTGCGCGTGGAGCCGGTTCTTTTCATCCAGCAAATCCCGCCATATTTTGAACGTCATCATAGGGAGTACATCTAAAACCTTAAAGACAAAACCGCACCACGGTTGACGCGCCAGAGGAAACAATCGCTGAAGGCGACGGTTTGATTAGATCGGCAATGTAACATTTGTGGAACAAACTGTCATCCATACCGCAGAGTCCATGACAAATGATAAAAACTACCATATGCTATTAATTATCATTCCTATTAATGAAGCAGGCAAAACAATGCAAAAGGCGCTGGGTAGCGGATGGGGGATTATTTTTCCGGGGATGTTTGTCAGCGGGTTGGTGCTGCTGGGTTTGCCCTATGATGCCTGGCGGGTGGTATTGGTGCTGGCGTTGTTAAGTACGGCACTGATGATTTATCACAAACGGCTGCGCCATTTTATCTTACTACCATCTTGTATCGCGGTGGCGGGCGTAGTGACTTTAGTAATGATGGTACTGCAAGGAAAGTCTTTCTGAGAGGGCTTAAAAGTGGTGCGAAGAGGGGGACTTGAACCCCCACGTCCGTAAGGACACTAACACCTGAAGCTAGCGCGTCTACCAATTCCGCCACCTTCGCACTGTTTTAAGCTACCGTTTCCGGCTACTTGATGTTGTTTCGATTCGACTGCATAGTGGTGCGAAGAGGGGGACTTGAACCCCCACGTCCGTAAGAACACTAACACCTGA
>CBIFWW010000179.1:0-6103 GCA_966186435.1 uncultured Enterobacteriaceae bacterium
GAATAGTAGCTGTAATCCTGATAATTCAATTTGTCATAGTGGGCTTTGAGCCAGTGAGGCTCTTCCATTTCCAGCCACGCTCGAAAAGCTTCAAGGCGGAATTCCAGCATCCACTCCGGCTCGTTACGGCGGGCTGAGATTGCCCGCACCACATCTTCACTGATCCCTTTTGCTAACTCGTCTGTTTGCAGAGCAGTGAAGAAGCCCTCTTTGTAATTCAGCGGGCCACGCCAGGTATTAACATCATCAGTGGATTGATTATTTTTCGACATACGCTCACCTGAACTTAAACGCCAAAACTCTCACCGCAACCACATTCATTGCGTGCTTTAGGATTATTAAATTTGAATATTTGGTTTAGCCCTTCCCGAACGTAGTCCACTTCGGTGCCATCGATAAATGGCAAAGCTTTAATGGAAACCCATATACGGGCGCCGTCCTGTTCAAACATCAAATCATCGTCTTCGGGGGCTGTCACCGTATCCAGCACATAGCCAAACCCGGCGCAACCGGTTTGCTTCACGCCCAAACGCACCCCCAATACCCCCTCCTTGCCAGACACGAGCTGGCAGATCTGGGCTGCGGCGGCAGGGGTGATGGTTAACCCCTGCCAGCGGAAATCATCCGGGCTAAAGGTTTCTGTTTTTATATCCATATGGCACCTCGATAAATGGCTTGAACTACTTACCTTATGGTAGTGATAACCATTATCACTTCAACCTCTGGCGAGCAGGGTTATTGATGAAAAAAGGTCATTCTGTAAGTCTAGACCTTAATCTGAGAGGGGGATTTGACAGGCAGCAATTGATAACAAGATGAAATATATGAATTTATATTAGGATGCTTCGGCGATTGGCAGGCCGATGTAACATGTATAGATAATACCTATTTTTGTAAGCGGCTAAAGCCGGGGCTGTGGCAAATATAGCCGTAGGGCGTGGGAGATTGATGAAGAAAGAAAGACATCAGTGTTAACGACCCTGCCCAGTTAGTCACATATTAATTAAATGGATTGAAAGAGATAGAGATGAGCCGTTGGTTATAATGATGTGCAAGCTGACGCTAGCTGCCAACGTTCTGCGCAACAGCGACGATACGTTAGCGACCATTTTAATGAAGTACGGCTAAGAATCCCAGCAGGCGTTCGCCCTGAGATCCACCCCGCCGCCGGGCGGGTACCGCAAAAACGCCTGTCTTTAAATCAATGCCGTGGTCAGGCGCGAGGTGCAGCACAGGCTGCCGCTGTCATCGAAGATCTCAATTTGCCATACCTGATGACGGCGGCCCAGGTGTACCGGTTTGCACAGGCCGCGCACCGTCCCCTCCGTCGCGGACCGCAGGTGGTTGGCGTTAATCTCTAACCCTACCACCCGTTGATCTCCCTCGCTGCACAGATACCCGGCCACGGAGCCGAGGGTTTCCGCCAGGGTCACCGACGCCCCGCCGTGTAATAAGCCAAAAGGCTGTTTGGTGCGGTGATCCACCGGCATGGTGGCTTCAATACTGTCGTGGTTCAGGGCGGTAAATTGAATGCCCAGGTGATACACCATATTGCCTTCACCCATGGCGTTTAACGCCTCGAGGGTGGCACTACGTCGCCAAATCATGGAATGATCTCCAGTAATGCCTGTAATGGATGCCTGACGCCACTACCTTCCACTCGCTGCACCTGGCTGCGGCAAGAATAGCCGGTGACCAGGCAGCGGTTGCGCGGCAGGCGTTGCATAGCCTGTTGCCAGGAGAGTTGATAAATACCCAGCGAATTCTGATGATGTTGGACTTCGTGCCCATAGGTGCCCGCCATTCCACAACAGCCAACACTGATGTTTTCCAGCCGGGCGCCAAAGCGGGCAAAGATCTTCTGCCACTGTTGGGTGGCCATAGGCAGCGCTGTTACTTCAGTGCAATGGCCGAACAGATACCACGCTTCCCCACCGGTAACAGACTCGGGCGTGTTCGCCAACGCTTGCGGGAGCCACTCATGAACCAACTGGACGTGGAAGCTACCGCGTTGATCCCCCAGCGCCTGTTTGTATTCGTCGCGATAACAAAGCACCAGAGCCGGATCGACGCCCACCAGCGGCATCCCCAACCCGGCGACCCGGTTGAGGAAGTCAGCGGTTTTTTGGGCAGTCCTGGCGAAGCGGGTCAAGAAACCTTTGATGTGCTGGGCCTTGCCATTGGGTGAAAACGGCAGCAACACCGGGCGATAGCCGAGCTTATCCACCAGCCGCACAAAGTCAGCCACCACATCGGCGTCGTAGTAGCTGGTGAACGGATCCTGCACCACCAGCACCGTGCGGGCGCGTTCAGCCTCACTCAATGCCTCAAGCTGTTCGAGGGTCATATTGGCGTAACGGTGGCCCACCATCCGCTGCTTAAGCGACGGCGCAGACAGCAGCGGCAGGTCAATCATGCCAATGTGCTTTTCCGACAGTTTTCTTACCCAAGGCTGGCTGATAAAGAAATTAAAGGTGCGAGGGGCATGGGCCATCAAGGGTGCATAGCTCTCGACGCTCGCCACCACGTGATCCTTCAATGGGCGCAGATAGCGGGTGTGATAGAGCTGTAAGAAGCGTGAACGGAATTCCGGTACATCAATTTTAATCGGACACTGGGTAGAGCAGGCTTTACAAGCCAGACAACCGGACATCGCCTCTTTCACCTCATGGGAAAAATCATACTCTCCACGGCGGGCGTGCCAGCTATTACGAGTGCGATCTATCAACAACTTCAGGCTGGCCCCTTTACCCGGCAAGGCTTTTTCCAGTGCCAACGGGTCCACATCCCGATCCGCCAACAGCCGCAACCATTCCCTGACCAGGGTGGCCCGGCCTTTCGGGGAGTGGATACGGTTTTGGCTGATTTTCATTGACGGGCACATCGGGCTACGGGCATCAAAATTAAAGCACAAGCCGTTGCCATTACACTCCATGGCCCCGCGCCAGGACTGGCGGGTATTCACCGGGATCTGGCGGTCAAAGGTGCCGCGCTTGGTGGCATCCACTTGCTTCATCGGTGCATCCACCCCCAGCGGCGGGCAAATTTTACCGGGGTTCAGGCGGTTATCCGGGTCGAACACCGCTTTAATCCGCCGTAACTCTTCATACAGCTGCTCACCAAAGAACGCCGGGCTGTATTCCGCGCGGAAGCCTTTGCCGTGCTCTCCCCATAACAGGCCGCCGTATTTGGCGGTCAGCGTTACCACCTCGTCAGAGATCTGCTTCATCAGCAGCTCCTGATTAGGGTCGCACATATCGAGCGCCGGGCGCACGTGCAGTACCCCGGCATCCACATGGCCAAACATGCCGTAGCTCAGGCTATGGCTATCTAACAGGGCGCGGAATTCAGCAATATAATCCGCCAGATGTTCCGGCGGCACGCAGGTGTCTTCGGCAAAAGGAATCGGTTTGGCTAACCCTTTGGCATTGCCCAGCAGCCCCACGGCTTTTTTACGCATGGCGTAGATTTTCTCTACCCCATCCAGCTCGCGGCACACCTGCCAGCCAATCACCCCGGCTTTACCCTTTTCGATAAGCTGATCCAGCCCCTGGCATAGCGCATCCACCTGATTATCAATGGCGGCTTCCTCATCCCCGGCAAACTCTACGATGTTCAGCCCAAGCAGGGTCTTACCGGGCACATCGGTTATCAGCTGGCTAACGGAGTGCCAAACAATATCTTCCCGAGCCAGATTCAGAACGCTGGAATCCACGGTTTCCACTGACAACGCCTTCGCCGCCACCATAAATGGGGCGTTACGCAGGGCCGAATCAAAGGCATCGTATTTGACGTTAACCAGGCGGCGTACTTTCGGGATTGGCGTGATATTGAGCCGGGCCTCAGTGATAAAGGCCAAGGTGCCTTCAGAGCCGGTCAAAATCCGGGTCAAGTCAAACTCGCTCATCCGGTCATTGAACACGTGGCGCAGGTCGTAGCCGGTCAGGAAGCGGTTCAGTTTGGGGAACTTTTCAAGGATCAGCGGGCGCTGTTTGCGGCAGCGCTCCAACACGGTGCGGTATATACGTCCCTGGGTGCTATCGTCTTTGCTTAAATTCTCCCCCAGCGATACCGGCATTGGCCGGGTATCGAGCAGGTCCCCCCCCATCAGGATGGCGCGTACCCCGAGCACGTGGTCGGAGGTTTTACCGTATACCATCGACCCCTGGCCGGAGGCATCAGTATTAATCATCCCGCCCAAGGTGGCACGATTGCTGGTGGACAGTTCCGGCGCAAAGAAATAACCATAGGGTTTAAGGTACTGATTGAGCTGGTCTTTAATTACCCCAGCCTCTACCCGCACCCAGCCCTGCTCCGGGTTGATTTCGATAATGCGGTTCATATGGCGCGACATATCCACCACCACCCCCTGGTTCAGGGCCTGGCCGTTGGTACCGGTGCCACCGCCCCGTGGAGTAAAGGTGATCTCTTTGAAACGTGGCTCCGCCGCCAACCGGGCGATCAGCGCCACATCCGCTGTAGAGCGGGGGAACACCACCGCATCGGGCAACAGTTGGTAAATACTGTTATCCGTCGCCATGGTCAGCCGGTCGGCATAATGGGTAGCGGTATCGCCGGTAAAACCGTTTTGCTCTAGTGCCTTCAAATAGTCCAGCACCCGTTGCACTAAGCCCGGGGCTTGAGAAAGTTGTGGGATCATGCGTATTGACCCTGCCTGAATGGGATGTTGTGTTGTAGTTTATCGTTTGCATTGCGCAGTCATGGTTTTATCACACTTCCTCGGTGCCAGGGAGTCCCTGCCGGGGATTTTCTCCGCAAGCTAAACCTTACAGTGCAATGAAAATTAACTAGAATGAGGGTAACCGGTGGCTTTTAACCCTTCTCTTTCGCGCACCGTTAGCATATGAAAAAGGTCAATGTGGTTTATGGATATACGACGCCCGCTATTGGACACTCCACGTATTTTGCTCTCTGTTTTATTCTTGGTATTGATGATTGTCGCCTGTGTTTGGGTGGTCTGGCCGTTCATTTTGGGCTTCGCCTGGGCTGGCACCGTGGTTATCGCTACTTGGCCGGTACTGCTGCGTTTGCAGCGGCTGCTTTGGGGGCGCCGTTCCCTGGCCGTGCTGGTGATGACGCTGTTATTGATTTTACTGTTCATCATCCCCATTGCCTTGCTGGTTAACAGCCTGGTGGATGGCAGCGCCCCGGTGATCAGATGGGCCACCACCGGCAATATGGCTCCGCCACAGCTTGAGTGGCTAAATAGCATCCCGTTGGTGGGCGATAAGCTTTATCACAGCTGGCAAAACCTGCTGCAAAGCGGGGGTAAAGCGATTATGGCCAAGGTGCAGCCCTACGTTGGCACCACCAGCACCTGGTTTATCGGCCAGATCGCCCACGTGGGTAGCTTCGTGATGCACTGTGGTTTGATGTTGCTGTTCAGCGCCGTGCTGTACTGGCGCGGTGAGGCAGTAGCCCTAGGGTTCCGCCACTTCGCTTACCGGTTGGCGGGACAACGTGGCGATGCAGCCATGATCCTGGCCGCACAAGCCGTGCGGGCCGTGGCGCTGGGCGTGGTGGTCACCGCCCTGGTGCAAGGGGTGCTGGGGGGGATTGGCCTGGCAATTTCCGGTATCCCTTATGCCACCCTGCTAACCGTGGTGATGATCCTTTGCTGCCTGGTGCAAATTGGCCCATTACTGGTACTGATCCCGGCGATTATCTGGTTGTATTGGACTGGTGACACCACTTGGGGCACCGTACTGCTGGTGTGGAGCTGCGTAGTGGGCACCCTGGATAACTTTATCCGCCCAGTGCTAATTAGGATGGGGGCAGATTTGCCACTGATCTTGATTTTGTCCGGGGTAATCGGTGGGCTGATTGCCTTCGGCATGATTGGCTTGTTTATTGGCCCGGTGTTGTTGGCAGTAACCTATCGCCTGTATGCGGTGTGGGTGAATGAAATCCCCCTGCCCGACGAAGACCCAGAGGAGGTGCTGGAAATCCTGGAGGAGCCGACCCCAGCCGTCGATTCGAAACTGCCAGACCAACCCACATTGTAATCCATCTTTAAGGGGGCTTCGGCCCTAATGCCGGTCACTTAAGGTGACCGGCATTGTTTTTTAACGAATATTTCTGC
>CBIFWW010000180.1:0-5950 GCA_966186435.1 uncultured Enterobacteriaceae bacterium
TTTTTATTCACATGCCGATAAGAAACTTCGGCCGCTACAGTGCGCACATTTCCATCCTGTCCAAACATGCTACTTTGGAGCAACTCTGGACGATAAGGTCTAGAATTCAGCCAGACAAAATTGAAGGACGGCTGTGGTGAAACACGCAGTGGGTGGCAAGCAATGAAACCGGGTACTAAAACATTACCTCACCATCTGTGGTCGGCGGGCTGGTTACGCCAGGCGGAAGCCGATGCAGCCGATAGCCTGGGGCTAACCCTGTATGAACTGATGATGCGCGCGGGCAACGCCGCCTGGGAATGCGCCCGGCAACATTATCCTGCCAGCCAACACTGGCTAATCCTCTGCGGCCACGGCAATAACGGTGGCGATGGCTACGTGGTAGCCCGGCTGGCCCAGGCCGAGGGGCTTCAGGTGACGCTACTCGCCCTCGATAGCGACAAGCCCCTGCCAGAGGAAGCCCTACAGGCCCGGGATGCCTGGCTCAGCGCCGGTGGCGTTATCCATGAAAGCTCCCTCACTTTCCCCGAAGGCATTGACCTTATTGTTGATGGCTTATTAGGTACCGGGCTTAACGCAGCCCCGCGCTCCGATGTGGCTGGTCTTATCGAGCGGATCAATGGCCACCCTGCACCCGCGCTGGCGCTGGATATTCCCTCTGGCTTGCTGGCTGAAACCGGGGCCACACCCGGTGCGGTGGTAAAAGCCGACCATACCATCACCTTTATCGCCCTTAAGCCGGGTTTATTAACCGGGCAGGCCCGTCAGTGCGTAGGGCAGCTCCATTACCATAGCCTGGGGCTTGATGGCTGGCTGGCCCAACAGGTGCCGGAATGGGGCCGTTATGACGCCAGTGATATGCCCCGTTGGTTGTATCCCCGCTCGGCCACCGCCCACAAGGGCGACAATGGCAGGCTGGTGATTATCGGTGGTGACCATGGCACAGCCGGTGCTATTCGTATGGCCGGGGAGGCGGCGTTACGGGCCGGGGCCGGGCTGGTGCGGGTACTCACCCGAGAAGAAAATATCCCGCCATTGCTGACGGCGCGCCCGGAGCTAATGGTGCAATTCTTGAATGATTCAACCCTTGATGATGCACTGGAATGGGCGGATGTGGTGGTGATTGGCCCCGGTTTGGGGCAGGGGGCATGGGGTAAGAAAGCGCTGCGTAAAGTGGAAAACTTCCGCAAACCGATGTTATGGGATGCGGATGCCCTTAACCTGCTGGCAATCAGCCCGGATAAACGTCAAAATCGTCTGATCACCCCCCACCCTGGCGAGGCCGCCCGTTTACTGAATTGCAGCGTGGCGGATATTGAACACAACCGGCCCGCCGCCGCGCACCGTCTGGCCCAGCGTTATGGGGGTGTGGTGGTGTTAAAAGGGGCGGGGACATTGATTGCCACAAGCCACGGTGAACAGGCCATTGCCGATGTGGGTAACCCCGGCATGGCGACCGGTGGCATGGGGGATGTGCTCTCCGGCATCATTGGCGCATTGCTGGGGCAGAAGCTTTCCCTCTATGATGCAGCCTGTGCCGGTGCCGTTGCCCACGGTGCTGCCGCCGATGCCGTGGCGGAGCGCTTTGGCACCCGAGGCATGCTGGCGAGTGATTTATTTACCACGCTGTACCGTTTTGTTAACCCGGAAATGAATAGCTAAAAATGATAAACCGTGAAATCCCGCTCTCTGACGAACAAGCGACGTTAAACTTGGGTGACCGTATCGCACGGGCCTGCCAGGGTTCCACCGTGATCTATCTGTATGGCGACTTGGGGGCCGGGAAAACCACCTTTAGCCGGGGGTTCCTCCATGCGCTGGGCCATAACGGCAATGTGAAAAGCCCGACTTACACCCTGGTGGAGCCTTACGCTCTGGAAAACCTGACGGTGTATCACTTCGATTTATACCGCCTGGCAGACCCGGAAGAACTCGAGTTTATGGGGATCCGTGATTACTTCACTAACGACGCCATCTGCCTGGTGGAGTGGCCGCAGCAGGGCCAGGGCGTGCTGCCAGAGCCAGACATTGAAATTCACCTGAGCTATCAGGATCAGGGGCGCGAGGCGCTGGTTAAAGCGGTTTCCGGTAACGGTGAAGCGCTGCTGGGCCGGTTGGCCCAATAATAAGGGATACGGGAATGAGTCAGCTAAAAGGTTGGTTGTGTTTTGCCTTGCTGTGGCTGTGCGCCTCCGCTGGGGCGGCGAGCTTATCTGACATCCAGGTATCCAACGGCGACCGCCAGGCGCGTATCACCCTCAGTTTTATTGGCGACCCAGATTATGCCTTTAACCAGAATACCCGGCGCAGCGTGGCACTAGATATCAAACAGTCCGGGGTAATCCAGGGGCTGCCATTGATGTTCAGCGGCAACAATCTGGTGAAAAGTATCCGCGCCGGGCAAGCCCAGAGCAGTGATTCCCTGCGGCTGGTGGTGGATCTGACCGAGAATGGTAAAACCCAGGCGGTGAAACGCCAGAATGGGGCCAACTATCAGGTGGTATTCACGATCGACGCTGACCGGCCGGTTCCGCCGCCGCCAAAACCAATTGTGCGCCAGCCTGTCGCGCCTGCTCCTGTGGCTCGCGCCACTGAACCTGCCCGCAACCCCTTCCGTACTGATAATGACCGGGTAACCGGGGTCATTGGCACTGAAAGCACAATTCGCCCGGCGCGCACGGCCAAAGGTGGCAATTCAGAACGGGTGACCGTCGCCATTGATGCCGGCCACGGTGGCCAGGACCCAGGTGCCATTGGCCCGGGGGGCACCAGAGAGAAAAACGTCACCATCGCTATTGCCCGTAACCTTCGTAGCTTGCTCAACGCTGACCCGATGTTTAAAGGGGTGCTGACCCGCGACGGCGATTACTTTATCTCAGTCATGGGCCGCTCTGATGTGGCCCGTAAACAGAACGCTAACCTGCTGGTATCAATCCATGCCGATGCCGCGCCAAACCGCAGCGCCTCGGGTGCCTCGGTGTGGGTGCTGTCGAACCGCCGGGCTAATTCTGAAATGGCGGGCTGGCTGGAACAACATGAGAAGCAGTCTGAATTACTGGGCGGTGCCGGGGATGTGCTGGCCAATAGCCAGGCCGACCCTTATCTCAGCCAGGCAGTGCTGGATTTGCAATTCGGCCATTCCCAGCGGGTGGGGTATGATGTCGCCACCAGCGTGATTCGCGAATTGCGGCGGGTAGGGGCGATTCATAAGGCGCGCCCTGAACATGCCAGCCTCGGGGTGTTACGTTCCCCGGACATTCCATCGTTGCTGGTGGAAACCGGCTTTATCAGCAACAACAGTGAAGAACAGATGCTGGCGAGCGGTGATTATCAGCAGAAAATCGCCGAAGCTATCTACAAGGGGCTGCGGAATTACTTCCTTGCCCATCCGCTGCAAGCTGACCCGAAAGTTGAAAACGGCCCAAGCCGTAGCGCCCGCAATGGCGGGGCTTTATCTGGCCAGGTTGCCAGCACCCAGTAAGGAGATATCATGTCGATCCAGGTTTTGCCGCCGCAGCTAGCCAACCAGATTGCCGCCGGTGAGGTGGTGGAACGCCCTGCATCGGTGGTGAAAGAGCTGGTGGAAAACAGTATCGATGCCGGGGCTACCCGCATCGATATTGATATTGAGCGCGGTGGGGCCAAACTTATCCGCATCCGCGATAACGGCAGCGGCATCAAAAAAGATGAACTGGCCCTGGCGCTGGCACGCCATGCCACCAGTAAGATTGCCAGCCTGGATGACCTGGAGGCGATCATCAGCCTTGGTTTCCGGGGCGAGGCCTTAGCCAGTATCAGTTCTGTCTCCCGCCTGACGTTAACTTCCCGTACCGCAGAGCAGCCTGAAGCCTGGCAGGCCTATGCCGAAGGGCGCGATATGGCCGTTACTGTAAAACCGGCGGCGCACCCGGTGGGGACTACTCTGGAAGTGTTGGATCTGTTCTACAACACTCCGGCCCGGCGCAAATTTATGCGCACTGAGAAAACCGAATTCAACCACATTGATGAGATTATCCGGCGTATTGCTCTGGCCCGCTTCGACATCGCTATTAATTTAAGCCATAACGGCAAACTGATGCGCCAGTACCGGGCGGTAGCGGAAGGGGGTCAACGTGAGCGCCGGCTGGGGAGTATCTGTGGCCCGGCGTTCCTGGAAAACGCGGTGGCGATCGAATGGCAGCACGGTGATTTAGCCCTGCACGGCTGGGTGATCCTGCCGGAAGCGGCCAATACCAGCATGGCGGAAATTCAGTATTGCTATGTCAATGGCCGGATGATGCGCGATCGCTTGATCAACCACGCTATTCGCCAGGCCTGTGAAAACCGCCTGGGGGCCGATCAGCAACCGGCCTACGTGCTCTATCTTGAAGTTGATCCCCATCAGGTGGATGTGAACGTCCACCCCGCCAAGCATGAGGTACGCTTCCACCAGTCGCGGTTGGTGCATGATTTTATCTACCAGGGCGTACTGAGTGCATTGCAGCAGGCCATGGCCCCGGAAGTGTTACCCGATACTGGCACCCCGGCGGCGGCCTGGCAGCCAGAAAACCGCGCCGCCGCTGGCCGCAATCAGTTTGCTGAGCCAGCCAGCCCGGCATCCGCCACCGCCCGCGAGCCGAAATCCAGCTATTCAGGTGGAGGCAGCACCGGGGGCAATCAGGCCAGTGCCAGTACCGCCGGTGGTGCCAGCTGGCCCAATGCCGCCCCTAACTACCAGAAACAACAGGGGGCATTGTATCGCCAGTTGATGGATGCCCCTGCTGCACGGGAACCCACCCCGCCTAAGCCTGCCCAATCCCCGGCCCTGGCTGGCCATGAGCAAAGCTTTGGCCGGGTGCTGGCAGTGGTGAAGCAGCAATATGCGTTGCTGGAGCGGGGCGATAATTTACAACTGCTGGCGCTGCCGGTGGCTGAACGTTGGCTGCGGATGGCGCAACTGACACCTGGCGATGAAGCATTACGGGGGCAGCCGCTGCTGATCCCGGTACGGCTCAAACTGTCGAAAGAAGAGCGCCAAATCTTGGCGCAATGGCAGCCGCAGTTGGCAGATATTGGCATAGATTATGGGATTGATGGCCAGCATGTGACCATTCGAGCCGTGCCTTTACCCTTGCGCCAACAAAATTTACAAAACTTGATTCCTGAACTGATAGGCTACTTGGCGCAGTTAACAGAGTGTGAAATTCCAAAAGTCACTCAGTGGTTGGCACGCCAACTAATAAGTGACATCAATGAGTGGACGCTCGCTCAGGCGATTACCCTGTTAACTGATGTGGAGCGTTTATGCCCACAACTGATGAAAGCGCCGCCAGGTGGTTTACTTCAACCTGTTGATCTACTCCCGGCGATGAATGCCCTGAAACATGAATGACGTAAGCAAGGCTAGCCTGCCTAAGGCAATTTTTTTAATGGGGCCAACGGCGTCCGGTAAAACGGCGCTGGCTATTCGGCTGCGGGAAATCCTTCCGGTGGAGATTATCAGCGTCGATTCGGCGTTAATTTATCGCGGAATGGATATTGGTTCGGCCAAGCCTTCAGATGAAGAGCTGGCTCAGGCCCCGCACCGCTTATTAGATATCCTCGATCCTTCCCAGGCTTACTCGGCTGCAGATTTCCGCCGCGATGCCTTGAAAGAGATGGCGGATATTACCGCCGCAGGGCGTATTCCTCTGCTGGTGGGTGGCACCATGCTCTATTTTAAAGCGTTACTCGAAGGATTATCACCGCTGCCGTCGGCAGATCCGGTGGTCCGGGCTGAGATAGAAAAGCGTGCAGCCGCAGAAGGGTGGGAAGCGCTGCACCAGCAGCTGCAAGCCATTGACCCAGTCGCGGCGGCGAGGATTCATCCAAATGATCCGCAAAGACTTTCTCGCGCACTGGAAGTTTTTTTTATTTCGGGTAAAACTTTAACTGAGCTGACGCAAACGTCAGGAGACGCTCTGCCTTATCA
>CBIFWW010000181.1:0-5918 GCA_966186435.1 uncultured Enterobacteriaceae bacterium
AACAAAGAGTACGGAACCCACTCATGGATATTCGTAAGATTAAAAAACTGATCGAACTGGTTGAAGAATCAGGCATCGCTGAACTGGAAATTTCTGAAGGTGAAGAGTCTGTGCGCATCAGCCGTTCCCCGGCTAACATGGCACCGATGATGCAGCAGGCTTATGCTGCACCAATGTTCCAGCCTCAGATGCAACAACAGCCTGCCCTGGCTAACGCTGTAGCGCCAGCCGCTGCACCAGCTGCTGCCGAACCTGCTAAAGCAGAAATCAGTGGTCACATCGTACGTTCCCCGATGGTTGGTACTTTCTACCGTACCCCAAGCCCAGACGCGAAAGCCTTCTGTGAAGTTGGCCAGAAAGTTAACGTCGGCGACACCCTGTGCATCGTTGAAGCGATGAAAATGATGAACCAGATCGAAGCTGACAAATCCGGCGTAGTGAAAGCTATCCTGGTAGAAAGCGGTCAGCCAGTTGAATTTGACGAGCCGCTGGTCGTCATCGAATAACGAGGCGAACATGCTGGATAAAATTGTTATCGCTAACCGTGGTGAAATTGCCCTGCGTATTCTTCGTGCCTGTAAAGAACTGGGCATCAAGACCGTCGCCGTTCACTCCACTGCGGATCGCGACTTAAAACACGTATTGTTGGCAGACGAAACCGTCTGCATCGGCCCGGCACCATCGGTCAAAAGCTACCTGAATATCCCGGCGATTATTTCTGCTGCAGAAATCACCGGCGCGGTAGCGATTCACCCTGGCTACGGCTTCCTGTCTGAGAATGCCAACTTTGCTGAGCAAGTTGAACGTTCCGGCTTTATCTTTATTGGCCCGAAAGCTGAAACTATTCGCCTGATGGGTGACAAAGTTTCTGCTATCAAAGCGATGAAAGAAGCTGGCGTACCTTGTGTACCGGGTTCTGACGGCCCGCTGGGTGACGATATGGATCTGAACCGTTCCATTGCCAAACGCATTGGTTATCCGGTGATTATCAAGGCGTCCGGTGGCGGCGGTGGTCGCGGTATGCGCGTGGTGCGTGGCGATGCTGACCTGGCACAATCCATCACTATGACCCGTGCAGAAGCCAAAGCGGCATTCAGCAACGACATGGTTTATATGGAAAAATATCTGGAAAACCCACGTCACGTGGAAATCCAGGTGATGGCTGATGGCCAGGGCCACGCCGTGTATCTGGCTGAACGCGACTGTTCCATGCAGCGCCGCCACCAGAAAGTTGTCGAAGAAGCACCAGCACCGGGTATCACCCCGGAACTGCGTCGCTTTATCGGCGAACGTTGTGCCAAAGCCTGTGTTGAAATCGGCTATCGCGGGGCGGGTACTTTTGAGTTCCTGTTCGAAAACGGTGAATTCTACTTCATCGAAATGAACACTCGTATCCAGGTGGAACACCCGGTAACCGAAATGATCACTGGCATTGACCTGATCAAAGAGCAGCTGAATGTGGCTGCCGGCCAACCGCTGTCCATTACTCAGGAAGATATTCATGTCCAAGGCCATGCGGTGGAATGCCGTATTAACGCCGAAGATCCAAATACCTTCCTGCCAAGCCCTGGTAAGATCACCCGTTTCCATGCGCCGGGTGGTTTTGGCGTGCGCTGGGAATCCCACATTTACGCTGGTTACACCGTACCGCCTTACTATGATTCAATGATTGGTAAGCTGATTTGCTACGGCGAAACCCGTGAAGTGGCTATCTCCCGCATGAAGAATGCCCTGCAAGAACTGATCATCGACGGTATTAAAACCAACGTTGAGTTGCAGATGCGTATCATGGATGACGAGCATTTCCAGAAAGGTGGAACCAACATCCACTATCTGGAGAAAAAACTCGGTCTCCAGGAGAAATAATCTCCCTTCAGAAAGGCCGGTTTACCGGCCTTTTTCTTTTTCTGGATTTCTCAAGGGTTACAATCCCCGCTTTATTTGCAACCGGAAGCCACAATGGACAAACGTTTTGTTCAGGCCCATAAAGAGGCCCGTTGGGCACTTTGGCTAACCTTGCTCTACCTGGCTGGATGGTTAGTGGCCGCTTACTTACCCGATAACGCGATTGGAATTACAGGTTTACCCCATTGGTTTGAGATGGCCTGCCTGCTGGTACCACTTATTTTTATGGTGCTGAGCTGGGTCATGGTGCGTGTCATTTTCCGTGATATCTCCCTGGAGGATAATGATGCAGCATGAAATCATCGCCATTTTGGTGATCTACCTTTTGGTGGTCTTTGGCCTGTCGATTTATGCCATGCGCCAGCGCAGCACCGGCAGTTTCCTGAGCGAGTATTTCCTCGGCAGCCGTTCCATGGGCGGCGTAGTGCTGGCAATGACCTTAACCGCTACCTACATCAGCGCCAGTTCGTTTATCGGCGGCCCTGGCGCAGCCTACAAATACGGGTTGGGTTGGGTGCTGCTGGCAATGATTCAGGTACCCACAATCTGGCTTTCACTGGGTATCCTCGGTAAGAAATTTGCCATTCTCTCCCGCCGCTATAACGCCATCACCCTGAATGACATGCTCCAGGCCCGTTATCAAAGCCGCCCGGTGGTTTGGGTCGCCAGTATTAGCCTGTTAGTGGCCTTTGTGGGCGCTATCGCGGTGCAATTTATCGGCGGCGCCCGTCTGTTGGAAAGCGCCGCCGGGATCAAATACGAAACCGGCCTGCTGATCTTTGGCGTTAGCATCGCGCTGTATACCGCCTTTGGCGGCTTCCGTGCCAGCGTGCTGAATGACACCATGCAAGGGTTGGTGATGTTGATTGGCACTATCGTGCTGCTGGTAGGGGTGGTTCACGCCGCCGGTGGCCTGGGCCACGCGGTGGAAACCCTGCACGCCATCGATCCTAAGCTGGTCTCCCCCACCGGGGCTGACGATATCCTCACCCCGGCCTTTATGACCTCCTTCTGGGTGCTGGTCTGCTTTGGGGTGATTGGCCTGCCCCATACCGCAGTACGCTGCATCTCCTACAAAGACAGCAAAGCCGTCCACCGGGGCATTGTAATTGGCACCGTGGTGGTGGCGCTGCTGATGTTCGGTATGCATCTGGCCGGGGCCTTGGGCCGGGCCGTGTTACCGGGCCTGACGGTGCCGGATCTGGTGATACCCACGCTGATGGTGAAGGTACTGCCACCCTGGGCGGCGGGTCTGTTCCTGGCCGCGCCAATGGCAGCGATCATGTCCAATGTGAACGCGCATTTGCTTCAGGCCTCGGCCACCATCATCAAAGATCTGTGGCTCAGTGCCCATCCGGCTAAACTGCATAATGAGCAAAAGCTGAAACGGATCTCCACTGCCACCACGCTAGTGATTGGGATCCTGATGATCCTGGCCGCCTGGCGGCCGCCAGAAATGATCATCTGGATGAACTTGCTGGCCTTCGGTGGTCTGGAAGCCGTGTTCCTGTGGCCGCTGGTGCTGGGGCTTTACTGGGAACGGGCCAATGCCGTTGGGGCCTTAAGCGCCATGCTGGTTGGCGGCGTGCTTTACTCCGTGCTGGCTACCCTGAATATCCAATACTTCGGGCTACATCCGATTATCCCTGCCCTGTTGTTAAGTTTGTTGGCTTTCGTGATTGGTAACCGTTTTGGTTCACCGGCCCCGCAAGCTCCTGAAATTATTACTGACAAATAAAGAGTTACGCCATGCCATGGATTCAACTAAAGATTAATAGCTCCGGTACTCAGGCCGAAGAACTGGGTGATGCACTGATGGAAAGCGGTGCGGTATCCGTCACCTTCCAGGACACCCATGATACCCCGGTATTCGAGCCGCTGCCGGGTGAAACGCGCCTGTGGGGCGACACTGATGTGGTGGCACTCTACGACGCAGAAACCGACATGCATGAAGTGATTGCCATTCTGGAGAATCACCCGCTGTTGGGTATTGGCTTCCGCCACAAAATTGAACAATTGGAAGACAAAGACTGGGAACGGGAGTGGATGGATAACTTCCACCCGATGCAGTTTGGTAAACGCCTGTGGATCTGCCCAAGCTGGCGCGATGTGCCAGATGAGAACGCGGTTAACGTAATGCTCGATCCGGGGCTGGCATTCGGTACCGGTACCCACCCGACCACCTCCCTGTGCCTGGAATGGCTGGACGGCCTGGATTTAGACGGCAAAACCGTTATCGATTTTGGCTGTGGTTCCGGCATCCTGGCCATTGCCGCGCTGAAGTTAGGTGCAGCCCGCGCTATCGGCATTGATATCGACCCACAGGCGATTCAGGCCAGCCGTGATAACGCCCAGCGTAATGGCGTCTCAGAGCGTCTGGAGCTGTATCTGCCGCAGGATCAGCCTAAAGAGATGAAAGCCGATGTCGTGGTCGCCAACATCCTCGCAGGCCCACTGCGGGAGTTAGCGCCGCTGATTAGCGTATTGCCGGTTTCTGGTGGTCTGCTGGGCCTTTCCGGGGTGTTAGCCAGTCAGGCTGAAGGCGTGTGCGAGGCGTACCAGAATTCCTTCAATCTTGACCCGGTGGCCGAGAAAGAAGAGTGGTGCCGCATCACCGGCCAGAAGCATTAATCATTAAAAAGCGCGGTGCCGGCCGCGCTTATTGACACCTGAGCAGATAATTTATTACCTCTGGCTATAATGCGTCAGATTCATCCTTAATATTTTTATGGTGAAAGTGCGATCTACATCGCATATTAATTGATTCATTTGTCTACCAAATCAGCGCACTACAGGCTGCCAGTTATTGTGAATTGGTGTTTTTTCGTGGTTTTTTAGCGAAAATTTAAAACAGCACAAATGCTTATAAAAATAATAACCCAATGATTCATAAAGATTATCGCTCTCAATTCATGAACAAGCCCGATATTCATTGATCTACAACAGCTGAGTGTACAAAGTTTGGCCTTTCATCTCGTGCAAAAAATGCGTAATATACGCCGCCTTGCAGTCACAGTATGGTCATTTCTTAACTCATGCGCATCGGACACCACCAGCTCAGAAATCGCCTGATCGCAGCGCCAATGGCAGGTATTACCGACCGGCCGTTCAGGACGCTGTGCTACGAGATGGGAGCCGGTCTAACCGTTTCCGAGATGATGTCGTCTAACCCGCAGGTGTGGGAAAGCGATAAGTCCCGTCTTCGGATGGTGCATGTGGATGAGCCAGGTATTCGCACCGTGCAAATTGCCGGAAGCGTGCCTGAAGAGATGGCAGACGCCGCGCGTATTAACGTGGAAAGTGGTGCCCAGATTATTGATATCAATATGGGGTGCCCGGCCAAAAAGGTGAATCGCAAGCTTGCAGGTTCAGCCCTTCTGCAATACCCCGACCAGGTGAAGTCAATCCTGACGGCGGTTGTCAGCGCAGTGGACGTTCCTGTTACGTTGAAGATTCGCACGGGTTGGTCGCCGGAACACCGTAACTGTGTAGAGATTGCCCAACTGGCCGAAGACTGTGGCATTCAGGCCCTGACCATACATGGACGCACTCGCGCCTGTTTGTTCAACGGCGAAGCTGAATACGACAGCATTCGGGCAGTTAAGCAGAAAGTTTCCATTCCGGTTATCGCGAATGGTGACATTACTGACCCGCTTAAAGCCAGAGCTGTGCTCGACTATACAGGGGCTGATGCCCTGATGATAGGCCGTGCAGCTCAGGGAAGACCCTGGATCTTTCGGGAAATCCAGCATTATCTGGACACTGGGGAGCTGCTTGCCCCGCTGCCGCTGGCAGAGGTTAAGCGCTTGCTTTGTTCGCACGTTCGGGAATTGCATGGCTTTTATGGTCAGGCAAAAGGGTACCGAATTGCGCGTAAACACGTATCCTGGTATCTCCAGGAACACGCTCCAAATGACCAGTTTCGGCGCACATTCAACGCCATAGAGGATGCCAGCTCACAGCTGGAGGCGTTGGAGGCATACTTCGAAAATTTTGCGTAAACAGAAATAAAG
>CBIFWW010000182.1:0-5655 GCA_966186435.1 uncultured Enterobacteriaceae bacterium
TGACGCATCGAATTGCTCCTTACGGATTATTCAGCCTCCTGTCAGGGTCAGCCGCAGCCCATGGAAGCAAGGAACGTGTTTTAGGCGGCTGAAAAATGACGCGTCATTCTAATTGCACCCCCTGAAATACACAAGGACAAAGGTGATTAAAATTTATATTCGTGAAGTGAATGCGCTTTTGTCCCGCTAACCGGATGATTGGCCAAGCTATCCTGGCATTGCTGAATTTTTTTGAACGTTACCATCAGCAATGGATACTTTTTAAACAACTATAAGAGACTAAAATATATTCAGAGGCCGCCATAAATGTTTGAAGCGACGACCAGGTTTTAACGTAGAGATTTACCCTTAGCGCAGCCGGTAAGCCATCATCACCGGGACGCGGGTAAGGAGCGTTGTATGAAAACCCTGTTAATCACTGCTTTGACAGCACTACTACTTTCCACAAGCGCCAGCGCCGCCATTCAGATAACCGGTAGCCAGGCTCGCAACATGGATAATGTTGAAAGCCTGGGTGTCGTGTATATCAACCACAATTTTGCCACCGTTAGCGAAGCAGAACAGGCTTTGGCTGAGGATGCTGACGCCCATGGCGCAAAATATTTCCACCCGATATTGATTCATGAACCTGGCAGCAACGGGCCAATGCATGCCAGTGCTGATATCTACCGTTGATACTAATCCGCTAATCTCAATTGGTAAAAATTACCCAACGCTGCTCCGGTTCTCAGGCTACTGGCCTGAGAACCGATCGGTTAAGAGCAACATTGGGTAATACTGGCGGGCAGCCGACAAGCACTTTGGAGTCAAGTCCACACAGGGATTAGGCCAGATGTCCCGCTGCCTGTTACTGTTTTCACTATCCTAAAGACAGGCTTTTGCTATTTCACCGCTGTTACTGCCCGTAGTAGGCATCCGGCCCATGCTTGCGTTTAAAGTGCTTGTTCATTAGGTAGCTATCAATAGATTTAAGCCCTGGGTTAATACTGCGGGCCAGCCAGGCCATTTTTGCCACTTCTTCAAGCACCACCGCATTATGCACTGCATCCAAAGCATCGGTTCCCCAGGTAAAAGGCCCGTGTTGATAAACAATTATCCCGGGTGTATGCATCGGATCATGGTGGGCCAGAGTTTCAATAATGACCTGCCCGGTGTTGGCTTCATACTCCCCATTGATTTCTGTAGCGGAGAGAGGCCGGGTGCAGGGAATGCTACCGAGAAAATAATCGGCATGGGTAGTGCCCAAGGCCGGGATAGCCAGCCCCGCCTGCGCCCAGGCCGTGGCCCAGGTAGAATGGGTATGAACCACGCCGCCGATGCCCGGGTATCGCCGATACAGCGCCAAATGGGTAGCGGTGTCTGATGAGGGCTTTGCCTTGCCGGAAACCCGCTGACCGTCCATATCCACCACTACCATATCTTCTGGCGTCATATCATTGTAAGGGATACCACTCGGCTTAATCACCATCAGCCCGCGTTCACGGTCAATCGCGCTAACGTTGCCCCAGGTAAAGGTCACCAAACCATGCTGAGGCAAGGCCATGTTGGCGTCATAAACCTGCTGGATAATACGCTCCATTACGCCACCTCCATCAGACCAGCTTGTGCCATACGGCTTAACACCCAATCCCTTGCGGCGGCGACTTCCGCCACCGGATCGGCAGCGTTCTCCGTCCACATTTCAATCAGCCATGGGCCAATATAGCCACTGCGCTTTAAAGTGCGGAAACACTGTTCAAAATCAACAGTACCCTGGCCGAAAGGCACATTTTTAAAGACCCCTGGCCGGGTGTCCTTTACATGTACCGCCACGATATGGCCGCTACCGGCCTCCAGCTCCATAGGTACGTCATTATCCCAGGCTGAAAGATTGCCAATATCAGGATAGAGTTGGAACCAGGGGCTATTCAGATAATGGGCATAACCCAGCGCCTTGCTGATGGAGTTCATCAGCGGGTAATCCATGATCTCCATTGCCAGGGTAACTTGAGCGCGGCTGGCCATCTCCACCGCCAGCTTCAACCCCTCGCGGAACCGGCTACGGGTAGCGTCATTGGCTTCCTGGTAATAAACGTCATACCCGGCCAGTTGAATCACTCGGATCCCTACATCCTGAGCAAACTCGATTGCCAGCTGCATGATTTCCAGCCCCTTCTGGCGGGTTGCATCGTCTTCACTACCCAGAGGGAAGCGGCGATGGGCACTGAGGCACATAGAAGGCACACGTACGCCGGTTTGGGCGATGGCCTGTACCAACGCTAACCGCTGCTCTTTATCCCAGTGCAGGCGGGCCAGGCGTTGATCGGTTTCATCTATCGACATTTCGACGAAATCAAAGCCGAGATCCCCGGCCAGCGCCAGCCGTTCAGACCAGTACTCCCCGGCGGGGAGCGCCTTTTCATAAATACCCAAGGGGACGATGTTCTGTGACATAGTGCGTCCTTAGCCCCAGATTTGGGCAATCTGGCTTTTGAACTGACGGGCGGCCGCCACTGGATCTTGCGCATCCCGAATACTGCGCCCGGCAATAAAGATGTGAATCGGGATATCACGGAACAGCGGCAAATCCTCAAGGGCCAGTCCGCCAGTGACAGTGACCTGAAAGCCCATATCTGCGAAGCGTTTGATCGCGGTAATATCTGCCTCGCCCCAGGCAATGCCAGCAGCCTGTGCATCACGGCTGCGGTGGTAAACTACCTGTTTGATGCCCACCTGGCGCCACTCTTGGGCCTGCTCCCAGGTCCAGTAACCGGTCAGCTCAATTTGCACATCGCCATCAAATTCACGGGCGACCTCCAACGCACCGCGCACGGTATTGATATCGGCACAGCAGATCACCGTGACCCAGTCAGCATCAGCGGCAAAACACATGCGGGATAGAATTTTCCCGGCATCAGCAATCTTGGCATCAGCCAGCACAATTTTATCGGGATAGAGCGCCTTAAGATCCCGGACGGCGCGAACCCCCTCCCCCACACACAGGATGGTGCCGACTTCAATGATATCCACCTCCTCGGCAATTAACCGGGTAGTGGCATAGGCATCGGATAAGGTTTGGTTGTCCAGGGCAACCTGGAGCATAGGTAATGCGTGAGACATGATGAAGTTCCTTTTATAAAATGGCCGGATTAACGGAATCAATTAGGTCCAGGACCTCTTGTTCTGTGTGGCAATCCCGTAGCCGATCGAAATTGGCCTCATCCTCGAATAAGTTCACAATTTGCATGATCCCTACCTCCTGGTGAGTTTTGGCATCTACAGCCGCCATGGTGATCAGGATATCCACCGGGTCGTTATCGTCGTGGTTGAACACCAATGGTGTTTTGAGCGTGACCAGCGAAAACCCGGTGCACTTAACCCCTTCTTCCGGCCGCCCATGGGGCATCGCCAGACCCGGCGCGAGGACAAAGTAAGGGCCAAAACGCGCCACACCATCAAGGATGGCCTGGTAGTAACGAGGCTCTACTACATCGGCATCTACCAATAGATCGACACCAATCTTGACCGCCTCTTGCCAGGTTTTAGCCTCAGCCTGTAGGCAAACCGAATGATGTTGAGCCAAAGAATCTCTAAGTTTCATCGTGGCCTCACCGCATATCCTGAGGGAAGTGCTCAGCGATGACTTCCATGAGCCGCGGGCCGAATTCCGCCGCTGACAGCATGTTCCGAACCCCCACCACATACTTATTACCGGAAACGATGATTTCACTCGCCACATGGGTGGAAGCAATAATGATATCGGCCCCGCTTAACTCGCTTTTATATTCCCCCACCGCGCAGCTATTCACGCTGTGGTTGACCCCTTGCTGTGTCAGGAATTGATCTACCTTCATCTTCATAATCATTGAGCTACCCTGCCCACAGCCACACACTGCCAGAATACGTACGGTCATTTTGGGTACTCCTTTTAAATAGAATGTTGAGGTAACTGTTTTTCTGCGTCTTCTTCCGCCCGTAGGGTGCGGCTGGCGAAGAACATATAAATCAGCGCTATAACCACGACCACACCCATAAACCACAGCCCGAAGGTTAAGCCCTGCATTATCGGCGGTGCCAGAATCGACCAGTCGGCCATGCCCATCCAGGCGCTTAAACCAGTTAGCTTCACCGCCCATACACAGCCAAATATCTCGATCATGCCCATCACCAGACAAATTTTGATGGCAGCTCGCCAGCCACCAAAGTGGTTAGCAAACACGCCGATAGTGGCATTGGAGAAGAACATCGGGATAAAACCGGGGATAATCATGATGGAGGAGCCACAGGCAATCAGAATGCCAACCGCAATAAGCTGGCCGACGGTGCCCCACATAAAGCCCCATACCACTGCATTAGGTGCAAAGCTGTATATAGCCGCGCAATCAATGGCCAAGACAGCGCCGGGGATCAGGCGTTGAGAAATGCCGTTAAAGGCTTCGGATAGCTCGGCTACGAACATCCGAACCCCTTGCACGATGATGAATATCGCCACCGCGAATTGGAAACCGGTTTGCAGGATATAGATGGTCCAGTGAGTTTTCCCCGCCATGGCCTGTAGCGTATCCAGCCCAAAGGAGAGCAAAATGGCGCCAAAAAATACCGTCATTACAATCGCCGTGGAGACAATGTTGTCATGGAAGATATTGAGCCAGCCCGGTAATTTAAGGTCCTCCACGCTCTCCTCTTTTTTACCGAGGTAAGGTGCAAGTTTATATGCCAGCCAAGAGGCAAACTGCTGCTGATGCCCGATGGAGAAGCCACAGTTATCTGTCACTTCCTGGGTAGGCTTGTACATCATGTTTGATGTAATCCCCCAATAGAGCGAAACCAGCACCGCGCTACAGATAATAGTGGTCCACATTGGGTAGCCGAGGATATAGAAGAACACCGCAATCAAGCCCGCCTGCTGAAACATAATGTGACCAGTGAGCATGATGGTACGAATACCAGTAATTCTGCGGAACAACACATAGAGAATATTAAACGCCAGTGCCAGTAACACCGCATAGCCCACCCAGCTGTAAGCGTCCCCCATACGTTCAATGGTGGCCATCATGGAAGCATAGGTGTCAGAAATGGCGCCATTAATGCCATAGACCTCGGACATCTTCGACACCACGGGCTTAAAGGTACTGGTTAAAATGCCCGACCCCGCCTGAAGCAACATAAAGCCGATGATTGTTTTGATTGTGCCTTTGATAATGACCGAGGCACTTCGGCGTAATAACAGATACCCAATGCAGGTGACTATCCCTAATAACAATGGGGCATTGGTCATCACCTGATTAAAGAAAACCGTAAAAACGGTGTATAGAAAGTCCATGATGCTCTCCAGTAATAAGCTTTCTGCGAACAATAAGACAGCCATAAACGCTTACAACGCGAGCACTGTATTAATCAAATTAAATCACCACAAGATTAAATTTGATTAACTGTGATTGGTTACGCAAATTTTAAAGAAACAAAATCCTAATTTCATACTAAACAGATATTTATCAACTACTTAAAAACTATTAAATGCCGTTCATCAGTTTGCATTGAAAAATGAGAGCTGCCTCCCATTGTAAATACCCGCAAAAAAAACAGATAACCGTTGAAATTCACAATCCAAAATGATCATAATAAATCATTAAATGATTATCTATGATCAAAAGGAGTGAGTGAAATGAGTAAAGT
>CBIFWW010000183.1:0-5538 GCA_966186435.1 uncultured Enterobacteriaceae bacterium
GCTACCCGCAGCCGGGCCTGTAATTCGCCAATGCCGAAGGGTTTAGATAAGAAGTCATCTGCCCCGGCATCAAGGGCGGCGATTTTATCCAGCTCCTGGCTACGGGCAGATAACACGATAATCGGTATCTGGCTCCACTGACGCACCTCGCGGATAAAATCGATACCGTCGCCGTCCGGCAAGCCGAGGTCGAGGATCACTAATTCAGGCTTACGGGTGGCGGCTTCAAGCAGGCCCCGTTGCAGGGTTTCTGCTTCATATACCCGCATACCGTCGCCTTCCAGCGCGGTGCGCAGAAAGCGTAAAATGGCTTTCTCATCTTCGACAATCAGGACGTTAATCACAGGGCCTCATTCATCTCATCAAACAGGGGGGGTGATTCTTGGGGTAATTCTATATGAAAATTAGCCCCACCCTGCGGACGATTCTGTGCCGTGATGGTGCCGCCGTGGACATCGACAATCGCCTGGCAGATGGCCAGCCCCAGCCCCACCCCAGGAATCGGGGACTCTTTATTGCCCCGGGAGAATTTATCAAAAATAGCGTTCTCCTGCCCGCTGGGGATTCCGGGGCCTGAATCCCAGACGTCGAGGGTCAATTTGCCCAGCTCTGCCCGGGCGCGGACGCCGATGCTGGCCTCACGCCCGGCGTATTTCACCGCATTCTCCAGCAGATTAATCAACACCCGCTCGAACAACGGCCCATCCACGTGGATCAGCTGGAGTGGGTCACCAATGTCCAGCGCGATGCGCTGCTGCCCGGCGCTGGGGTCGAGCATCTTCAGGGCGCTGCCCACCAGCTCTTCCACGGTGAGCCACTCTTTACGCAGATTAAATCCGCCGGACTGAATACGCGCCATATCCAGCAAATTGTTGACCAGCCGGGTAGTGTTCAGCACATGCTGGCGGATTTCATTGGCCTGGGGCGCATGCGGAGATCCTTCGCTGGCGAGATCCAGCGTCAGGATCTCCGCTTGGCCGAACAGCACCGTTAGCGGTGTGCGCAGGTCGTGGGAGAGGGCGGCTAACAAGGCATTACGGATTTGCTCCCGCTCACTGGCGATGCGCGCCTGCTCTTCACTGGCGGTTAGTGATAACCGCTCCAGCGCCGTGGCAATCAGCAGGGTGAAGGTTTCCATCAGCCGCTGTTGCTCTGGCACCATCAACTGGCGCAGGTTACCTGGCTCAATCACCAACAGGCCCAGAGTCTGGCCGTTACCGCGTAGCGGTAACATCTGCCAGGGCTGGCCGGGCAGGGTATCGGTGCCGGCCCCGGCGGGCTGGCCCTTATCAAAACTCCAGCGGGCGATGGCTTCATCCCAGCTGGCGGCCCCCTCCTGATGGGTGGCCGGGGTCAGCTTGCCCTGTGAATCTGGCAATAAAATCTGGCTGCGGGCCTGGAAGGTGCTATTGATGAAATGCTCGCTGCGGGTGGCAATATCGGCGCTGGTACGGGTCACCGCCAGGGCTTTAGAAAGTTCATACAGGTGGCGGGTACGTTGCTCACGGTAACGGGCGATCCGCGCCTGATAGCGCACCCCGGCAGTCAGGTTACCGATAATCAACCCGACGCTGAGCATCACCCCAAAGGTGAGTAAATACTGGACGTCGGATACCGCCAGGGTGCCGCGAGGGGCAATAAAGAACAGGTCAAAACTGAGGACGTTGATCCCGGTGGCGACCACCGAAGGCCAGCGGCCATAAAACAGCGCCACCACCACGACCCCCAGCAAATAGAGCATCACCAGGTTGGCGGCATCAAAGGCGATCAGCCATTGGCTGGCGACCAGGGTAATGACCGCACACAGCAGCACCGCCACGCAGCAGCCGGTGATCTGCACCCGCCACTTCTCATTAAAGCTACGGGTGTCGGCGCTCCGGTTGGTGGCCACCGGGGTGACATCATCCAGGGCCACCACCAGCAGATCCAGCTCCGGGGCCTGGCTGGCGATCCGATCGGCGAAGGTTGAGTTTTGCCAGAAGCGCCGGGTGTGGCGGCGGCCAATCACGATTTTGCCCAGGTTGTGCTCCCGGGCGTAACGCACCAGGGCTTTTTCTTCGGAGGGGTCGGAGAGGGTAGCGGTTTCTGCCCCCAGTTCCTGGGCCAGACGCAGGGAAGCCAGCACCGCCCGGCGCTGATGTTCCGGCAGCCGATGCAGCTGCGGCGTTTCCACATAGACCGCGTGCCAGACGCTGCCTAACCGTGCCGCCAGCCGGGCGGCGGTGCGCACCAGTTTCTCACTGCTGCCACTGTGGCCGATGCATAACAGGATAGCGTCCCGGGTGTGCCAGACTTTGTCCTGCCCCTGGTTATCCCGCCAGGCGCGCATCTGCTCATCCACCCGGTCGGCGGTGCGGCGCAGCGCCAGTTCGCGCAGGGCAATCAGGTTGCCTTTACGGAAGAAATGCTCGATGGCCCGCTCCGCCTGGCCGGCGATATACACTTTGCCATCGTGGAGCCGCTGGCGCAGATCATCAGGGGGGAGGTCAACCAGCACGATTTCATCGGCAGAATCAAACACCGGATCGGGTACGGTTTCCCGCACCTGAATACCGGTTACGCCGCCAACCACATCGTTCAGGCTTTCCAGATGCTGAACGTTAACGGTTGTGAGAACGTCGATCCCGGCATTCAACAGCTCTTCCACATCCTGCCAGCGCTTGGGGTGACGGGCACCCGGTGCGTTGCTGTGGGCCAGCTCATCCATCAAGATCATCGCCGGGTTACGGGCCAGGGCGCCATCAAGATCAAAGGCTTGAACGGTACGCCCCCGGTGATGAATACGCTTCATTGGTAATACCGTTAACCCGGTTAACAGGGCGGCGGTTTCGGCCCGGCCATGGGTTTCCACCACCCCCACCAGCACGTTCAGCCCCAGGCTATGGAGGCGCTGGGCCTCCTGAAGCATGGCGTAGGTTTTACCCACCCCGGCACAGGCACCGAAGAATATCTTTAACTTGCCTCTTACCGGGCGGGAAGCCTGCTCCAGCAGGCGATCCGGATCGGGGCGCAGTGGCTCCTCGCTCATGGGCGTTCCTTGAGTTATGGCTGCGCGGGCAGCGCATCCAGTGCCAGGTTAAGGGTTAATACGTTGACTGTCGGCATCCCCAACCAGCGTATCCAGGGCTGGTCAGTATGGGCGGCGATCAGTGCTTCAAGTTGCTCACGGGGCAGATGACGGGCCTTTGCCACCCGCGCCAGTTGCCATTCGGCGGCTTGGGGGCTGATCCCGTTATCCAAACCACTCCCCGAGGCGGTCACTAACTCAACGGGAACCGCCCCGCTGGCATCGGGGTTGGCGGCCCGCAATGCGGCCACCCGTTGCTTAATCAAAGTATCCAGCGCCGGGTTGCTGGCGGCCAGGTTGCTGCCCCCGGACGCCATTGGGTTATAGGGCATCTCCGCCGTCGCCGAAGGGCGGCCCTGGAAATAGCCCGGCCGGGTAAAGTTCTGGCCCAGCAAGGCTGACCCGGTAATCTGACCATCACGGGTGATCAGTGACCCGGCCGCCTGGTGGGGAAATAATCCTTCCCCGAGGGCAGTAGTCAGCAGGGGGTAAACCCCACCGGTTACCAGGGCCAATAGTAGCAGTAAAAGTATAGCCGGTCGTAATATAGTCATTTGATTTTCCTCTTAAACCAGCCCGGTAGCCGTGAGCAGTAAATCGATGATTTTGATCCCGATAAACGGCACAATCAGGCCGCCCAGACCGTAAATCCACAGGTTACGGCGCAACATCGCCAGCGCACTTAATGGCTTGTAGCTCACCCCTTTAAGCGCCAGTGGGATCAGGAACACAATGATCAGGGCGTTAAAGATCACCGCACTTAAAATGGCTGATGATGGCGAGTGCAAGTGCATCACGTTCAGGGCGTTGAGTTGGGGATAGGTCACCGCAAAGGCCGCCGGGATGATGGCAAAATACTTGGCCACGTCATTGGCGATACTGAAGGTGGTGAGTGAGCCACGGGTCATCAGCATCTGCTTACCGATATGCACCACTTCAATCAGCTTGGTGGGGTTAGAATCCAGATCCACCATATTCCCGGCCTCTTTTGCCGCCTGAGTACCGGAGTTCATGGCTACCGCCACATCGGCCTGGGCCAGGGCTGGGGCATCGTTGGTGCCGTCGCCGGTCATTGCCACCAGCCGCCCTTCAGACTGGTACTGGCGGATCAGCGCCAGCTTAGCTTCCGGCGTAGCCTCTGCCAGGAAATCATCCACCCCGGCCTCGGCGGCAATGGCCGCGGCGGTCAGGCGGTTATCCCCGGTGATCATCACGGTTTTGATCCCCATCTGGCGTAGCTGGGCAAAACGTTCTTTGATCCCGCCTTTCACGATGTCCTTCAGGGCGATCACCCCAAGCACCTGGGCACCTTCGGCCACCACCAGCGGTGTGCCGCCGGTACGGGCGACCTTTTCCACATGGCTGTCGATCTGGGACGGGAAGTGGCCGCCGTTGGCTTCCACGTGGCGGCGAATGGCATCCACCGAGCCTTTACGGATCATCCTGTCGCCAAGGTTAATCCCGCTCATCCGGGTTTGGGCGGTAAAGGGCACAAAGGTGGCATTCAGGTTTTGTACGTCCCGTTCCCGCAGATTAAATTTTTGCTTTGCCAGGATCACGATACTGCGGCCTTCCGGGGTTTCATCCGCCAGCAAGGAGAGCTGGGCAGCATCGGCCAGGGCTTTCTCATCCACCCCAGGGGCAGGCAAGAATTCCGACGCTTGACGGTTACCGAGGGTAATGGTGCCGGTTTTATCCAGCAGCAACACATCCACATCCCCGGCAGCCTCCACAGCGCGGCCGCTGGTGGCAATAACGTTCGCTCCCAGCATGCGGCTCATCCCGGCGACACCGATGGCAGACAATAACCCGCCGATGGTGGTGGGGATCAGGCACACCAGCAGAGCGACCAGCACGGTGACGCTAACGGCGGTGCCGCCATAAGCTGAGAACGGCCACAGGGTGGCGGTTGCCAGCAGGAACACAATGGTCAGGGCCACCAGTAAAATGGTCAGCGCAATCTCATTGGGGGTTTTGCGGCGCTGGGCACCCTCAACCATGGCAATCATGCGGTCGAGGAAGGTTTCACCGGGGTTCACACTGCACTGAATCACCAGCCAGTCCGATAAAATCCGCGTCCCACCGGTGACGGAGGCAAAGTCACCGCCGGATTCACGGATCACCGGGGCGGATTCACCGGTGATGGCGCTCTCGTCCACCGAGGCCCCGCCTTCGATCACTTCCCCGTCACAGGGGATGATATCGCCCCCTTCCACCAGCACCCAATCACCCTTACTCAGGTCTTCTGACGGGATATGGTCTACCTCCGCATCATGCTGTGGTGCGCGTAACTTGCGGGCAAAGCTGGTTTTCTGTACCCCTTTCAGGCTGTTGGCCTGGGCTTTACTGCGGCCTTCCGCCAGGGCTTCTGCCATATTGGCAAACAGCACGGTGAACCACAGCCACAGGCTGATCACCAGCGTGAAGCCACCGTGGCCCGGCAGATGGCCGCTGACCATGGCGATACCCAG
>CBIFWW010000184.1:0-5475 GCA_966186435.1 uncultured Enterobacteriaceae bacterium
CATTATCACCGGTCCAGCCCATCATCACGGTCTGGTGTTCACCGGCTTTAGCACGCTTCAGGTACTCGCCCCACTCATAGGTCACAATCTTGGCCTGGACGCCCACTTTGGCCCAGTCAGCCTGGATCATTTCCGCCATACGGCGAGCGTTCGGGTTATACGGGCGCTGTACCGGCATCGCCCACAGGTCGATAGAGAAGCCTTTTTCCATGCCAGCTTCTTTCAGCAAGGCTTTGGCTTTTTCTGGATCGTAGGTGTAATCCTTCACATCATCGTTGTAGCCCCACATGGTCGGTGGGATCAGGTTTTTAGCCGCCTGGCCTGCGCCCTGGTAGACGGCTTTGATGATGGCTTCTTTATTTACCGCATAGGTCAACGCCTGGCGAATCTTGACGTTATCCAGCGGTTTTTTCTCGGTGTTGAAGGAGAGGTAGCCCACGTTCAGGCCCGGCTGCTCCATCAGGTTAATGTTTTTGTCCTGCTTCATACGCGCCAGATCAGCCGGGTTCGGGTATGGCATCACTTGGCATTCGTTCTTCTGCAGCTTGGCATAACGCACGGACGCATCCGGGGTAATGGAGAACACTAAACGGTCGATCTTCGGCTTAGTGCCCCAGTAGTTTGCAAAGGCTTTGTACAGAATGCGCGAGTCTTTTTGATACTGCACCAGCTGGAACGGGCCGGTGCCGATTGGGTTCAGATCCACTTTATCCGGGGTACCCGCCTTCAACATGTTGTCGGCATATTCTTTGGAAAGGATAGAGGCGAAGTCCATGGCCAGGTCAGCCAGGAATGGGGATTCCGGGCGGGTCAGGACGAACTGAACGGTGTTATCGTCCACCTTTTTCACTTCGCTGATTAAATCAGGCAGGCCCATGCCTTCAAAGTATTCATAGCTGCCGCCAGAAATTTTGTGATACGGGTTTTTATCGTTTTTCTGGCGATCGAAGGAGAACACCACGTCATCGGCGTTGAAATCGCGGGTCGGTTTAAAGTTTTTATTATCCTGCCACTTCACGCCTTTACGCAGATGGAAGGTATAGGTTTTACCATCGCTGCTCACGTCCCACTTTTCAGCCAAACCTGCGATAACTTCGGTGGTACCGGTTTTGAATTCAACCAAGCGGTTATAGATAGGCACAGAGCTGGCATCGTAAGTGGTACCCGAGGTAAACAGCTGCGGGTTGAAGCCTTCCGGGGAACCCTCTGAGCAATAGACCAGGGTTTTAGCTTGTACACTTGCTGCGACGGTCAAAGCCACCAGGCTGAGACCGAACTTCAGCATCCCTGACTTCTTCAAGGAAATAGTCATTATTGTTCTACTCCAATGTGATAGGTGTTGTGTTGGGCCGTTAAACCTTTTTTATTTTCAATGCCTGGAAGCACCCGGTTTAATCGGCAGCCCCTTCGGGCAGCAAGATTGGAGGAATTCTCGTTAAGGCTGGCTATTGGTAGTGCAGATTATGCGCAAACCTCCGCTCTCGCATAACAATCTGTCAACAGATCGATAAAACGTCAATATAGCTATCGGGGATTTACCTTAGGGTTGAGAGAGAGCAGGCAAAGATTAAAAAAACTATATGGCCTTATTTTCAGCAGGTAAATTTATGCTAAAGGCCAAAAACCAGAATATTTATCTAACATTTAGCAAACAAATAGGGCTTAGTGTTAGTGTAATTATTGTGAATAATCACACCGCCTGGCTAATTTCTGCACAAATTATTTGGTTTCTGTGACGCTAGATAGCAATTTATGCTGGGGACGGCCATAAGCACAGGGTTAACCAAAGCCGTTTGACAATTGAATCCTCTTATATCCCTGTCTCAAACTCCAATTATTACCTTTTAAAGACAGGATAAATGACTTGGCCGATGTAAAAATAACCGCACATTGCTAAAATAAGCCGCCATCTGGCAAAAAATGGATGCTAAATGTATGGAAAACACGAAAATATTCAGCCTTGCTATCATTGTTGCTTTACTCAGCGGTTGTCAACAAAGCCCTCAGCCGCTTTCTCTTCAACAACAAGAGGCGCAATCCCAACAGTTAGCGTCTGTGATTGCCGCCACCCGTTATTTAAAATCCCACTGCCAGATGAACCAGCTACCGGAACAAAGCCAGATTATCCAGGCTGCTGCCGAGGCGGGCCGCAAACGGGGCTGGCAACCGCCGCCGGATATGGCAGCGCGGGGCGAACAGTTGTATCAACGTTTACTGTCTGACCAGACCCCGGTGGCTACCCAGTGCGCGGCCTTCCGCCCTCTGCTCCAGCCCTTTATCGGTGAACTTAACGGTTAACCATTGGTAGCCGCCCGCTGGCGCTAAATTGCCGCTGCCCATTGGGGCCAGCCGTGGTCCCACGCTGGATCGCCAGCTGCCAGGCGGCAGGCAGCGCGGCGGTATCAGTCACCACTCCGTCTACCTGCCAGCGCCCATCCCCGTTCAGCCGGGCCTGGCCCTGCACATCCAGCGGTGATCCGGTGGGCAACAGCTGTGCTATCACCGCCCCTTCCTGGCAATTCAATTGCAGCTGCGGTTGCCAGCGGGCATCAGGCTGGGGAAATAGCACACCCCCACCCTGCCAGCGCAGGCTCCCGGACAGCCCAAGGCACGAGGACGCCGTAAACTGACCAAAGGGGATGCGCAGTACCAGATCCCCCGGCAAGGGCAGGATCAAAGGGATGCGGGAGGCCGGGAGTTGCCAACGCCCATCGGCAATACGCCAGTTGCCCCACCAGCCCACCACACCACTGCCCTGCCCGGCGCTGCCACCACCCACGCTAACCGCAAGGGCGGGCAGACCCTGCCCAAAATGAAGTTGCCAGCGTATTTGCTCCAGCTGCCAGCCCGGCCCGCTTATCTGCATGGCCCGGCCCTGCCACAAGGAGCCTTCAGCATGAGTTATCGCCACCGGCAGGCTGGCTACTTTGGCAAGCAAGGTCACCGGGAAATTTACCGCCAGCCCCAATAGCCACCCCAACAATATAAGCCCGACAAACCCGACTTTGGCCGCCATCACCGCGCCTCCAGAACCAGCTGTTGTACGTGAACCATCCCTGGCCCGGCAGCAGATAATGAGAGGCGGCTGACCGCCAACCCCTGATGGCGCTCCAGCTGTATCAGCCAGGCCAACACATCGTCACCCACCACCGGGCGCGCAATGTCTACCTGATAAGAACCATTATCGGGGGTGACCAACACCGCTAATTGGTGGGCTTTGGCACTGGTTTCAATGGCCTCAGCCCCCTGCCCAGCCACCGGCCGCTGCACCGGTAACCCTTCTAACTGGCGGGCAATACGGCTTAGAGCCAGGGATTCAGCCTGCCAGCGATCGGCCGTCGCCAGCCACATCCCACGCCCTTGCAACACCAAAGCCAAAAGTAACGCCGCCAGCATAATGGCCAGTAAAATCCGCTCCCGGCGTTTAAGTCTATGCCAGCGCTTCATGGCTTAGCCTCCAGCATCAGTTGGCCCTCTGCGGCCTCGCTTATCTTGAACACCCCTGCCAATTGGGCCTGATATAGGCTGACGGCCGCCGCTGGGCCAGCAAGCCGCAGCGTGAATTGCGCCGTGCTGCGCAGGAAGCCGAACTCCGCCACCGTCACCCCTTTAGGCAATGGCGGTAACCGGGATAACAGGGTGGCAAAAGCGGTGGGTTGTAACCGCGCCAGCCGCTTCTCGATAGCCCGGTGATCCAGCGCTTCGCTACCGGGGAAACGAGCGCGGTAAAGGGCCGCCACCTGCTGCTTTTGTTGGGCCAGCTGCTGATACTGCTGCACGCTATCCAGCCCACCCTGAATGACCAGCATTACCAGCAATAGGGACGCCACGATCCATAGGCGCTTGGTATTAGCCGATCCATAACGTTTGGTCGTCATCAGCGAAGGGGCCTGGGGTAGGCCCGCCGCCAACAACGCCGGCGGTTCAGCCTCTGGCTGGCAGGGCCAGCCTTCAATGGCTTGCGGCAGCGGCCCATAACATTGGCCAGGGGGTTCAACGCCGACAGCCCGCTGCCACCACAGAGGCAGCCAGCTTTCATCCACCTCAGCCACCTGGCCTTGTGGCCCATGGGCCAGCCAGCGGTGGCCCCAGCGCATCAGGCTGCCTGGTGGAAGCAATAAGGCATCCAGCGTGATGCAATCAATAGGCAAACTGGCAGCGGCAAAGGGTGCCAGCAGCCCCTCCAGCCAGCCTTTATCCAGCGCCGCCACCTGGATTTGCTCCCCACGGGAGTCCAGCCGGAAGTAACTGATGGCGTTGACCTCTGCGGCTATCTCCTCCTCGAACAGCCAGGGCAATGCCTGTAAAGCGCGGGCATCGTGGCGGCCCGGGAGTTGGCCCCACAGCACGGTGGCACGGTGAGAAGGCAGCACCAGGCACAGGGACAGATGCCGGTGGCGTAAAGCTAAATCCGGGGCCTCATCCAGGGCAATATCCTCGCCGCAATGGGTTAACTGGCCTTGCTGGTCGGCGGTAAACCATTTCACCCGATCCCCATCAGGAAATAGCGCCAGGTAACCGGGATGCTGTGTCATTGATCCTCCTTGTATTGACGCTGGGCCACCGTCACCTGCCCGGGGGCGCGGTGAAGCAAGCTACGCTGGTTGAAACGCCCCTCCGCAGTGGTGACGGATACCCCCAGCACAAACCATTCACTGTCCACCGCCAAGTAACGCCGCACCTCGGTCAGTGCCTCCATGCTTTTTATGGCCTCCGCCACCGAACTCCACCCGGTGAGGGGCCTGGCTGCCAGCCATTGGGCCAGTTGCTCCGGGCGGGCTTCCGGTGCCAGGGCGGAAATTAAAGGCAGCTGTGAGCGTGACAGAGTATTGATATTGATCTGCTGACCATTGCCCGGCAGTACACACACCAGCGGCGCAAGTTTATGCCACAAGGCTTGGCTCACCCCGCGTACCAACCGTAATTCACTCAGGCTTTGCATCGGCTGGCGGGCGGTCAAACGGGGCGGGTCGAGGCTGAGATAATCGCCGTCTTCGGCCCCGGCATCTCGGGGGATATCGTCGCTGTCCAGCCAGTCGGCCAGCCCATCGCTGATTTGCCGCGCGTCGCCGGGTGCCACCCCTTGTCCCTCCAGCAGACGGACAAACACTGCCAGTGAGGTATCGTCACGCAGCCCGTTGAGGTTGAGGCAGGCCCGGCCATCACTCAGATGCACCTGGATATCCACCTCGTCCACTGGCAGCGTGGCGGGTAACGTGGCCCAGCGCTGGGATAAGTGGGTATTCCCTGGGTCATCCCGGCTATCGGCCAACAGTAGCGCCCCGGCCATAGACTCCGCGCTGATAGCGTACCAACGGGCCTGCTGGCGTTGTTTATCCATCAGGCTAAGCTGGAAGTTGAAAAAGCCGCGTTCCGTTGCCACGGCAGCCAACCCCGCCAGGGTTGCCAGCAGCACCAGCACCAGCAACAGCGCCACCCCTTGTTGCTTCATGGTGTACCGCCGGGGAGTAAAAA
>CBIFWW010000185.1:0-5308 GCA_966186435.1 uncultured Enterobacteriaceae bacterium
GTAATATCCCCAGCAAGATTATTTAACTACAACTTCAACACTGGCTAAATTAAAGTCAATATTATTTATATGGAACTACGTTATGCGGTTTAAACTTTCGTTTCTCGCTTCCATCATCATCATGTCCACCTCTGCACAGGCAAAAGACGTTTACTGGAAAGCAATTAGTAACGATCTGGATGGGACCGATTGGGCTACCACTAGCGCCTGGCAGGACGGACAATTGCCCAGCGCTAACGACCGCGCCATACTTGCTAATAAAGACTTAACTATTACGCGCGTCATTAATATTAGCCAGCCGGGGGGCCTACCTGCAGAAATTGACGTCAATGGCACCACATTTTTAAACATCAATAAAGACATCCACTTTCAAGACCAGACCATAAATGTGCTTGGCACTAAAAGTGTCCGTCCGGGCGTCTACTTAAGTCAACTCAACTTCAATGACAACGCCTCGGCCGGTAATTCCACTCTGAACATTATTGGCCAAAATATTATGCCAAGAGAATTTTCTGATACTGGATTAGTGTTTAAAGATAACGCCAAAGCTGACCACGCCATTATTACAGTGAGTGATGAAGCATTAGTCAGTTTCTTCCATGATAGTTCTGCAGAAAATGCCACGATAACCCTCAATAAAGGGGGGATCGCCTACTTTACTAAAACGGCCAACATTGCCTCTGCAACCGTGACTGTCAATCAGGGCGGAGTGATTGCCTTTGATGAAGAAAGACTCGTCGATGGCAGCCACGCTAAAATCACCAACAATCCTGGCGGCGTTGTTGATATCAGCAACAATAACGCCCCTGTCGCCCTAGGCCAGTTGACTGGCGGTGGGGATATTTATCTGGGTGGTGAAGCCTTGCGAGTAGGTGCATTGAATCAGGATGCCACTATCAGCGGTAATATCAGTGATGGGGGGGCAGAACAAGTTAACCAGTGGTATAAAACAACTGATACTAAAATCAACGAGTTCCAAAGCAAAGGCAAGTTATTCAAGCAAGGTTCCGGCGTCTTAACGCTTAGCGGGAATAATACCTATACCGGTCGCACCACCATAAACGGTGGCACCATCGCCATTGATAATGACAGCCGGCTAGGCGCGGGCAACGGCGATTTGCTTTTAGCCGGTGGCGCCCTTCATACCACTGATGATGTCACGCTAAACCGTATTCTACGAGTGAATGGCACTGGCAACGGATTACATGCCGATAACACGCTCACCTTGCCACAGGCCGTTACCGGCGAAGGCACCGTATCATTAGGTGGCCCAGGCATAGTTAATGTGACCGGGCAAAACCCCGCTTTCACTGGTACAGTTAATCTGGATAGCGGTCAATTGAATGTGCCTGGCTCGATTGCCGCTGCGGTTGCTGCCGCCAGTGGCACGGTACTTTCCGGTGACGGCCAGGTAGGAACAACAACCCTCGCCTCTGGTAGCACCTTGCAAGTAGGCGATGGGCTAATCGACCAAACCAGCGCCCCTGCCGGGCATTTCACCGTTGATGGCGATCTCCACAATGCTGGCACGGTGAAGATGATCCGCAATGCCAATGTCACCGGTAGCACGCTGACAGTAAACGGTAATTACGCTGGCCAGTCAGGCAGCCAACTCAACTTCAATACCGTGTTGGGTGATGACAGCTCCAGTACCGATAAAATGGCAATAAAAGGCGGCAGCAGCGGTGAAAGCGCCGTGGCCGTCACCAACGTCGGCGGTAAAGGTGCGCAAACTGTCGAGGGTATCGAGCTGATTTCCGTGGCCGGTAGCTCTGATGCCAACTTTACCCAGTCCGGGCGTATTGTCGCCGGGGCCTATGACTATTCACTGGTTCGCGGCCAGGGTGACAATGCTAAAAACTGGTATCTGACCAGTAAACAGCCTGAAACCAAGCCAACGGATACTACCGATACTACTCAGCCCAAACCGCCGGTGGTTACTATTCACCCTGTGACACCGACTGCGCCAGTTACTCCTGGTAAACCCGTGGATAACACCACTCCACCAACTAAAATCGTGGTGCCCCCGGTTGTGGTAGTGACACCCCAGGTAACGCCGCAAGTAACGCCGCATCATGACGATGAACCACAAGCCCCATCTACCCTGCGCCCGGAAGCCGCCAGCTACATTGCTAACCAGGCTGCGGCCAATACCCTGTTTGTGCATCAGTTAAACGATCGCGAGGGGGGTAAAACTTACATCGATCCGGAAAATGGGATTAATGCAGCACCCAGCCTGTGGCTACGTCAGTCCGGCCACCACACCCGTTTCAATGATGCCAGCGGCCAGTTGAACACCACGGCCAACAGCTATGTAGCCCAATTGGGCGGCGCCGTGGCCCAGGGTGCCTTTGGGAGTAACGACCACTGGGATGTGGGTGTGATGGGGGGCTACGCCAATCAGAAAAGCCATTCCCACGCCAGCCGCTCCGGGTATGGGTCCCGGGGCCAGATTGATGGCTACAGCGTAGGGCTTTACGCCACTTGGTTTGAAAATGCCGCCACCCGCAGAGGGAGCTATGTCGATAGCTGGGTGAACTATAACTGGTTCAGCAATAAGGTCTCCGGCGACGGCGTAAAAAGTGAAAGCTATGACAGCAAAGGGGTAACCGCCTCCGTAGAGACTGGTTATGCCTGGCCGCTTTCACGCAGTGAACATAAGGCGGTGTTTATCCAGCCTAAGGCCCAAATCATCTATATGGGTGTGAAAGCGGATGATGTCACCGAATCTAACGGCACCCGAGTGCAGAGCACCGGCCAGGCCAATATCCAGACGCGCCTGGGTGCCAGGGTTTATATGGATGGCCACAGTCAGCGGGATGATCACACCCAGCGCACCTTCCAGCCGTTCTTCGAAGCCACCTGGATCCATAACACCCATGACTTTGGGGTACGGATGGATCAGGTTACCGATAGCCAGCGCGGTGCCAGCAATGCGGCAGAAGCCAAGGTGGGTATTGAAGCCACCGTTAGCAAGCGTATGAACCTGTGGGGGGGTGTGGCGGAACAAGTGGGTGACCACGGCTACAACGACACCATGGGCCAGGTGGGGATCATGTACCGGTTCTGATTGGTTACACCGTTAACAAGCCGCTCAATTGAGCGGCTTTTTTATTGAAGCCAAATCAGAATTGATAGCTGGCCCCTAAGGTCCAGGTCTGATCGCGGCCAATCCAGCAGTTGGTGTTGTCATAGCAGGTGAAGGTTTCTTTATTTGTCAGGTTCTGGGCGCTGGCCTTGAGGGTCAGCCCCGTCATGTTATGGCTGAGCACGCCCATATCGTAAGAAACCGCCATATCATATTGCGTCGTGCCACCCAGCTTACCGGCATCATTGGTGGGCGCAATTTCCATCGGCCCGTTATAGCGTACCCCGCCACCCAGAGTTAACCCGTTCAGCCATTGCTGGGTAAAGGCGTAATCAGCCCACAGGTTAGCCGCGTTTTCTGGCACCTGGGTCGGGCGCTTGCCCTGATATTTATCGTCTTCCGTGTTGATGGCGTGGATATAGGCATAGTTGGCGATAAGCGTCAGGTCATCGGTGGGGCGGCTCACCATCGATAGCTCGGCCCCTTTGGATTCGATCTCCCCGGTCTGGCGGTAATTCAGGTAACCCGGATCGGAAGTCACCACGTTTTTCTGGCGAATAGTAAATACCGAGGCAGTAAAGGTGGTGGCGTAATCCGCCAGCAGATATTTCACCCCGCCCTCCACTTGCTTACTGGTGGTGGGTTTAACCTCCTTCGCGGTTAGATTCCCCTTAGGCGATACCGGCAGGAAGCCTTCGGAGTAGCTAATAAACGGCGCAATACCATTATCAAAACTGTATAAAACCCCCAGGCGTTTGATCACCCGATCCTGGGAAATCCCCTGTTTGTCGCCGTTTGCCATATAGTCGGTGGTGGTGGACTGATAGTCGTCATACCGCAGGCTGGCGATAATATTCAGGCCGCCAAATTCCATCTGATCTTGGGCATACCAGCCTTTCTGCTGGTAACTTAGCCGGTTTTTCTGGGCGGTATATAAGCCCAAGCCACCGGTGGTGATCTGATCATAGTTCGGGTTGAGTATATCAATGCCCGGGGTAACGCTGGCGTACTTATAGTTGTAGTGGGAATTTAGGTGCTGGTAATCAAAGCCTGCCAGCAGGTTGTGGCGCCAGTCCCCAAGGCTGACGGTTTTCTTTACCTGGTTATCAATATTGAAGCTATGGAGATCTTCATCGGTGGTGTAGGCAAAGCGGTTTAACTGATACACCTGCTCGCCACTGCCGATGGAATAGGCGCTGCGCTGATGGGTGTCGACATCAAAATAGCGGGCTTTCTGGGTCACCGCCCAGCCGCTGTCAAATTCATGGTCGAAGCTATAGCCAATCATCCATTGGCGCTGTTTGAAACCACTCCAACGGTCACCGGCGAAGTCGCGCTTACCGGCATAACCGGAGCGCAGGTAATCCAGCGGCAGCGGGTTAGACGGCGTCAGGCTCGGCATATCCTGGTACAAGGCATCAATCACCAGCAAGGTTTTGTCGGAAGGCTGCCAAGCCACAGACGGAGCCACCAGATAGTTTTCGCGGCGGGTGGTATGGGGCTGGTCATCGCCTTCGCTGGCCTTACCGATAAAGCGGTAACGCCAGTCGCTGTCGCTAATCTGGCCGGTGGAATCCAGGTAGCCTTCTTTGAGCTGACGGGCGCCGGTGTTGAACCCCATCTCAGTACGGGCGGCCTTCTCAGGCTGTTTACTTTGGATATTCACCAAGCCACCGGGGGAGGCATTGCCATACAGCACCGATGACGGGCCTTTAAGAATATCCACCCGCTCAATCAGAATCGGGTCGATATTGGCTTTGGTATTACCGGTGACGTTGTAAGGCAGCTCCAGGCCGTTGTAATACTCGTGATCGGCAGCAAAACCACGGATCTTGTATTCGCTCATATAAGTGGTGGAACCACGGGTTTCGGTGGATACCCCCGGCGCATAGCGCAGGATTTCGTTCAGGCTGTTGGCGTGGCGGGCCTCAATTTCCTGGGCCTGTATGGTGTCGATGGTTTGTGGGGTTTTAGTTTCCGGCACTGCGGATTTGGTGGCGCTGTTGGTCCAGACTGGTACGCTGCCACCGGCATCGGCATTGACCACGATAGTACTCTCCGTGGTATCCGCTGCCCATGCTCCGGCGCTCAACGCTAAAGAGAGCCATCCCGAAAGTACGCAAGGTGAAAAAGCATTTCTTTTCATAATGTTAAGTATGGTTATTATATTATTGATATTGGGAGTGATAATTATTCCTATTTTTATTATCAATGCAATAC
>CBIFWW010000186.1:0-5175 GCA_966186435.1 uncultured Enterobacteriaceae bacterium
GTATGAACTGCTGATTAACACCCCGGCGCTGGCTAACCTTATCCGCGAAGGCAAAACCCATCAGCTACCGGGGGTGCTGCACAGTGGCCAGGCTTTGGGGATGCAGACTTTTGAACAAAGCCTGGCTCAGCGGAAAAAAATGGGGCTAATTACAGCCCCGGTAATCGGATAGTTGGCGCGAAATCAGCAGCAGTGTTTATTGTGATAACGGGAGGCTTATTATTCAGGTTCTATCTGGCAGAGTTAACATCAGTGGGTTTTAAATTGATTTTTCGATAAACCACCCGCTCGGTATTTGTCTGCTGATAGCGTTTCGGGGCGATTAAGCACTCTTGCGCACGGCTAATGGCGACCTTGTATTAAAGTAGACAGCTACTCATTTTCCGGTTGTCATTTCATTATACTGCCCTGGCAATGATATGAATTGGATTAAGGAACTAACCTTGGGGAAGAGTAACGATAAAAATACCATTTACACATATTGGGTCAGCAGAAACAATGAACCCATCCCTGCATATCTTAAAATGTGTTTGAAAACATGGAGTTTATTTATACCCAATTTAAAATTGGTGGTTATAAATCATGATAATTTGCATGATTTTATATCCAGTGAGATCAATGTCGATAATTTTAAAAGACTGTCTTTAGCCCAGCAGTCAGATGTGGTTTCGGTGGCAACCTTGGCTCAACGCGGCGGTGTATTTATGGACCTTGACACCATCATTACCGGGGATGTAACGGATGTGTTATTTACCGCTAATGGCACAAAGGTGAAAGCCTTCGGCGATCCCATTCAGCAATATATTCATTTAGCGATAATGTGGAGTGGTCAGCCTGGTAATAAGCTGTTGGGTGAATGGTATAAAAGAATGAAAATCCGGCTTAATAGTATGCCTGATAATATCCCCTGGGATTATGTTGGGAATGCAATAGTGAACGAGTTATTAAAAGATAAAAATTATCAGGGTGAGTTTGAAATTATAGACCGAACGGCAAGTGGCAATATTATTGAGTCAGCCTTTGATAAGGATGCCGATACCTACCGGGCCTATATAAAATTCTGGTTTGGCGAACAACCCATTGAAATTGACAGGATACTGGAGAAGGTGAGCTGTAACTTGATTTCGTTGCATAACTCCTGGACGCCAAAGGAATTTAAGGCCGCATCTTTGCCGGTGGTCGCCTCCTGCAAGGTGAATTTAAGCCGGTTGTTAAGCTATCTGTTATTAGGTAACCAGGCCATTCGATAATGCCAGGGAAATGTAGATTAATATTTAGCACTAACGAGAGAGAGTGCCAAATCATCTTATGTCAGAACATATAATGGTTTGGCACTTTTAAATGACGCTAAGTATGGACGCCAGTTATCAGGCAAAATAGCGTGCTTTACGGGTGCTGCTCGAACCAGCTTTCAAGGATGATCACCGCTGAGGCGGAATCCACGCTGCCTTTATCCAGGGCGCGGAAGCCACCGCGTTCAAACAAGCCAGCGCGGGCTTCAACGGTGCTCAGGCGCTCGTCCTGTAGCTCGACTTTGATGCCGAAGCGGCCGTGGATCTTATTAGCAAACTTACGGGCGCGGGCGGTGAGCGGCTGCTCGGTGCCGTCCATATTCAGCGGCAGGCCAACTACTACATAGTCCGGCTGCCACTCCTTAAGCTGGGTGGCGATCAGGTCCCAATTGGGGGTGCCGTCCTGGGCCTTTAACGCCGCCAGTGGGCGGGCAGTGCCGGTGATACGTTGACCGATGGCGACGCCAATACTTTTGGTGCCAAAATCGAATCCGAGTAAGGTTCCGCTACTCATCAGGCGTGCCCTGCTTCACTGGTCATATTATGGATATCTATACCGATGGTGCGTGCTGCTTCGCGCCAGCGTTCGGAAATCGGGGTTTTAAACAGGATTTTGCTGTCCGCCGGGGCGATAAGCCAGCTGTTTCCCAGAATTTCGTTTTCGAGTTGGCCCTGTTCCCAGGAGGCATAGCCCAGGGCGACAATCACCTCAGCAGACTGGTTTTCAGTACCCAGGGTTTCCAGCACATCCTTAGACGTGGTGATGATGGTTTCATCAGAAATGCGGATGCTGGAGGCAAACAGATCCGGTGGGCTGTGGAGGATAAACCCACGGTCTTCCGCCAGTGGGCCGCCGACGAATACCGGTTTATCCAGGCGCACTTTAGGGTCGGGTGGGGTTGGCTCAATTTTGAGCTTAGATAGCACGTCCTTCACCTGGAGGTTTTCCATCGGCTTATTAATGATGATGCCCATTGCGCCCTTCTCATTGTATTCGCAGATGTAGACCACGGAACGTTTGAAAAGAGGATCCTGAAGACCCGGCATGGCAATAAGAAAGTGATGCTGTAAATTCATTGTCAGAGGTTCTGTCTTCCCGGTTGAAAAAGCGACAGTGCCCAGTATGCGGGGAAAGTGGCGAACTGTCACCTGGCCGGTGGAATAATCAAAGCGGGTTCCCTCCCGCTTGCCAGGATTACTTGCTGAGGCCGAGGCGCGTTTCGATGGCGTCCATCAACATCCCGGTAATCGAAACCGGGAATTCCGCTTCAATTTCGCGCACGCAGGTTGGGCTGGTAACGTTAATCTCAGTCAGGCGATCGCCGATGATATCCAGGCCCACAAAAATCAGCCCTTTCGCTTTCAGGGTAGGGCCAACGCGGCGGGCAATTTCCCAATCGCTTTCGGACAACGGGCGCGGTTCGCCACGGCCACCGGCAGCCAAGTTGCCACGGGTTTCGCCACCTTGTGGGATACGGGCCAGGCAATAAGGCACCGGCTCACCGTCCACCACCAGAACACGCTTATCACCGTCTTTGATGGCTGGCAGATAGTTTTGCGCCATGCAATAACGGCTGCCGAGTTCGGTCAGGGTTTCGGCAATGACACCAATGTTCGGGTCGTCTTGTTTTACCCGGAAAATAGACGCCCCGCCCATGCCATCCAGCGGCTTCATAATGATGTCGCCATGCTGCTGCCAGAAGGCTTTCAGCTGGGCTTTATTACGGGTGACTAGGGTTTCCGGAGTCAGATCGGCAAACCAGGCGGTGAACAGTTTTTCATTGCAGTCACGCAGACTCTGCGGTTTGTTGACGATCAGCGTGCCTTGCTCTTCAGCACGTTCAAGGATGTAAGTGGCGTAGATAAACTCGGTGTCGAAGGGAGGATCCTTACGCATCAGGATCACATTTAATTCGCTCAAAGCGATATCCTGCTCGCTGCCGAATTCGTACCACTTATCATAATTTTGCTCGACGCTGACGGTACGGGTGCGCGCGCGGGCTTCACCGTTGGTCAGGTACAAGTCTCCCATTTCCATATAATGCAGTTTATAACCACGGCGCTGGGCTTCTAGCAACATTGCGAAACTGGAGTCTTTTTTAATGTTGATGGAAGAAATCGGGTCCATCACGATGCCGAGTTTAATCATTATTTTCTCCTCAGGAACCGGGGTAACCGGGCAGCCAGCAAGCCACCCGGCCGGTTTTAGCCCAAATCGCCAAACCGCACCTGAAGCGCGGTGATGGCGGTGAGCGCAGTTGTCTCAGTGCGTAAAACGCGAGGCCCTAAAAGAATATCAGTAAACTGATACTCTGTGGTCATCGCGATCTCAGCGGCCGTCAACCCACCTTCCGGGCCAATCAGTAGGCGTACCCGTTCAACGGGCAGCGGTAGGGTATTTATACTCTGGCTGGCGCGAGGATGCAGGTTCAGTTTAAGCCCTTTATCCTCTTCGGCGCACCAGTCTTCCAGATCCATCGCCGGGCGAATAGTCGGGATACGGTTACGGCCACATTGTTCACAGGCGGCAACGGCAATTTTTTGCCACTGCTGGATTTTCTTCTCCAGACGTTCAGCGTCCAGTTTTACCCCACAGCGTTCGGAGAACAGCGGGGTAATCATATCCACTCCCAGTTCAATGGATTTCTGAATGGTGAATTCCATTTTCTCGCCTCGGGACATCACTTGGCCTAAATGCAGATGTAGCGGCGATTCACGGTCATCGGTCTCGGCACTCTGAATCTCAACAAACACCCGTTTTTTATCGGCTTGGGTGATAGTGGCGGCAAACACCTGATTACTGCCATCGAACAGCTCCAGCGCCTGGCCCTGGGACATACGCAGCACGCGGCCAACGTGGTTAGCAGCATCTTCGCTTAATGCCATATTTTGCCCCAAAGCCAGTGGCTCCGGGTGGTAAATGCGGGGAATACGCATGGATATCTCATTAATTTAAGGGCCAGATTGCGGCTGGCCGGCTACTTATGGCGAGTAGTGTAGGTTAGCTCTTTTGCGCCTGGCAAGCGTCAAGGATGTAGGGGTTGTGCTGGCCCTGGATTTGCGCGATACGGGCATCCCGTTCACACTCCCAGGCAGTTACCGGGTAAAGCTTGTTCCAGGCGGTAAATAGCTGGGTTTGCTGGCGGGAAAGCGTCAATTGATAGCGGTCGCGCATATAGAAGTAGGTACGGGCGATGGCCCCACGGGCGCGGGCCGGTGGCTCGGCCACTTTAGCTTTAAAATCCACTTTCATTTCACATTGGCCGTATTGGCCACCGCCGCCGCTCCACTGGCTGTACATAAAGTTGGAGCGGTCGCCATTCACCTCACCCACCGCCGGTTGCAGGTTGTGCATATCGCTTTCCATCTGGCGATATACCGGGTCGCGGGCGCAGTTTTTGCGGCCACCGTTTTGCCAGCATTGGCGCTGATGACCGAATTCCCAGGCGTGAACCACATGTTCCCACTCCACCCGGCTGGCGAGGTTTTCATTCTTGCGCGTCTTATAGCCGCAAGAGTCTTTATCAATAATTCCTTTCTTCCCCTGCCAGTTAATTTTACAGCCGCAATAGAAATCCCCCGGGGCATCGGCATTAACCTTAACCCCGGCTTTTTTGGCCTGTGCAAAGGTGGTGGGTGAGTTTGCATCCACGCCGCTGGCGAATGTAGCTGCAATCAATGCAAACAGATAATGAGATTTGCGAGACATCTTCCAGCTCCCTAAAAAAAGAAGCCGCAAATTACCTGATGATTTATCCAGTTGCAATCAGAGTGCGCCAAAAGCGCAAGAAAATACCATTTATTTACAGGTGGTTAGCGGTTCAGCTAATAGCTTTTCGCCACAATGAACGCAGCGATACTCGCTTTCACCACGCAGTACCCG
>CBIFWW010000187.1:0-5110 GCA_966186435.1 uncultured Enterobacteriaceae bacterium
AGTTGACTTTTAATCAATTGGTCGCAGGTTCGAATCCTGCACGACCCACCAATGTGGAAAGGCGCCCTAAAGGCGCCTTTTTGCTATTCTGAAATCGTCAGGATGAGACAAAATTGTGAAAACAATTTTGAACAACGCACGAGCGTTGGCCCGTAGGGCGAGCCTCAGAATGAGGCGAGTAGCCTGCTGGCAGGTTCGACAAAATTGTCGGGAACAATTTTGAACAACGCGCGAGTGTTGGCCCGTAGGGCGAGTCTCAGGATGAGACGAGTAAACGAACGAAGTGAGACAGCGGAGCCGCTTGCGGCGACGACCCGAAGGGCGAGCGTAGCGAGTAATCCTGCACGACCCACCAATGTAGAAAGGGCGCTGGCGGCGCCTTTTTGCTATTCTAAAATCGTCAGGACGAGTAGCGCTCCCCAATCCTTTTCCCCCAGCTTCCTGTTTTTTTTATATTCCCCAGTGATAGTTACCTCAGCGTTCATAAATTCTGCACGACTTTACTCTATCAATCGTCTATCTTGTTTAGCATATAAAACAATTACTCCTTTCTGATGCTAAATCACCGATTTCAGAAGGGATTAAGTTAAGCCCGCAAAACGAGAAAGTATCATGAGCGTAATGTTTGACCCTCAGGCAGCGATTTATCCTTTCCCTCCCAAACCGGTTTCTTTAACGGCGGATCAAAAGCTGCATTACCGGGAGAAAATTAAGCGGTTATTGAAAGCCCGTAATGCAGTGATGGTGGCCCACTATTACACAGACCCGGAAATCCAGGCGCTGGCAGAAGAGACCGGCGGATGTGTGGCGGATTCTCTGGAAATGGCGCGTTTCGGGGCTAACCATTCAGCTTCTACTCTGTTAGTTGCCGGGGTGCGGTTTATGGGTGAGACAGCCAAAATTCTCAGCCCGGAAAAAACCATTTTGATGCCGACATTGCAGGCTGAATGCTCGTTGGATCTCGGTTGCCCGGAAGCGGAATTTAATGCCTTTTGCGATGAACACCCGGATCGCACTGTGGTGGTATACGCCAATACTTCTGCCGCCGTCAAAGCCCGGGCTGACTGGGTGGTGACCTCCAGCATTGCGGTGGAGTTAATAGAACATTTGGATAGCCTGGGTGAGAAAATCATCTGGGCACCTGACCGCCATCTTGGGCAGTACGTTCAAAAACAAACTGGTGCAGATATGTTGCGCTGGCAAGGGGCCTGTATCGTCCATGACGAGTTTAAAACCCAGGGGCTGATAAAGATGAAGGCCCTATATCCCGATGCGGCTATTTTAGTGCATCCGGAATCTCCCCAGGCAGTGGTAGATATGGCAGATGCTGTCGGTTCAACCAGCCAGTTGATTGCGGCGGCGAAAACTCTGCCTAACAGCCATCTCATCGTGGCCACAGACCGGGGCATCTTCTTCAAGATGCAGCAGGCTTGCCCGGATAAGGTTCTGCTGGAAGCCCCTACTGCCGGTGAAGGGGCCACCTGCCGTACCTGCGCCCATTGCCCGTGGATGGCGATGAATGGCCTAAAGGCGATTGCGGAAGGGCTGGAACAGGGTGGGGCACGCCATGAGATCGAAGTAGATGCTAAAACTCGCCGTAAAGCATTAATTCCCTTAAACCGTATGCTCGATTTTGCTGCTACACTTCGCCAAACCGTAAAGGGTAATGCCTGATAAATTTAGCGAGGGTGATATGGATTTCTTTAGCACGCAAAATATCCTGGTGCATATTCCACTGGGTGTTGGGGGCTACAATCTCTCATGGATTGAGGCAATCGGTACCGTGGCGGGATTGCTTTGTATCTGGCTCGCCAGCCTGGAGAAGATCAGTAATTATGCCTTTGGGCTGATTAACGTCACCCTGTTTGCGGTGATCTTCTTCCAGATCCAACTCTATGCCAGCCTGTTGTTACAAGTGTTTTTCTTTGTCGCCAACGTGTATGGCTGGTACGCCTGGTCTCGGCAGTCCGGTGATAACCAAGCCGCTCTGGTTATACGCTGGCTCCCGGCCCGTAAAGCCTGGGCCTGGCTGGCCGCCTGCATGGTGGCTATCGCCATTATGACAATGTGGATCGACCCCATCTTCGCCTTCCTGACCAAAATCGCCATCCTGGTATTAGGTTGGTTTGGCCTAAAGGTGGCTATGCCTACACTGGCCCCGGATGCCTTCCCATTCTGGGATTCCTGCATGATGGTACTGTCGGTGGTGGCGATGATCCTGATGACCCGCAAATATGTTGAGAATTGGCTGCTATGGGTGGTGGTGAACGTGATAAGCGTGGTGATTTTTGCCCGGCAGGGGGTGTATGCCATGTCGCTGGAATATTTACTGCTGATGGTTATTGCCCTGAACGGAGCCCGGATGTGGATCAACAGCGCCCGTGAGAATGGCTCCAAGGCGCTATCGTAAGCTGATCAGTGGTGATGATGCCCGTGGTGGTTATCATCACGACTCAGGCCGAGGTCGCAATCGGGGCCGCTACAAGGCTGGTATTCCATCTGTACTGTGGCATGAGCAATTTGGTAATTCTCATTAAGGAAGTGATGAATACGGTTGAGTAGGGCATCGTGATCGTGGGGCGGTATTACCTGCACATGTAACGTCATCACTGGTTTTTCACCCACCAGCCAGATATGGACGTGGTGCACATTACGCACCTCCGGAATGGAACGGGATAAGTTACGGGTAAGGGCGCTGACATCGATCGCATCCGGCGCACCTTCCAGCAACTCGTTCAAGCTCTCCTTCAACAACTGCCAGGCACTTTTCAATACCAGGCATGACACCAGAATCGACAGTATCGGGTCAATTGGCGTCCAGCCGCTCCACAAGATCACCAGCGCGGCTACAATCGCCCCGACGGAACCTAATAAATCCCCCAGCACGTGTAAGGCCGCGGCCCGTACATTGAGGTTTTTCTCCTCACTACCGTGATGCAGGATCCAAAATGAAAAGATGTTGGCTACCAGGCCCAACACCGCGATAACCAGCATTACGCCACCAGCCACAGGTTGAGGGTCAATAAAGCGCTGAATAGCTTCCCAGACAATCAATGCCGTAATAACCACCAGCGCCAGGGCGTTAACAAAAGCTGCCAGAGTGGTTAAACGCAGCCAGCCGAAAGTGCGCTGAGCACTGGCCGGGCGCTGGGCAAAGTGGACAGCCATCAGGGCAACCAATAGCGCGGCGGTGTCTGTCAGCATATGCCCGGCATCTGCCAGCAATGCCAAAGATCCCGAAATCAAGCCACCGAGCACTTCGGCAACCATAAAGAGCGCGGTAACGATAAAAGCAATCAGGAGACGGCGGGCATTACTGTTGACCGGGCCGTGGGAATGTGAGTGAGCCATATTTATCTTGATGATGAAGATGAGGAGTTACTGAATTTATAACATAAAAAAGGAGAGCCGAGGCTCTCCTATGGGATAACGTTAGGAATTACTGCGAGGTACCGTCGGTTTTGGTATTGACATCCCCGCTGCCCTGCTGAGTTTCAACTTTTTTGTTCATATCAGGGCATTTACCATCTTTACACATGGTGTTTTTGTGGATTTCGCTTTTACTCATATCATCACCGCTCATGGTGCTTCCGGTGGCAGTGTTGGTGTTGCCTTCATTAATTTTGCTGTTATCCACGTGATTGGGCGCCAGATTCTTATGAGCATCGGGAGCGTGGGCACCGGCATCAGCATTGGCGTTAGCCTGGCCGTTGTTGGTTGAAGAACCAGTATCACCGGTTGCCGCATATAATGCGCCGCTGGTCAGGGTAAGGGTTGCAGTGAGCAGTAAAGTCGTTAATTTTTTCATGATTAACTCCCGGTAGTCTCAGAGGATTGGCGCGGTGCTGCCAACATCACGGACTTAGGCTGACCTGAAGACATTTTCAGGTAAAGATATCGATAACGCAATGCAGAGCAGCGATAGATATCGGCGAATTGGAAAATTTAGGTGCTAACAATTAAAAAGCGTAGCTCAAATCTGATTGTTCGCTACTTTATGGCGTTTATGGGCTTTTTTCCGGATAATTCCGTTTCAAATGTAAAATCATGTTTACACTTTTGGCCCATAGAGATAGATTGAAGGGATTGCACAGAAACCAAATATATGACTACTGGAAAGGCCATGAATTATCAGAACGACGATTTACGCATCAAAGAGATCAACGAGTTACTTCCTCCTGTTGCCCTGTTAGAGAAATTTCCCGCCAGTGAGCAGGCTGCAACTACAGTATCCCTGGCCCGCCAGGCCATCCATAAAATCCTTAAGGGTAATGACGATCGCCTGCTGGTTGTCATCGGGCCATGCTCTATTCATGATCCAAAAGCGGCGAAGGAATATGCTTCGCGGTTGCTGGCCCTGCGTGAGGAGCTGAAGGGTGAACTGGAAGTGGTGATGCGCGTCTATTTTGAAAAGCCACGTACCACGGTGGGTTGGAAAGGGCTGATTAACGATCCGCATATGGATCACAGCTACCAGATCAACGATGGCCTGCGTATTGCCCGTAAGCTGCTGCTGGATATCAATGATTCTGGCCTGCCTGCGGCCGGTGAGTTCCTCGACATGATCACCCCGCAGTACCTGGCAGATTTAATGAGCTGGGGGGCTATCGGCGCCCGTACTACGGAATCCCAGGTTCACCGTGAGCTGGCCTCAGGTTTATCCTGCCCGGTTGGTTTTAAAAACGGTACTGATGGCACAATGAAAGTGGCTGTCGACGCCATCAATGCGGCCGGTGCACCTCACTGTTTCTTGTCTGTGACTAAGTGGGGCCATTCCGCCATCGTTAATACCAGTGGGAATGGTGATTGCCACATTATCCTGCGCGGGGGCAAAGAACCTAACTATAGCGCCGCCCACGTAGCTCAGGTTAAAAGCGATCTGGCCAAAGCCGGGCTACCAGCCCAGGTTATGATTGATTTCAGCCATGCCAACTCCTGCAAACAGTTCCAGAAGCAAATGACCGTTGCCGATGACGTTTGCCAGCAGATGAAGGCCGGTGAAAAGGCCATTATCGGGGTAATGATTGAAAGCCATCTGGTTGAAGGCAGCCAGACTCTGGAAAGCGGCGAGCCGCTGACTTATGGCTAGTGTGTAACGGACGCCTGCATT
>CBIFWW010000188.1:0-5082 GCA_966186435.1 uncultured Enterobacteriaceae bacterium
GTAAGAAAGGACTCAACCAAAGGGATATTACGGATGAAAAGGGATGCTTTCTCCAATAGTGTTATCGAACAAACCCTGACCTGGATCGACGAGCATATTTGCGAAAAGGTCACATTAGACGATTTAGCCCGTAAAACTGGCTATTCCAAATGGCATTTCCAGCGTTTATTTTACGCCAGAATGTCTATTACTGCGGCCAGTTATATTAGAAACGCTAAATTACAACGCTCTATTCGTGATTTAAAGTGTAGTGAAACTAATATAGTTACCATTGCTGATAAATATGGTTTTAGTTCTCAGCAGTCATATACACGCACCTTTAAACATGTGATGGAATGTACCCCTTCACTCTGCCGCTCTCGCCGCGATCCGCAATTTGCTAGATTATCTAACCAAGAAATGTGCAACCTTTGCCGCCGTATTAATCATAAGACAGACTCATAAATGAATGCCTGGCCTGCTAATCCTTGGCAGGCCGCTTTCTCAAGCAGCCTGCTCTGCTTTACTACCACAAAGGGCAAACCCTCTCTGCCATAATCGGGTACTATATCCCCCACATTTATTAACCAAAGAACCGATGCTATGTCAGATTTTTCACTCGTGAATCGCCCTCGCCGCCTGCGCCAGACGCCTGCCATGCGCGCAATGTTTGAAGAAACCACCCTGACCCGCAACGATCTCTCGCTGCCAATTTTTGTGGAAGAAGGGCTGAACGAATACACCCCTATTGAAGCCATGCCTGGGATCATGCGTATCCCGGAGAAACACCTGGCCTCAGAGATTGAACGTATTGCCAAAGCCGGCATCCGTTCAGTGATGACTTTTGGTATCTCCCATCACACCGATGCCACCGGTAGTGACACCTGGAATGAGAACGGTCTAGTGGCGCGCATGTCTCGCACCATCAAGCAGACGGTGCCTGAAATGATTGTGATGTCGGATACCTGTTTCTGTGAATACACCAGCCACGGCCACTGCGGCGTGCTGTGCGATCACGGCGTGGATAACGACCAGACTCTGATCAACCTTGGCAAACAAGCGGTGGTTGCCGCCGCTGCCGGGGCTGACTTTATCGCGCCTTCTGCGGCGATGGACGGCCAGGTGCAGGCTATTCGTAGCGCCCTGGACGCGGCAGGTTTTACCCAGACTGCCATCATGTCCTACTCCACCAAGTTTGCCTCTTCCTACTATGGCCCGTTCCGTGAAGCCGCCGGGACCGCCTTGAAGGGCGATCGCAAAACCTACCAGATGAACCCAATGAACCGCCGTGAAGCGATCCGCGAGTCCCTGCTGGATGAAGCCCAGGGCGCAGATTGCCTGATGGTGAAACCTGCCGGGGCTTATCTGGATGTACTGCGTGAAATCCGTGAGCGCACCGAGCTGCCGCTGGCGGCCTATCAGGTGAGCGGTGAGTACGCGATGATTAAATTCGCAGCGCGGGCCGGGGCCATCAATGAGGAAAACGTGGTGCTGGAGAGCTTAGGCTCGATTAAGCGTGCCGGTGCCGATGTGATCTTCAGTTACTTCGCCCTCGATCTGGCAGAGAAAGGCCTGATCCGCTAACGGGTTACCAGGCATCCCCCAACGCCCTGTTCGCAGGGCGTTATCGTTTCTTCTTCGCGGTACGCAGCATCTCTTCATACAGGCTTATCATCCGCACCCGTTCACGGCGGGTTAAATCTTCCCGGCTAAATGCCCGGGTACCGTTCATTTCCAGCCGGGCAAACAATTCGGAATCAGATATTTGATCCTGGTTATTACGCCGCCGACGGAAGCGCACACAACACCAGGCCAAGGAGAACACACACAGGAAGGCATAAGGCGGAATAACCAGTGCGGCTTCGGAACTGAAAGAAACGCTAAGCAGGGTCAGCATGATAAAAGAAATCTCCCCCAGCATGAGTGACCAGAACATCAGCGCCCGCACTGCCAGCATCGGATATAGCAGGGTAATCTTGTGGCGAAACCAGGGGATACCCACCACCGGCACCAGCAATGCACACCACCACCAACCGTTCCACAGTGCAGCCATCATCAGGCTTTGGCTTACCAGTAGCGATAACAGCAGCAGCATGGTCCCCAGCTGTACCCGATGAAAATCCGGGCGGCGGAAGGCGACCCACCACACCGGGATCACCGCGGGTAAACAAAAAATGGCGGCCAATATCAGACTTAAGATCATAGGGATTCTCGGGGGAATTTAAGGAATATCTCGACTGTAGCATCTGTAGTGTGAAATCGCCCAGAAAGGTGGTGCTTCAGAGGGGGCCAGGCCGATCCTCTACTCTGATGTCAGTAGACTGGCGAAAATGGGAGGGTGTACTACTAAAATAACCTATTAAAGCCAGCAAATGATGCCCTTCCGTTGCAACGAAAACCAAACGCTGAATGTGCCTCGCATTAAAACATATACAGGAGATCATTTTCGTGCTGGCGGGAAATGCTCACTTCAGAATGCTGCCAAACCTAAAAACCGGGTGAATTCATGGATTCGAAAACACCAATTAAATACTTTCGCATGATGAAGCCTGATGAAGAGAATCGGCCACATACCTCTGTGGGCGAGCGCGATGGTTTATCGGTCAGAACGGGCATCCAGGGGCGGACGTAGCAGGGCAAATTGTTGACGTTATCGTTAATGAGGAAGGCGGCTTTATTCATCTTTTACAGGGGCTGTCGGTAACAATTCCTCCCAAAGAAAATATTCCCCGCCACTTGTTTAAGCCCGGAAGGAAACTCATTTGCTTCACTATCGCCTCTTTTATCCTGGATAAAAGTGAACATTTAATGTTCTACAGGGATTCAGAAACCCATGCTATGATCGTCCCAAAGCATCAAATGAACATTGAAGATTATCAACGTTATCTTGAAGAAACCAAGTCTCTTTGGGAGGTGCCAATTGATTAATAAATTTAGAGAAAATTACCAACAAGCCCTCAATGAGATTCTTGCTAATGGTACAAATCGGCAGGAACTTTTTCTGCTATGTAACACCATGATAGCCACTTGTGGCCGCCAGGGTGGTTACCTTGCCTATGAACTGTTAAATAAGGCATTAGACAATGCAGTTCAGGAGAATGAGGAAGCCGTTTTAGTCGATGCCTTGGATGCACTTAGCGGGCAATGTAACCCAGTAAGTTTTATCGGTACAGGTGATTATCACCATCCCGAACAAGCTGCATAGCCAAGCCCTTCTGGCATTGAACGCCGCCGGGTAGCTTGGCGTCATTTTTTCACTCCTAAAAAAGGCGCACAACTGTGCGCCTAAAATGGTTACATCGCTTTGGCGTAATGCGGGGAACGAGGCCCGTAAAGTAGATTACCCTCACCACCGGCGGTCAACAGACGAACGCTTGTCACACCCGCGATAGTATGGCCCTTATCAGTTATGGTACCCGCTACCTGGTTGATGGCTGCGGTGATTAACATTGCCAACAGGCCGCCAGAGCTAGAATCATTTTCTGCGCTAGAGGCCGTGGCCGCACCGCTCCAAAGCTGTTTCCCACTGCGTAAATCAACCAAACGCGCACTGGCAGATACACGGGTATCACTGGTGATAACTTTATAGCTTGTGCCGTAATCGGTAATGGTCAGATAAAGTGCTGCATCCGCCCCAAAAATCTCTTTCAGCTTTACAGTATTAAGCGCCTGAGCATCATCAGCACTTGTTACGCCATTCTGTTTAAACGTCTCATCACTTAATGCTACTGGAAAAACGTAAAAACCCGATTCTGACAACGGCATTGAAACCTGGCTCATCAACCCTGCCCCGGCTTTAATATCCGGGCTGCGGTTTATCGGCGGCAATACCAGAATTGAGCGCGGCTTACTTTCCCTAAAAGCCGTGTAGTCATACGGCTTTTGTGGTTTGGCGCAGCCCGTTAATAATGCTGCGGTCAAAACCATTAAACACGCCATTACTTTTTTCATGCAAATCATCCTTTTTTGCCCAATAGGAAATCCATATACACAGCGGATTCAGGAAACTGCGATTTCTCAATCGCAAAGCGTTCTCTGGCCAATTCTATTTGCCCCGTTTCGTTATAAAGCATGCCCAATTGGGCATTGAAGCCCGGCGGCACCGGTAGGTTTTTAGATTTGGCTTTTTCCTGGGTTTTCAGCAGTAAGGCAATCTGCTCCTGAGGGGAACTTTTGCCAGGCGTATAATGTTGATACAGCGCTTCCTGGTAATCACCCCAGTAGTAGATCGGTTTAGGTTGCGTAGCACAACCGGCCAAAAATAATGTGGCAACAAGGAACAGTAATTTATTCATGATTCTCTCCTTATTGAGCCGGACGCCAGGCACCGCTCTCAATGCCCGAAACCAAATTATTCACCGCCTCACGTATCGCCAGATCCAATACTTTCCCATTAAGGGTAGAGTCGTAGCTGGCCGTCCCGCCAAAGCCGATAATCTCACGGTTGGACAGCGCATATTCCCCCGCACCTTGAACAGAGAAGACCACTTCTGAGGTTTGGACATTAACCACATTTAATGTGGTTTTAGCGTAGGCTACTTGCTGTTTGCCCCGGCCCAGAATCCCCCACAATTGATGATCGCCAACTTCTTTACGGCCAAACTCTGTTACATCACCTGTAATAATAAAATTCGCGCCCTTAATATTTTGACTTTGTTTTTTTATTCCAGCTTCAGCGGCAATCTCAGCCATATTAGTGCGATCTAAAATGGTAAAACGGCCGGTTTGCTGGAGCTGACTCACCAGAATTGTTTTAGATTCAGAGAAAATGCCGTTCATAAAGTTAGAACGATTCTCGAACTTACCCACGGCAACAGGGCTACGAACCCCTGTGTAAGATGTGCCATAACTCGCAACCTTAGGTGACTCCACAACCCGCGAACTCTCCTTAGCACAGCCACTTAATGCTGTGGTTAATAGGATGCATAGACTTAACAGCAATTTGTTACGCATGAAAACTCCATTTAATTAAATAAAAAACGCTTCGTCCATTGATTAAATTATGTGCAAACAATATTTGAATAGCATTCATTGGCGCCTACAGATTATTGCCAATTATGTTTAACAAATAAATTGAAGAAAACCACTGCTTGAGAATTAATA
>CBIFWW010000189.1:0-5078 GCA_966186435.1 uncultured Enterobacteriaceae bacterium
CGGTAATCAGGTGAGTCTGATAAGCGGCCGCGACACCACCCTCACCGGGGCGCAGCTGAGCGGCGAATCCATTAAGGACGACGTGGGCCGTAACCTGTCGATTGCCAGCCGGCAGGATAACGACCGTTACGACACGAAGCAGTAGAATACCAGCGCCAGGGCCAGCGTTATCTATCAGATATACCGTGCCAGCTTCTGTTTTAACCGCTGGTTTTCCTGTATCAATTGCTCATTTTCTTCCAGCAGCGTTAGCACCACGGCTATGCCTGGCCAATCTAACTCCAGTTCACGACGCAGCCGCAGCGCCCGGTGGGCGGTGGCGAGGGCGCGCTCGTCAAACAACCATGGGCTGATATCAATATTGCGAGGATGGATGACGCCCAGGCCGACAATCTCATCTAACTCCGCTTCAGCCACGCCGCTGTAGGTACAAAACTCAGTGACGGTGAGGATTACAGTAACGTTCGCCATTAGGCTTTCCTCCATGCTTTACGGGGCGAGAAGGTTGACTCAGCATCAGCCAGCTGCTGCCAAATAGCCGCCGTTTTATCATCAGGCTTAGGTGGCATCACTATTTTGATAACGGCATACAGGTCACCCGTGGCTTGCTTATTCACCAGCCCTTTCCCCTTCAGGCGTAGACGCTGCCCGGCCTGGCTGCCGGCGGGGATGATCATCAATACACTCTCTTTGAGGGTTGGCACCTCAACCTTAGCGCCCAGCGCAGCTTCCCACGGGGCGAGAGGCACCACCACTTCCAGATCCTGGCCCACCACATCAAACAGCGGGTGAGGGGCAATGTTGATCACCAACCACAGGTCGCCATTCGGGCCACCGCCCTCGCCAGGGGTACCCTGGCCTTTCACCCGTATGCGCTGGCCGTTGCCTACGCCTGCGGGGATTTTCACATTCAGTGTTTTAGGGATTTCCTGCTCTACCATGCCAAAAACGTTATAAACCGGCAGGTTGTAGCTGATGGTGCGGGTTTGGGCCTCGAGGGTTTCTTCGAGGAAGATGGCCACTTCAATTTCAATATCTTGCCCACGAGTGGCTCGGGTTTGCTGCTGCTGGCGGGCGCGTTGGCCGAAGATGGAAGAGAAGATATCGTCAAAGTTTTCCGGGCGATAGCTTTGCCCTTGCTGGCTACCGTGTGGCGGTGTCTGCCCGAAGCCAGGGTCATTGCGGTAAGCCCAGATTTGATCGTACTCGGCGTGTTTATCGTCATCGCGCAGCACCTCCCAGGCCTCGGCTAAATCTTTGAATTTTGCCTCAGCATCAGGCTCTTTACTGACATCGGGGTGATACTTCCGCGCCAGGCGGCGGTAGGCGGTTTTTATCGTTTTCTCATCATCGCCCTGCTTTACACCTAATATTGAATAATAATCCTTTAATTCCATAGTGTTGCCTCTTACTTTCTTAACTTGCCACGGCTAGTTTAAATAAAAAACGCTGTATTAAGCATAGGGCAGCTCAAAGGGTTGAACCTATTGATGTGTTCAATAATCCGTAAACCAGAGTGAACCCTTAGGTAAAAAAGCGAGGCTATTCAGGCCATTTTACCCTCGGGACAAACCGCATCTTTTGGTTTCTGAGGGATGTCGCACTCTTGGCAGTTTTAGCAGGCGGGGGCCTCATTTTGGTGTTATGAATATAGATGGGTAAGGCCCCTCGCAGGCTTGTTTATTACACGGATTATTTTAAGGATAAGAATATGACAGCGGTAATCGATAAAGCGTTAGACTTCATAGATGGTATGAACACATCGGCTTCAGCCCCTCACCCAATGGACGAAAGCACCACCAAGGGAATGCTTAAGTATCTGAAGGATCTGGGCGTTCCAGCCAGCCCGGCAGACATCATTGCCCGGGGCAGTCAGGAAGGCTGGAATGATGGATTTACCACTAAAGTCGCTGATTGGGCTGAAAGGATTGAGTCCGGGAATCGTGTCCTTGTTAAAAACCCCGAATATTTTTCTGCGTATATGCGTGAGCAGCTTAAATCACTAACGTGAACCTGCTTTAACCGCTGGGATGCTCCTGGCCTGAGGGCTGGAGCATCCGCGGTGAGTCGCTCGTTTTGGTTATGCTCTGCGACTAAAAATGAAGAACTCCGCGAAGGAGGTATTGATTTGGTCGTGGCGATTGAAGGGATAACGATTAGGGATATGTTTATCCAACTGCCAATTACTACCCAAGTGTTCCGAAACCCAATCGGTAAACTGGCGATGTTTTACATGCTTCACATGGCTACCAAGCAAGTGATTTAACGCTTCATTGTTGGAGGCGTAAATAATCACGTGGCGCGTTGCCGCAGCGAATAGTGTTTCCATGTAGCGCTCAAATACCTCTTCTTCAATAAGGTGATAAATCACATCCAGTGAAATCGCCAACTCGGCTTGCTGCCCCAACCATTCCCTCACCGGTAAAAACGTCTTGGTCGGGTCGTCATTAAAGCGTGCCTGGCATAGACGCAACGCCTGATCGGCCACGTCAAACCCGATGTATTGAGGGTAACGTGCAAGCGACAGCTGATTGCCATCACCGCAGCCAAATTCGATGACAGACTGAATGGCGTTGGCAATCACAAACTGGTTTATTACCGCGGCTTTAAAATCGGCCAGCCGGCCATAAGATCCTGCGCCAGAATTGCCGTTTAACCGATAACGATCTTCCCAATACTGAGCTGAATGGTCAAAATTTAAGGTTTCTTTAAGTGGTGACACGGCTTTCTCCGGCATTAAATCCCCCTTCGCTGGAATAGCGGCGGAGGCACACATTCATCATCCAACACCGAGGCTTTAAGCAAGGCGATGGCATCCGTTGAACTGCTTTTAAGAGCAGTAAAATTGAAATCAAAGACGCGCCAAAAGCCGTTAGTGGCATGCTGTGCTAAATAATCGGCAATGGGCTGGCGCTCATCACCTGTACAAATCAAAACCGGCTTTCCGAACAGAGGCAAGGGCGCATCGTTAATGAATATCAGTTGGAAACGCTTATCCTTTTGGCTTGCGAGGCACTTCACGGCAGGGAGGAGTTGCTGCGGCGTTTTACCCCGGGCATCAATGACAATTAACAGGTTGTCGGGGGCGCTATTTATCCGCAGCGCCTGGCAACGTTTAGTGATGATTTCTGTTATCTCTTGTGGCTTACATCCGGGGAATAGCTCGCCATGAGAGTAGCGCCGGAGCATGGCTGTCACAATGCGATGTTCATAGGACATATCAACGGGTTTGCCAAACCCGGTTAAATTGCTGTCGTGCAGGCGATAGCTGACATTGCATTGGGGGGTGAACATCAGTGAGGCGCGGCCCAAAGCGCGTGACCAAAATTCATAATCGTGCGCCCGCAGATACCGATGATCGTAGCCGCCGATGTTGGCGTATAACGAACGCCGTACGCAGCATCCAGGGTTGGATACCACATTGGTTTCAAATAGGCGGTGCAGCCAGTTTGCCGGGGAGTGGGCAAACAGGGCGAAATACCGTTTTTGATCCCCGAGGGTTTCCATCCCACAGGAGATCACATCCACTTCTGGCCAACGGTGCAACAAAGAACGGTAATGGCTAAGGGCATTGGCATGGAGTAAATCATCGCTATCCAGCCACACCAGATAGTCGCCAGCCGCTTCTTCAATACAACGGTTCCGGGTGTCCGGGGCGTGGGTATGCGCTTTGCGGATAATACGTAAACGGGCGTCGTTGATGGTTGCCAACATGCCCAGGCTATTGTCATCGGAACCATCGTCGACCACGACGACTTCGAAAACACTATCACGTTGATTGAGTGCCGAGCAGACAGCAGGAAGGATGTACCGTTCCCGGTTGTAGCTGGGGATAGCGATGGTAAACAGTGGGTGAGTGGTCACTTCGCGTTGCCATAGTGCAGTGTAACGCGCACACAGAGTAGACTGCTGCAAACATGCCTGCCCATCACGCTGATATTGTTGCGGATCGCGTTCGGAGGCGGTTATCTGCGCCACGGCTTCATCAATGCTGGTGACAAAGTAGCGTGAGGGTAAGTACTCATCCAATCCACCCGCCGCCGGGAATACCACGGGTTTTAACCCCGCCAGCATGGCCTCAAATATCGCCATTCCTTGAGATTCATGGTAGCTCACTGAAAGCAAATAACTTTTATCTCGGTACCATGACGCCATTTGCTCTGCTGGAATGGCACCGCCTATATGTACATTGTCTTGCAACCCCAGCTTGTCCCGCATATAGCAGAAGCTCTCGTATAGGCAGGTGTCTTCAATGCGCCCGGCAATGGAGAGCGTGTAACGTTGGTCGATTTTTACTAAGGCCTGCATGATAGGCAGAAGCTGCATCAGGTTTTTTTGAGGGGCAAATCGCGCGACACAGCCCAGAGCAAAGGCATTGCCTTGCGTGAGCACGGGCACCGCCTGATGTTCCGTTAAATTGGGCAGCACTGTCACCTTCAGTTGCTCAGGCCGGCGGTCGCCTAACTGGCTGAGGAAGCGCTGCTTCATTGCCTCACTGACCAATACCACTTCATCCACGTTGGACCATGCGATTTCAAGAATCCGGGGCTGATACAACTCATAGCGATGGATACGACACACAATGCGGCAATATTTCGCCATTTTCGATGCGGCAACGATGGCGCCATCACCCCATTCAAACCAAGCGACATCACAGAATTTCATGGCATTGAGCAGGCGCTGAGGGGTTAAACCCTGGGCTGGCAAGGTGCTGACCAAATGCCCCTCTTCCCGCATCAGGTGCATGACCGGTTGCATAAAATGCAGGTTGTCATTGGTGGCGGTCACCAGAATATGTTGTTGCCGATCGGTAAGGGGATGGAATCGGAACTGTTTTCCGTCTTCTTCTACGCCAATACAGCGGCGGCCCAACAAACGTTGTTGATAAGCCGTGAGGTGGAATTGGTCTTCATCGCCACAGGTGGCGGTAATAAATTCAGTGGTTTTGCCAATCATAATTAACCAAATGTATGCCCCACATTGGCGCTGCCAGTGTGACGGGGAATGAGATGGTTTTAGCAAAGCAATAAATATGCCACTTGTATTTTGATAATAATTTTAATGGGTTAGGTGGGGGT
>CBIFWW010000190.1:0-4790 GCA_966186435.1 uncultured Enterobacteriaceae bacterium
TTAAAAATTAATTAATGTCCTAACATCAATCTAATAATATTAATCCAGTTACTTTAAGTGACCTACTTAACATAAAAACCAGCAAGTTAAGCGCTATTAAATACAAACTTAATTAGAATTTACTTAACTTAAACAAGTGTGACGCATGTAGCGCGTAATTTTTAATAATTTCATTAATGACATTTCCTCTATTGTTCGAAACAGAATGAATTCCTAACATGCACCCATCGAATACAACTCGCTTAAACAATAAAGGAAAACCTTATGAACTATCTTCTAAACAACAAATGTGTTTTTAATGAATGCAATCACGAAATAAAAAACACTGTTAATTGCGCCCACATTAAAATGACTGCCATGCGCGCCCGCTGCCTCAATTTTTTGATTGAAAATAGAGATCTGGAGATTATATCCCGTGAATCCATCACTCATGCTTTATGGGGTGAACGGGGTCAATTCGTCAGCGATGCTAATTTAACTCAACTGCTGTATTTGATTCGTAAAGACCTGCGCAGTCTGGGTATTGATGACTTCTTTATTACCATTCCACGTATGGGTATACGGGTGAACACCGATATCACCATCAGCCCGTTCCAACCGGAAGCGCCAAAACGCCGTGCCGCTGTTTCCTGGAAACAGGTCATCGCAGCGATAGCCGCAGCCACCGGCCTGGGTGCTTGCCTGATGGCGTTTCACTAAGGAGCAATGACCATGAATCCAATCATTGAACAAATCCTGAATGTAGAAGGCGGCTATGTAAGCCACCCGGCAGATAAAGGCGGCCCCACTTGCTGGGGGATTACAGAGGCTACGGCCAAGGCCCATGGTTATCAGGGCGATATGCGCCTTTTGCCCCGTGAAGAAGCCTATCGCATTCTGGAAGAGAGTTACTGGATAGCACCAGGCTATAGTCGTATCAATGAGCTTTCCCCGGCCATTGCGCTGGAATTGTGCGATGCGGGTGTCAATGTTGGAACCAGCCATCCCAGCAGCTGGCTCCAACGCTGGCTGAATGTCTTTAACCTGCAGGAGAGCAAATACCCTCGGTTAAGTGTGGATGGCATGTTAGGCAATCAGACCTTTGATGCCCTGGCAGCCTATCTGAAATGGCGAGGAAAAGAAGGTGAAGCGGTGTTGCTCTGTGGGCTTAACGCCAGCCAAGCTGATTACTACTTATTGATAGCTGAAAAACACCCCGATAACGAAGCCTTTATTTATGGTTGGATTAAAAACCGCGTTCTGACTCATGCTGAATAAGCACAGCGGGTAGCAGCGTCAAACTGCTACCCTATCTCTTCATTTATTTCCCATACGTTCAAGAAACTTAGAAAGTTTATCGCCCAAAATGCGCAAAATAGTAGAGGCAAATACGCCTCCCAGCGCCGCGGCAATCACCACCATGTTAAAACTCAACGCTTTTTCGATGGCGAAGATACTCAGCACAAAAGCAGTGAAGCAGGACACGGTAATCTGCGACAGGCAGTTCATGACCCGATGCTGCAAATCACTGGCTTTATGCTTTTTCATCAAATAACTGACAAAGCCCCCCCAGCCGCCAATGGCTAAAATGGACAGTAGAATTTCTGCCTCCAGCAGCAGAAAGCGTGACGATGTAATTTGTGGTGAAACCATTGCATATTCCCCTTTATAGAAGTAAACGTGATTAACGTTACGAGGCATTCAGGGTAGTTTTGCCACCACCAAACACATAATCATGAAAGCTAAAATTTTCTACTAACTTCCCATTCCCGCAGGCTGTTGAAGCGCCTCCAAACCATTTGCTAAAGCTGATAGCGCCGGGATCTTCAGGTTATCGCGTGACCAAACGCTATATAAATTAAGGGGCAAGACATCAAGCTCCGGTGGTAGTTTTACCTGAACCAGGTTTGATGGAGAATAGCGCATGAAATAATTCACCATAGGGGTCGGCAAAATGGCTATCATGTCGCTGTTTTCAACCATCCCCAATAATCCCGCTACCGAATCCCCGCGATAGCCTACCTTGCGGCTACCGGCATAAGGGTAATTGGACACTAGTACCCGGTGGGAATCACTGAATGCCGGGCTAAATAAATCTTTATGGAATACCGCATGAGGAAGGCTGTAGTAACCGGCTAAGGTCAGGCTTTCTTGGCCAGCTAAGGGATGATCTGGGTGGCAAACTACACAAAATTGGTCAAAACGCTCCAGCAAACGTGAGGTAAGGCGCGAATCATCCGGCCTTTCAGCCATTATCGCCAGATCCACAGAGCCATTATGCAGTGAAGTCAGAACCTCCCGATACCCAATTCCCCGCCTGGATATATGGGTGAGTTGCAGACGTTCAAGCTGCCCTGCAGCGGCCAACCGCGAGAGATAGTATTGTTCGCTAAAATCAGTTCCCAGCAGTGTGATTTCAACGGCGGTTTGTTGGCGGCTCTCTGTAGACAAAGTTTGAGCCATCAATTCAATAATTTGCCGATAGGCGTGGTGGATCTCCCTGGCCTTATGCGTGGGAACTAATCCATCACGGCTACGAATAAAAAGTGTTTCCTGATAGCGAGACTGGAGGCGGCTGAGAGCCTGAGACACGGCAGCCGGTGTCACTTTCAAGCGCCGGGATGCCCTGGCCGCACTTCCTTCACTGATTACGGCATCTAGTACTTTAATTAAGTTGAAATCAAATTCCCTGATATCCTGGGTCAGCCCCATATTGCCACCTTAAGGACATGTTATATGTTCACCCCAAATGAGGGAGCCTATGCTATTGCCCTGAAATGAAGTTCACCATCAATAAAAATAAATACATATCAATAAGATGAAATTCCTCACATCCCTTTTGTACGCCTTAACAGTATAAAATCAAATCAATGAGCGGGGCCGATCCATTCGCTAATGGAATGATTAAGGACGAAAAAAAACCGGAGCATTTGGCTCCGGTTTTTATAATTTAATCCGCTATTAACGAGTCAAATCGTCAAAAAACTTTTTCACACCGTCAAAGAAGCTTTTAGAACGAGGACTGTTGTGTTCGCCCGTTGGGCCACCAAAACTTTCCTGTAACTCTTGCAGTAATTTCTTCTGCTTGTCGCTCAGGCCAACCGGTGTTTCAACCACTACACGGCATAATAAATCACCCTGAGCGCCGCCGCGAACAGACTTCACGCCTTTACCACGCATGCGGAACAACTTGCCGGTCTGGGTTTCCGCAGGCACTTTCAGTTTTAATCGGCCATCCAAAGTAGGGACTTCAATTTCCCCACCCAATGCCGCCATCGCAAAGTTGATCGGTACTTCGCAATACAGGTTGTTGCCTTCACGCTCAAAGATAGCGTGCTGCTTTACCTGAACCTGAACGTACAGATCACCCGCAGGTGCCCCCTGCTCACCCGCTTCGCCTTCACCAGAAAGACGGATACGGTCGCCGGTATCTACCCCTGCCGGGATCTTCACTGATAAGGTTTTGGTCTTCTCTACCCGACCATGGCCGTGGCACTTGTTGCATGGATCTTTAATGATGGACCCACGCCCCTGGCAGTGCGGACATGCCTGTTGCACGGTGAAAAAGCCCTGACGCATCTGAACCTGGCCGGAGCCGTGGCAGGTTGGACAGGCTTGTGGTTTAGTGCCTGACTTCGCCCCACTACCGTGGCAAACGTCACATTCTTCGAGTGTTGGGATGCGAATCTCTTTGGTGACGCCACGCACGGCTTCTTCGAGGGTTAAATCCATGTTGTAACGCAGATCTGCACCACGGGACGCACGTTGACGACGGCCGCCGCCAAAAATGTCACCGAAAACATCGCCAAAGATATCGCTGAAGTCAGCGCCACCGCCACCAAATCCACCACCGCCGCCGCCACCTTGTTCAAATGCCGCATGGCCATATTGATCGTAGGCCGCACGTTTCTGAGCATCAGTCAGAATTTCATAGGCTTCTTTAATTTCTTTAAATTTGGCTTCGGCGTCTTTATCACCCTGGTTACGGTCCGGGTGGTATTTCATCGCCAGGCGTTTGTAGGCCTTTTTGATTTCACGCTCGTCCGCGGATTTCGTAACGCCTAAAATCTCGTAATAATCTTGCTTCGCCATCTTGGTTTTTCAGCCCCTTAACATACGAGCACGGGCGTGGAGTAATCTCCGACGCCCGTGCCGATTAACTACCCTGCATCAGGGCGCTTATTTTTTGTCTTTAACTTCTTCAAACTCAGCATCGACAACGTCGTCATCTTTGCCAGCAGAAGCGTTTTCAGCCTGACCAGCGCCAGCCTGCTGTTGAGCGTGCTGCTGCTGTGCGATTTCCATCAGTTTCTGAGACACTTGTGCCAGCTCCTGAATCTTCGCTTCGATATCAGCTTTGTCTTCGCCTTTCAAAGAAGTCTCCAATGCAGTCAGCGCACCTTCGATAGCAGTTTTATCGTCAGCCGGCAGTTGTTCGCCTGCTTCTTCAACCTGCTTACGGGTGCTGTGCAGCAGATGGTCACCCTGGTTGCGAGTCTGAACCAGTTCTTCAAATTTACGATCGGCATCGGCGTTAGCTTCCGCTTCGCGAACCATTTTCTGGATTTCTTCTTCGTTCAGACCAGAAGATGCCTTGATGGTGATCTTCTGCTCGCGACCGCTATTCTTATCCTTAGCAGACACGTGCAGGATACCATCAGCATCGATATCGAAGGTCACTTCGATCTGCGGCATACCGCGCGGTGCTGCCTGGATCCCGTCAAGGTTAAACTGGCCCAGAGATTTGTTATCACTGGCACGTTTACGTTCACCCTGCAGCACATGGATGGTTACCGCAGACTGGTTGTCTT
>CBIFWW010000191.1:0-4661 GCA_966186435.1 uncultured Enterobacteriaceae bacterium
GGCTGAAACGGTTAAAAGACTGATATATCACATAAATAAAAAAACAGCGGTGGTTAACCGCTGTTTTTTCGTGCAATTGCCGGGTTAATTAAGCCAGTAACAGCTCATTGATACGCTTGATGAACAGGTTTGGATCTTCCAGAGTGCCGCGTTCCGCCAGCAGCGCCTGATCCAGCAGCAGCTCAACCCATGCGCCGAAACGGGATTCATCCTGGGTATCGGCAGCCCGTTTTACCAGCGGGTGATCCGGGTTCAGTTCGAATATGTATTTCACCTCAGGAACAGCCTGGCCCGCCGCCGCAAACAGCTTGGCCATTTGGGTGCTCATCTCGTCATTTTCCGTGGTGACAATAGCCGGGGTATCCGTCAAACGGTGGGTCAGACGTACTGACTTCACGCGTTCGCCTAACAGGGTTTTCACACGGTCAACAAACGGCTCCAGCGCTTTTTCCGCTTCTTTGGCGCTTTCGTCGGTTTCATCAGCCAGCTTATCCAGGGAATCATCCGCTTTGGAGATGGACTGGAACATCTTGCCATCGAACTCGGTCAGGTAGCTCATCATCCATTCGTCGATACGATCGGAGAGCAGCAGAACCTCGATGCCTTTCTTACGCAGCAGCTCCAGGTGCGGGCTGCTTTTCGCGGCGGCATAACTATCGGCAGTGATAAAGTAGATCTTCTCCTGGCCTTCTTTCATCCGGGAAACATACTCTTCCAGCGAAACGGTCTGAGCGGAGGAATCCGTATGGGTGGAGGTGAAGCGCAGCAACTTAGCGATGGCTTCCTGGTTGGCGCTATCTTCCGCCGGGCCTTCTTTCAGAACCATTCCGAACTGTTTCCAGAAGGTCTGGTATTTTTCGCCATCGTCTTTCGCCAGTTTATCCAGCATTTGCAGCACGCGCTTAGTCAGCGCAGTGCGCAGGTTGCGGGTGACGTTGCTGTCCTGAAGGATCTCACGAGAGACGTTAAGCGGCAGATCGCTGGAGTCTATCAGGCCACGGACGAAGCGCAGGTAGTTCGGCATAAACTGTTCGGCGTCATCCATGATAAACACGCGCTGCACATACAGCTTCAGGCCGTGTTTATGGTCACGGTTCCACATGTCCCACGGCGCCTGGCCCGGGATATACAGCAGGCTGGTGTATTCCTGCTTACCCTCTACCCGGTTGTGGCTCCAGGTCAGCGGGTCGGTAAAGTCGTGGGCGATGTGTTTATAAAATTCGTTGTACTCATCATCGCTAATTTCGGATTTGGAGCGGGTCCACAGCGCCTGGGCTTTGTTGATCTTTTCCCAGGAAGTGACGGTTTCACCGTCCTGTTCTTCGGTTTTTTCAATTTCTACCGGCAGGGCAATATGGTCGGAATATTTGCTAATGATGGAACGCACACGCCAGTCGTCAAGAAACTCATCTTCGCCTTCGCGCAGATGCAGCGTGATTTCAGTCCCACGGCCCGCTTTGGTGATGTCGGCCACGGTATACTCACCTTCCCCGGCAGATTCCCAGAATACGCCTTGGTCATCAGCGACACCGGCAGCGCGGGTGCGGACGGTCACTTTATCGGCCACAATAAAGGCGGAATAGAAGCCCACGCCGAACTGGCCAATCAGTTGGCTGTCTTTAGCCTGGTCGGAACCCATAGACTCAAGGAACGCTTTGGTGCCGGATTTAGCAATCGTCCCCAAGTGGTCGATAACCTCTTCGCGGGTCATCCCAATACCGTTATCGGCGATGGTCAGAGTGCGGTTTTCTTTATTGAATGAAACACGCACGCCCAGCTCACCGTCACCTTCATACAGATCGGGCTGAGACAGTGCGCGAAAACGCAGTTTGTCTGCCGCATCGGAGGCATTGGAGATCAGTTCACGCAGGAAGATTTCTTTATTTGAATAAAGAGAATGGATCATCAGGTGCAGAAGCTGTTTAACCTCTGACTGGAAGCCACGAGTCTCTTGTCCTTTCATTATGCTACCTCAACGTTATGTCTGACCATCCGTTATCGGGGATGGTGCTTATTCATAGGGTTAAAACGCGTTGAGAAAGAGATGGGGACAGGGAAAGGTAATTCAAGCGGCGCAAAGTAAAACCCTGCGCCGAATGATTAAAAATTAATCTTGCGGCGCCCCACCAGGGAGTGGGACAAGGTGGTGCCATCCACCATTTCCAGCTCCCCCCCCACCGGAACCCCGTGGGCAATGCGCGTGGCTTCTACCCCATACTGCCCGCAAAGCTCGGCAATATAGTTGGCGGTGGCCTCACCTTCAACGGTGGGGTTGGTGGCGAGGATCAACTCGCTGAGTTGTTCACTGGCCAGCCGTTCTTCCAGACGATTTAGCCCGATATCATCGGGACCAATACCGTCCAGTGGGGATAAATGCCCCATCAGCACAAAGTAACGGCCAGAGAACTGGCCGGTTTGTTCGATGGCGTAAATATCCGCCGGGCTTTCCACCACGCAGATTTGGCCGTTTTCACGGCGGCGCGGGTTGGCACAGATATTACAGACTTCCTGCTCGGTGAAAGTACGGCAATCGGCACAGTGGCCAATTTCCGACATGGCCCGCGTCAGGGACTGTGCCAGGCGCATCCCGCCGCTACGGTCGCGCTGGAGCAGAGTAAATGCCATGCGCTGTGCCGATTTGGGGCCAACCCCCGGCAGGCAACGCAATGCTTCCATTAACTGCGTGAGCAGCGGGCTGGTTTGCATTAGAACGGCATCTTGAAGCCTGGTGGCAGCTGCATACCGTTAGATACAGAAGCCATTTTCTCTTTCTGGGTTTCATCAATGCGACGGGCAGCATCGTTAAACGCCGCAGCCACCAGATCTTCCAGCATCTCTTTGTCGTCTTCCAGCAGGCTTGGGTCGATTTCAACGCGGCGGCAGTTGTGCGCCCCGTTGATGGTCACTTTGACCAGGCCCGCGCCAGATTCGCCAGTCACTTCCAACTGGGCAATCTCTTCCTGCATTTTCTGCATTTTGTCTTGCATTTGCTGGGCTTGCTTCATCAGGTTACCCAGACCGCCTTTACCAAACATACTCTTCTCTCTTTTGCTCGGGCCGCGTCATCACTATGTAGGGTGGGCGGCAGTTAGAACATAACGCCAGGTTTACACCCGGCGTCAAATGGGGCGAATACTCTCTTCATCGAGGCTCGCATCAAAGAACCGCTGCAAGGTCTGGATATTGCTATCCCTCATGATGGATTCACGGGCCTGTGACAGCTTCTCTTCATAAATCGCCTGACGCCATTCCAGCGGCGTCAGGATGGCACGATTATCATCTTCAATAATAGTTAGTTCAACCGGCTTACCATAGAACGCTGCCATCGCCTCACCCAGCGTTTTCTGGGCGCTTGGCGAATTGAGATGGCGCTGGCCGGGACGCAGGTGCAAACACACTTTGCCCTCTTCCGGCTGCTCTTTCCAGGCATTTAGCGCCAGCTGTTGCACCAGCTTTGGTACCACCAGTTGATGGATTTCTGCCGCCCAGGGGTCACGTACCAGGGACTCTTCCGCCAGCTTGGCGGATAGCTCCGGGGTTTTCTCATGCTCAAGGGCGCTGCGCAACGCTTTTGGCGTTGCCACCGGCTCGGCTTTTTCTTCAACCGGATTTTGTGACTTCCAACGGTATGCTTCTTTTTTTGCCTGCGGCGCATTCGGGGCCGCAGGCTCTGGGCGTGCCTGCGCCCGTTCAGTGATCGATGCCAGACGCTCCAGCGCGCTGTTGGTTACCGGCCGCGCGGAGGCGTTCTGCGCTGCCGGTTCACCCTTTTTTGCCCGGTTTGCTCCCTGTTGGCGCTGTAACTGACTGCGCGCCTGGAGCACCTGGCTGGTGGTATCCGGCAGTGAGGCTTCAGCCCTTCCCGGCGGTGGAGAAGATGGCGGCGCTGCCGGTGGCGCCGCCATTGGTGCCGGGGCACTGACAACCTGCGGCTGCTCAGGCTCTGGCAGTGGATTAACCGGATGGAACGCCAGGGCGCGCAGCAGGCTCATTTCGACACCCATGCGGCGATCCGGCGCCCAGGCCAACTCTTTACGGCCAATGAGCAGCGTCTGGTAGTAGAGCTGGATATCCGCTGGCGGCACGGTGCGGGCTAACTCACGCATCCGTTGTTCCAGCAAGGCCATATCTTCCCCCAAGGCGGAAGGCGAAAGCTGCACCATGGCGATACGGTGGAATAAGCCGAGCATTTCAACCAGCAGGGCTTCCCAGTCCACGCCGAGGCTGGCAGCTTCTTGAACCAGTGCCATGATGCGTGCGCCGTCGGCCTGAACCATGGCTTCCACCATAGATAGGGCCTGATCATCGCTCAAAGTGCCGAGCATGGTACTTACCGCATCGGCATGCACCTGGCCGTCACCGCTGGCAATAGCCTGATCGGTGAGGCTTAACCCATCGCGCAGGCTGCCGTCGGCGGCTCGGGCCAGCAGTTGCAGGGCGCGGGGTTCGAAGGCAATTTTCTCTTCGCTAAGGATGTGTTCTAACTGATGGCGAATCTGCCCGGCATCCAGCGCTTTAAGATGGAATTGCAGGCAGCGGGAAAGAATGGTCACCGGCAGCTTCTGCGGATCGGTGGTCGCCAGCAGGAACTTCACATGGGCCGGCGGCTCTTCCAGGGTTTTCAGCAGCGCATTAAAGCTGTGGCGCGATAGCATGTGGAC
>CBIFWW010000192.1:0-4629 GCA_966186435.1 uncultured Enterobacteriaceae bacterium
GAGGGTGACGGGCAGGACGCCCGTCATACAACTGCCAGGCTTCAATAAGACAGAAGGCCACTCGAAAGAGTGGCCTTTTTGCATTTCATCGGTCATAACTATGACTTGTTCGATAATATAGCCACCTTCATAAGTGGCTATATTGATATTAAAAATCAATAAGTTAATGAATAACCTGGGAAAGGAATGCCCGGGTACGCTCTGACTTTGGATTAGCAAAAAACTCTGCCGGAGGCGCCTGCTCGACGATCTCCCCGCGATCCATAAAGATCACCCGGTCAGCTACCGTTCTGGCGAAACCCATCTCATGAGTAACGCACAGCATCGTCATACCTGACTCCGCCAGACCTATCATGGTATCCAGCACCTCCTTCACCATTTCCGGATCGAGCGCGGAGGTTGGCTCATCGAATAACATGATTTTCGGCTTCATGCAAAGAGAGCGGGCAATGGCGACACGCTGCTGTTGCCCACCGGAGATTTGCCCGGGGAATTTATGGGCATGTTCAGCAATACGTACTCGCTCCAGGTAGTGCATAGCCAGCGCTTCCGCTTCTTTCTTGGGGAGTTTTCGCACCCAGATCGGGGCAAGGGTACAGTTCTGTAGAACGGTCAGATGCGGGAACAAGTTAAAATGTTGGAAGACCATCCCCACTTCTGTGCGTACGCGCTCAATGTTCCTGAGATCGCCGTCCAGTTCAATGCCGTCAACTACAATACGGCCTTTCTGATGCTCTTCCAGATGGTTAATACAGCGTATGGTGGTGGACTTGCCCGAACCGGAAGGCCCACACAACACAATTCGCTCCCCCTGCTGTACCTTTAAATTAATATCTTTCAGTACGTGAAACTGCCCGTACCATTTATTGACGTTATCGAGCGTTATCATCGCATCGGCTGGTTGCATGGTTATCTGGCTCATAGATTCCTCAGTGCGGCGTACGCCCGGTGTTAAAACGCTTCTCCAAATGCTGGCTGTAGCGCGACATGCTGAAACAAAAGATCCAATAGACCATGGCTGCAAAGACATAGCCTTCGGTGGACATACCCAGCCAGGCCGGGTCAACGGTGGCCTGTTGGACGCTACTAAACAGGTCGAATAGACCGATAATGATTACCAGACTGGTATCTTTAAACAGGGCGATGATGGTGTTCACCAGCCCTGGAATTACCAGCTTGAGCGCCTGAGGGAGAATAACCAATCCCTGAGTACGCCAATAACCTAACGCCAGTGATTCAGCCGCCTCATATTGCCCCTTGGGCAAGGCTTGTAAGCCGCCTCGCACCACTTCGGCTACATAGGCCGACTGAAACAGAATCACCCCTACCAATGCACGGATTAACTTATCAATGCTGACCCCTTCCGCCATAAACAATGGCAACATCACGGAAGACATAAACAGCACTGTGATCAGCGGTACGCCACGCCAGAATTCGATAAATATGACGGAGAGAATGCGCACCACGGGCATGGTTGAACGGCGAGCCAGTGCCAGCAGGATGCCGAGCGGTAAAGCACCGGCGATACCTACTGAAGCGATGATTAGCGTTAACGTCAGCCCACCCCATTGGCGAGTCTCCACCCGCTCAAGCCCGAGAAATCCGCCATACAGCAGGAACCAAACCACCACCGGATAGATGACGGCCCAGGCGGCGATATAACGTCCTCGGGATGGTAATCCCCGCCAAAACATTGGCACGATAGTGGCCAGCCCAATAATCAGAGCGGTGTTGATCCGCCAACGCTGGTCATGGGGATACAGCCCATACATAAACTGGCCGAAGCGAGCATGGATAAACACCCAGCATGCGCCTTCCCGGGTACAGTCGCTGCGGGAGGTGCCAATCCAATTGGCCTGTAGAAAGGCCCAGTTGATAAGGGGAGGCAGTACCGTCCAAAGTAGCCACAGGCAGAATAACGTCAGCAGCGTATTAAACCAGCTTGAGAATAGGTTACTCCTGGCCCAGTACCACACTCGTTGTACGCCAGTTTGCCGGACGGATGAGCGGAAAGAGTTGAGTAGTTTCATTTCCACAGTTATCTCTCCACGAGCGCAATGCGGCGGTTATAAATATTCATGAGCAGAGAAATGACCAAGCTGATAATCAGGTACACCGACATAGTGATGGCAATAGTTTCAATGGCTTGCCCGGTTTGGTTAAGTACGGTACCGGCAAATAGCGAAACCATGTCGGGGTAACCAATTGCTGCCGCCAGGGATGAGTTCTTCACGATGTTCAGATACTGGCTGGTTAGCGGTGGAATGATTACCCGCAAAGCCTGCGGAATAATCACTTTGCGCAGCGTCACCGGGTTAGGAAGCCCTAGAGAGCGGGCGGCTTCATTCTGCCCATCAGGAACGGCCTGGATCCCTGCCCGAATGATTTCGGCAATAAAGGCAGAGGTATACACAGACAGCGCCAGGGTTAAGGAGGCCAGTTCCGGGATCAACACCATACCGCCACGGAAATTAAATCCTCGTAAAGCGGGCACATCCCAATGGAAAGCTGTGCCAGATAGCATGTGAGAAATTACAGGAAGTAAAATCAGCATAGCTAGAATACCCGGCCATGAGCGGCAGAGTTTACCGGTTTTAACTTGGCGTTTTTTATTGACCCGGAACCATAGCACTGAGAGGGCAATGGCTATCACTAGCGATAGGAGTAAAGCCAATGTACCCGGTGCCAGCTGAGGAGTGGGGACATAAAGCCCCCGGTTGCTCAGGAAAAAGGTATCGAACGCAGATAAGGCCTGCCGTGGTCCTGGAAGATTGCGCAGTACCGCAAAATACCAAAAAAAAATCTGCAACAGCGGCGGAATATTACGGAAGGTTTCGATATAGACCGCGGAAAGCTTACGCAACAACCAGTTTTCCGACAGCCGCCCCAAACCAATAAAAAATCCCAGGATGGAAGCAAAAACGATACATAACGCGGAGACTAGCAGGGTGTTTAACAGCCCTACCAGGAACACCCTGCCATAGTTATCTCCTTCCTGATAATCGATTAGATGCTGGACAATACCGAACCCGGCACTGCGATCGAGGAAGGCGAAGCCAGAAGTAATACCCCGGTTATTCAGGTTGGTAACGGTGTTGTGCACCAGGTAGATAGCGATGACTGCCACGACAATGACGGCAATAATTTGCAGAAGCCAGGCGCGTATCGTGGGATTACTAAAGGAGAGGTCCCCTTTTGAGAACGGACGGTGATGGTGCATGATTCAACCTCAGTACCCGGTACTCTTTAAAAAGGCACTGCCGTAGCAGTGCCATCTGGCTTGGTATTAGCGCACCGGAGGTGCGTACTGAATGCCGCCGTTATTCCAGAGGTTGTTTAAACCGCGCTTGATCTTCAGCTGGCTACCTTCACCGACGTTGCGGTCGAAGACTTCTGCATAGTTGCCGACCTGTTTCACGATGTTGTAAGCCCATTTGTTATCCAGCTTCAGGTCTTTACCGAATTCCCCTTCTTTACCTAATAGGTGGGCCATATCCGGGTTAGCCGGGTTGGCAAATTTCTCGTCGACGTTCTTGGAGGTGATACCCATTTCTTCCGCATTCAGCATGGCAAACAGGCTCCAGCGAACCACGGCAAACCAGTCATCATCCCCGCGGCGTACCACCGGGCCAAGAGGCTCCTTAGAGATAACTTCGGGCAGTACAATCCACTCATCTGGTTTACCCAGCTTGATTCTCAAACCATAGAGTTGGGATTGGTCGGAGGCCAGAGTATCGCAACGTCCGGATTCCAGCGCTTTGGCTGATTCATCAGAGCGGTCGAAGGTTACTGGGGTGTATTTCATGTTGTTGGCCTTGAAATAATCCGCCACGTTCAGCTCAGTATCTGTGCCTGCCTGAATACACACAGTCGCCCCATCCAACTCCTTCGCGCTCTTCAGCCCAGCTTTATTGTGGGTAAGGAAGCCGATACCGTCGTAATAAGTCACGCCGGTAAATACCATGCCCATTCCTGCGTCGCGGGAAGAGGTCCAGGTAGTATTACGTGACAGCAAATCCACTTCACCTGACTGTAAAGCAGTGAAGCGTTCTTTAGCGGTAAGCGGGGTGTATTTTACTTTCTCAGCATCACCAAATAATGCCGCAGCAATACCACGGCAGACGTCTACGTCGATCCCGGTGAATTTACCGCCGGCATCAGCATAGGAGAAGCCTGGCAGCCCATCGCTAATACCGCATTGCACAAAGCCTTTCTTTTTAATGGCATCGAGAGTGGTTCCCGCATGAGCCTGGCTAACCGCACTAAACAACGCACAGGCACAGACTAGGGTAGAAATCAGCGTCTTTTTCATCTTAAGTCCTGAGTGGCAAATTATTGTTATTTATTTAGCGGCAGCCCTACGGTGCCATTGAACGGTGGCTATCGCCATGGAGGCTAAAGCAAAGGTAATGCCAAGTTTGTTTTATTGATAAAACTAACCGGTATCACGCATCAAAATGAGTGTAGGCAGGAATTAACCAAGGCAATGCCTTTTCGTGGTGCAAAAACGAAACATGCGCCACATTTTTGGGCAAAAAAAATAAATAATTAAAGCGGGGGGATGCAGATTGGTTCACTAAGTGAATATTATCTAAATAATCAAAAAGTGAATTTATGTGAGGATAGTTC
>CBIFWW010000193.1:0-4566 GCA_966186435.1 uncultured Enterobacteriaceae bacterium
GAGTTATAGATAATTTGTTGTTAAAATTAAGTCTTTTATTTGAAAAATTATTGAGTTATCCAGAAAGTCAATACTTGCGTTATCTACCCCTCCAGTGTTACAGAATATATGTAATATCAAATTCCTGTGACTACCCTACGTTTGTCATTATTCCTTCCGTGTTAACTGTTCTCTTTTTAGTCGGGGAATAGCGTTTTATTGAGGAAGTATGCCGTTATGAAAAAGGGAAACATTAGCCTCGCTTGGCAGATCCTAATAGCGTTAATTTTGGGCATCATGCTGGGGAGTTACCTGCATTATCAGCCGGACAGCCGTGAATGGATGATAATGAATATATTATCCCCGGCTGGCGATATTTTTATTCATTTAATCAAGATGATAGTTGTACCAATTGTTATTTCCACGCTGATTGTAGGGATTGCGGGCGTAGGCGATGCAAAGCAACTTGGGCGCATTGGGGCGAAGACTATTATTTATTTCGAAGTGATCACTACGGTGGCAATTATTCTGGGTATTACCGTGGCCAATGTGTTTCAGCCAGGTAGCGGGATTGATATGTCGCAGTTGGCGACGGTGGATATTTCGAAATATCAACAGGCAACCCAGGATGTGCAAAGCCACGCTCATGGATTAATGGGGACGATTCTTTCTTTGGTTCCCTCTAATATTATCTCTTCCATGGCGAAGGGCGAAATGCTGCCGATTATCTTCTTCTCGGTGCTGTTTGGCCTTGGTCTTTCTTCGTTACCAGCGACGCACCGTGAGCCGTTAGTTACCGTGTTCCGCTCCATTTCAGAAACCATGTTTAAAGTGACTCACATGGTGATGCGCTATGCCCCTGTTGGGGTATTTGCCTTGATTTCGGTGACGGTGGCTAACTTTGGCTTCGCCTCTTTGTGGCCGCTGGCGAAGCTAGTGGTGCTGGTTTACTTTGCGATACTGTTCTTCGCCCTGGTGGTGTTGGGTTGTGTGGCCCGGATGTGCGGCCTGCGTATCTGGACGCTGATCCGCATTCTTAAAGAAGAGTTGATTCTGGCCTATTCTACCGCCAGTTCTGAGAGCGTGTTACCGCGAATTATTCAAAAAATGGAGGCCTATGGCGCACCTTCTGCCATCACCAGTTTTGTGGTGCCGACCGGCTATTCCTTTAATTTAGATGGTTCAACCCTTTATCAGAGTATCGCGGCTATTTTTATTGCCCAACTGTACGGGATTGATTTATCCCTGTGGCAGGAGATCATCCTAGTGTTAACCCTGATGGTAACCTCAAAAGGGATTGCCGGTGTTCCGGGTGTTTCCTTTGTGGTGCTGCTGGCAACCCTGGGTAGCGTGGGTATTCCGTTGGAAGGGCTGGCCTTTATCGCCGGGGTAGACCGTATTCTGGATATGGCACGGACGGCGTTGAATGTGGTGGGTAATGCACTGGCGGTGCTGGTTATCTCGAAATGGGAACATCGCTTCGACCATAAGAAAGCGGCGGCCTATGAACGGGAGCTGTTTGGCAAGTTTGATAGTCAGGCGAAAAGCTAAGAAAAAACCCGCTCACACTGGAGCGGGTTTTTTATGGCTGACTGTGGCTTAACCCATTGCACTTTCGCGCAGGCTGGCTTTCAGCTTAGTGTACTCGTCAATCACATATTGTTCAGCACTGTGCTGATCGGTAATTTTCTCAACCCGAACGGCGCAGTATTTATACTCCGGCGTTTTAGTAATCGGGCTTAAGTTCTCCGTCACCAGCTCATTACAGGCACCAATCCACCATTGGTAAGTCATATAAACAGCACCGATATTCGGGCGCTCACTGACCTTAGCACGGGTGATGACTTTGCCTTTGCGGGAATTTACCCACACCAGCTCTTCATCACGAATTCCCAGGCGTTCAGCGTCTTGAGTATGGATCTGCGCATAGCCAGGTTCATCCGCCAGCGTCGCCAGGGCAGCACAGTTACCGGTCATTGAGCGGCAAGAGTAATGGCCCACTTCACGGACGGTAGACAGCACCATTGGGTACTCATCACTGAGTTTATCGATAGGCGGAACCCAGTCACAAGTGTAAAACTCACCCAGACCGTTAGGGCGGTCAAACTTATTGCTGTACAGATAAGAGGTCCCTTGGTCACTGTCATCAATACTGCGGCAAGGCCACTGGATATACCCCATCTCACCTATTTTTTCATAGGTAGCACCATAGAAATCAGGGCACAGACCGCGCAGCTCATCCCAGATTTCCTGGGTGTTGTTATAGTGCATCGGGTAACCCATACGGGTCGCGATTTCACCTATAATCTGCCAGTCAGTTTTTAGATCCCATCGCGGTTCAATGGCTTTAAAGAAGCGCTGGAAACCACGGTCAGCGGCGGAGTAAACGCCTTCGTGCTCACCCCAGGAGGTGGACGGCAGAATGACGTCAGCCGCGGCGGCGGTTTTAGTCATAAAGATGTCCTGCACGATAACCAGTTCCAGATCTTCGAACCCTTTACGTACTGCAGAGAGTTCAGCATCGGTCTGAAGCGGGTCTTCACCCATAATGTAAGCGGCACGTACTTCACCGTGGGCAGCGCGGTGCGGCAGCTCACTGATGCGGTAGCCAATCTCAGCAGGTAATGATGCTACGCCCCAGCCTTTGGCGAATTTCGCCCGGTTTTCAGGGTTGGTCACTGTTTGGTAGCCAGGATAGGTATCCGGCAGCGCACCCATATCACAGGCACCCTGCACGTTATTCTGGCCACGTACCGGGTTTACCCCAGTGCTTGGGCGGCCCAGGTTACCGGTCAACAGCGCCAGGCTGGTGAGGGAACGCACGGTTTCAACGCCCTGGTAGAACTGGGTCACACCCATGCCCCACAGGATGGTGGCGGCTTTGGATGCGGCATACATACGGGCTGCCGCGCGGATGTCCGACGCTTTCACACCGGTGATGTGTTCTACCGACTCTGGCGTATAGCCTTCGACAATTTTGCAATATTCTTCGAAGCCTTCAGTACGACTGGCCACGAAAGACTTGTCGTGAAGATTTTCTTCAATGATCACATGGCCGATGGCATTCAGCAGGGCGATATTAGAACCATTTTTTAACTGGACGTGCATATCTGCAATACGCGCGCTTTCGATCACACGCGGGTCACAGACGATGATTTTCGCCCCTTTCTGCTTCGCCTTGATTACGCGGTTTGCCACGATAGGGTGGGAGTCTGCCGGGTTATAGCCGAAGATAAAGATTAAATCTGCATCTTCTATCTCTACAATAGCGTTGCTCATTGCGCCGTTACCGACCGATTGGTGCAGACCTGCAACCGATGGGCCGTGTCAAACGCGTGCGCAGCAGTCAACGTTATTGGTACCAATAACGGCGCGCGCAAATTTTTGCATGATGTAGTTGGTTTCGTTACCCGTACCCCGTGACGAACCGGTGGTCATGATGGCATTAGCGCCGTGACGGGCTTTGATATCACTGAGGCGGGTAGCCACGTAATCCAATGCTTCATCCCAGGACACGGATTCCAGCTTGCCGCCGCGCTGGCGACGGATCATTGGGGTCTTCAAACGCGGGGTCAGAATCTGGGTGTCATTGATAAAATCCCAGCCGTAGTAACCCTTCAGGCAGAGATCGCCCTGATTGGTCTTACCCATCGCGCCTTCAGCCCGTACGATTTTGCCGTTATCCACCACCAGGTTGATCTTGCAACCTGAGGCGCAATACGGGCAAACCGTGACGACTTTTTTCATCGGTACTTGCTCCAGTTACATATATTCAGATGGCGCTACTACGCCTCGTCACCATTAAATGCACGATCTATGCCATATTATTTTTGTAGCTTTAATGGCGCAGAGTACGGGCTGAAGGCCAGGGAAACGCTGACGAAAGGCAGGACTTCGTCAAATTTGACGTGTCGAAGCATGCATTAAAGGGGGAGGGTGTTAGGTGGGTGCTCAGGCTCCATCCCGCATGGTATGGCGGTAGGGCGGGATTGCTCCCGCCCGAATGGCTATCAGATAGCGCACGCCAGTTTAGCGGCCACCTCCTTATCCCCAAGACGCAGATTAACTTCGCACAACCGGCCGTTATTAATTGCGTTCAGAAATACTATCGTCAGACATATTATAATTAAAAATGTCAGAACATATTTTAGTGGCTTCATGCCTTTCACTCCTTGAAATAAAGAATTGGAAAGGCTACGCTCAACCCTGTGTGGGAGTTGAGGGCAGCCTCGGGGAAGGGAACTTCTCCGGGGCTTTCTACTTTCTGACCCTCAACACATGAATGCTTAGTGTAATGCCCGTTACCGCATCGATTAATTCACAATACAAATAACGATGATTACACCGTGCTTCAGGCCAGAAAGCCTTAAGCACCCGCTGGCATTATAAAGAGATATTAATAGCGATGGGGATGTAATTGCTGAAAGGATGTGAAATAAAGTGCGAGATGGCTCGAGTTTCTTTCCCGAATTATTAGTGGTTGTAGTAATAAATTTAGATCTAAAGGTGGGTGCTCAGGCTCCATCCCGCAGGGTATGGCGGTAGGGCGGGATTGCTCCCGCCCGAATGGCTATCAGATAGCGCACG
>CBIFWW010000194.1:0-4538 GCA_966186435.1 uncultured Enterobacteriaceae bacterium
ATTTTAGAATAAAGCAGCTCGATACCTTGTTACGTGTGGAAAATTGGAATATCGGTTCACAATGCATCGTGAAAATACAAGCTTTAATCTTAATAGCATCATTTTAGGATTTTACCGCATTAGGTTCATGGGAATATCGCTGTCGGCCATTAATATAACTAACTTAGGCGAATTATCTTAAAGTGCAATTCGGATCATAAATATAAAACCTCGCATCTGAGACAATTTCCAGGAAATAATATTTGGCAGGGAGCCAACCATGAAGTTGATTATTCTTTTCCTTATTAGCAGCACATTTTTACTGGCTGGTTGCGATCAGCCTGCACCACCAGAAACCACCGCCAGCGGTGGTGGGCTGGGGTATCCGATGGCGACCAAAGACATCAAATTCATTTTTGATATGCTGGATGATAAGCAGTCCCTTACTGAAACCAGCGCAGCCAGGCAAAAAATTACCGTGGTCAGCGCCAGTGATGATCAGCCTGTGGAGGTAATTCAGGATAGCTCCCGGCAGATTACCTGCGTTCAGGGTCCTCAAGAGATCAGGGAACAATGTATGCGGGACCAACAACAGGATTTTGAAGACAAAAGGTCAAAAGCCTGGGCAAGTATACCTGATCATTAAGTCCGATGGCGGCCGGGCTGCGTTGCTGTCAGTTCGGCGGCCAACCAACAGGTGACAACGTCACTTAATCCCCACATCTACCACCGCCAGAAACCGCCCGCCGGCCTTTTGGCTGTCCTCTGTCTCGGCAAAGCACCGGTGGGCTTCCACCATAGCGGACGTGAAGGTAGCGGTGAGCAGGGCGGCGGACAGGGCGGGTTCAGGCAATCCGGCCTCATCCAGTAGCGGGGTAAGATCCGCCGCCAACTCATCACGAATAGCCCTGGCCCGGGCTTTAAGTGTTTCACTGGCGCCGATAGCCGCCATAAATGCCTGGCTACGGGGTGAGAATTCCACCACCGGGCTGGCGGATGCCACCAGTTGATAAGCTAAATCTCGCAGGGCCTGTGCCGGGGTGAGGCTGCCGCGGCTACGCACCGCATCACACAAAAGCGTGCGAACTTCGCCGTCCCGGTCATAAAACATATCTTCTTTGCGAGGAAAATAGTTAAACACCGTCATACGCCCCACGTTAGCGGCGGTGGCAATATCATCCACGGTAACCTGCTCAAAGCCGAAGGCCAGGAAAAGTTCGCTGGCAGCATTGGATATGGCCAGCCGGGTAGCGGCCCGCTTACGGGCACGTAAATCCTGATTCGCCATTAGCTTTGCTCCGCCACGATAGGTGAACGGGTACCACGGTTCACCAGTGGAATAGCGATGATGTAAATCACCACCACCGAAAGCCAAATGCCGCCTGGCCAGAAGGATTGCACAGAGTAATAGACGCTGGTGAAAACCAGCGGCCCGGCAATCGAAGCCAGACTCAGGGCGGAGGCCAGTACCCCCTGGAATTGCCCTTGTCGGCCAGGATCGACCTGGCGGGTTGCCAGGGATTGCAGGGCCGGGATTAGCGGGGTGATAAGGAAGCTTTTGCCTGCGGCGATATTGGCTTCGATTGCGATAATTTTCATTTTTCTACTCCAGCGGTGACCGCACCGGCGGCAACCGCGGCAGTGGTTCCTGCGCCAACGCCGGTGCCAGCCAACCAGCGGTAGTGCCACAGAATGAGTGGTTCCCTGAAGACCGGCTGAATGTGCTAACCCCGCAGATCTACCAAATAGCATTAAATATCGCCCAGTTTCTGGATGCCGGGGAAGCCGGGCAAATTGGCAAAGTGTGGGATGCATCTTCCCAATTCGCCCAGCAAACCATCAGCCGTAATGATTTTGTTCTGCATTTGCAGGCATTGCATCAGGGGTTGGGCGATTTGGTTAAACGCGATTACGTAAATACGGTTTATAAAGCTTTTACTAAAGAAGGTCAGATCCCCATTGGCCAATATATTACGGTGAATTATCTGGCCCAATTCAACAAAGGCCCGGAACAACGTAAAGAGTCAGTGGTGTTTGTTTATAAAACCGGCCAGTGGAAGTTGGTGGGTTACAGCATTTTAAATAAATAAACTGCGGTGAAAGCTTGAAATAGCCTGCTGCCGGGCAGCGGCAGGCTTGTGACTCAGGAACCCCAGCGTTGCTGAAGGTAACTCACCGCATCGCGGGTTTGGGGCTGGTTTAGGTAATCCTCACGGAACAAAATAGTCCCGTCGATTTGCGGGATTGCATCGTTCATATCCAGCTGTTTCTTAAGCTCCGGCACGCCGCCATTCATGATCCAGTCTGGCTCGGTTTTGGAATATTCGCCCACTTTATAAAGTGCCACTCCGATATACAGTTTGGTGCGGGTGGGCTTCACCACATCCGCCCACCAGTGGGCCAGCACATCATAACGGGCCGCCTGCCGAGAGAAGGGCCAGTAAATCTGCGGTGCAATATAGTCCAGCACCCCTAACTGCACCCAACGGCGGGTATCAGCATAAGCTTCATCGTAGGTGGCGGCGCCTCGGGTATCAGAACCCAATGCGTCCTGGGACAGATTGCGCCACACGCCTGCCGGGCTGACGCCAAAGGCCACCCCTGGCTTTACCTGCTTGATAGCGTGGGAAACCTGGGTAATCAATTCTTCAGTGTTATGGCGCCGCCAGTCTGCTTTGCTGGCGTAACCTTGCCCATACTGGCGATAAGTAAAGGTATCATTCAGCCTGGATGAGGCGGTTTCGGTATAGAAATAGTCATCAAACTGAATGCCATCCACCGGATAATGGGTCACTACTTCGGTGACGATACTGGCGATCCAGTCCCGCACTTCAGGGATGCCTGGGTCCAGTACCAAGCGGTCGCTGGCGGTACGTATCCAGTCATGGTGCAACACGTAAACGCTGGCGGGCTGGTTGGCAGGCGTCTGACTTAACGCGGTCAAGGTAGCCGGGCGCACATTGGTGGTCACGCGATAGGGGTTAAACCACGCATGCACCTTCATGCCACGCTTATGGGCCTCATCCAGCATCAATTGCAGCGGATCGTATCCGGGGTCGGCCCCGATGGTGCCCGTCAAGGTATCTGACCACGGTAGAATCGCTGATTTCCACAGGGCGGTGCCGTCAGGCTTTACCTGGAAAAACACGGTGTTGATCCCGAGTTGTTTCAGGTGGTCCAGCTTGGCCCGCAAGGCCTGCTGCTGGGTAATACGGTCTGCAGGGCTAGCATTGATGGAGGCAATCGGCGGCCAGTCCAGCCTTGATACCGTCGTCAGCCACACCCCGCGCACTGGCTCTTTAGTCTCAGTGACGGATGTCGGCGGCTTCATGGTGGGGAGTGGGGTCACCAGCGAGGTTGGTAGCTTAGAGTTACAGCTGGATAGCAGTAAGGCCACGGCAACCAGGCTGGCGGTGGTTCTTACCTGTTTGAGCGGGGGGAGGCGGCGAAAGTGAAAAATAATAAACTCCTGTCTGTTTAAATCACCGGTAACGGAAATTTCAACGTGAAGCATTCCCGGTACTAAGGCTGCGTACATCCATCTGCAATAATGTACTAGCAAATTTTTGCTCGATGTCAAGCCTGTATAAACTTTAATGCTAATGCATAAGGGATAACTTATCCTGAAATGAGTAAACCTGATACAAGTTTAAATTGAAACACGTTAAGCGAGGTGGTTAATGTTAATTTAACTTTACATCACCCCAATACAGTACATTAAAATATAGTGCGATAGTTGTATCCGTGAGATAGAACTCATTAAGATTATTGAATAACCAAGGTGTTTACCTTATCGCTAATATTAATCACATGGTTATTATTAATCATAAGTTATCAGGTATCAGCTTTCTTCTGCAGCCAGATAAAGTGGTCCGTTTCGCATAAAAGCTTTTTTTATGATAGCTATCAAAACGTCCACCGTATTTTATCAACTGAACATGCCTAAGAGATAACCAAAATGTCACAAGAACTGCTTTTATCTAAAAGTTATAAAACTTTTCAGTTATCAGATCGGCGGCAGGAGCGCCTCACCGAACTGTCTGATAAAACGATTAAAACGATTAATTTTAGTAATCCAGAAGAGATCAGTAAAGCACGTTCCTCGATCACCAGCATGGGACTCTTTGATTACCTTGGTGATATCATCTGCAATGGTGGGCAGAAGAGCAAAGCACTTGAAGCGCTTGCTACTATCCATTTGTATACTGCGGCCAAAAATTGGGCAGAACATAACGGTTATCAGCAACCTCAGGGACTACAAAAATCAGATTATGATGCAGCAACTGTGGTTCTGATTGAGCAACTCAATGATGCTGGTTTACAGGTATTCGTGCCAAAAGCAAGTGATTTACAATTAGCAGATTCAAGTCAATGTTTTGAGACAAAACCTCAAACTGGTTGCATTGAAACAGATAAACTGCTGGCACTGCGTTTGTCAAAAATGGCTACTGGCTTGCTGTGTGAAAAAATAGCTTACATGCGTTCTTCTGCTATGAGAATGACCGATACTGAAAATAAAAACTCTGATAATGTTGAATTAACTAAAGATAATATTGAAT
>CBIFWW010000195.1:0-4487 GCA_966186435.1 uncultured Enterobacteriaceae bacterium
TTTTGAATCGTTTAAAGACATTTGGGGGTCACTCCAGAATCGAACCAATCTGACCACCAAATTAACCGGATGCGGAGGGAAAACTGAAAACGCATCGGGAAGGATTTTTACGCTAACCTGTTGAGTCTAAATTAAATAAAGATGCATAGGGAAGCGTAAGAATCAAAATCTGGCTCCTCTGACTGGACTCGAACCAGTGACATACGGATTAACAGTCCGCCGTTCTACCGACTGAACTACAGAGGAATCGTGTGAACGGGGCGAATATTAACGAGGGTCTAAGGCCATGTCAAACCTGAAATCGAACTTTTAATGCGACTGCTGGCTCTTTGTGCAAACTGGTTAAGACGTCGCCATTCAATGGGGGGTAAATCCGCAGCTGCACTACCCCGGTGCATTAGTACCCCTAATGGGGCAGCTTTTGCCATTCATTTTAATGATTTTGGTATTTTGCACCGCCCGGTGGGGCTATCCACAGGTTGGCAAGCATCTTGCACTGCTTCTGTTACTGACCCTCGGGTTTTCATTCTATGCGGCGGAGGCATTATGAATTTAAGACGGCTGAAGTATTTTGTAAAAATTGTCGATATCGGTAGCCTGACCCAAGCAGCAGAAGTTTTGCACATCGCGCAACCGGCCCTGAGCCAGCAAGTCGCCACCCTGGAAAGCGAGCTGGATCAGCAATTACTTATACGTACCAAGCGTGGCGTCACCTCAACGGAAGCCGGTAAAATTCTCTACACCCATGCCCGGAATATCCTGCGCCAGTGTGAGCAGGCCCATTTGGCGGTCAACAATGTGGGGCAAACCCTAAGCGGGACAGTATCAATTGGCCTCGCCCCCGGCACCTCTGCCGGTGCATTAACCATGCCGCTGCTGCGTTCCGTCCGGGCGGAGTTACCGGAAGTACTGGTTTGCCTCCATGAAAACAGCGGCACGTCGTTAAATGAAAAGCTGCTCAGCGGTCAACTGGATATGGCGCTGATTTACGATCGTTGCACTACCGCCGGGATCAGCAGCCAGCCATTGCTTAAGGAAGATCTTTACCTGGTCGGCACCGGTGGCAATCCGGGCCAAACCGTGGATCTTTGCGCGGTGGCGGCAATGAATCTATTCCTGCCCCGGGATTACAGTGCGGTGCGTAAGCGGGTGGATGAAGCCTTTTCTCTGCGCCGGTTAACCGCGCGCATTATTGGCGAGATTGAATCTATTCCTACCCTGACCGCCGCTATTGCCAGCGGGATGGGGGTAACGGTGTTGCCAGAATCTGCCGCCCGTCAGCTGGCCGGTGCGGCTAATGGCTGGATGGCGCGGATCACCACGCCCTCCCTTACGCTGCCTTTATCCCTGAATCTGTCGGCCATGCAGCCGCTGTCACCGCAGGCCAAAGCGGTGAAAGATATCCTGGTTTCGTTAGTGGCGCGGCCGATGGGGGACCACCGGGAACTGTTGCTGGTGGGCTAGGTTATTCCATCAGGCTATATCTCACGGTTATTAATTATTTGTGGCCCCCGCTGGTGCACTCTATCAATAGATAAACCACTAGCGCCTGCGAGGGGCAAATGAATTTCCAACAACTAAAGATTATCCGCGAAGCGGCCCGCCGGGATTACAACCTGACAGATGTGGCCGCCATACTCTATACCTCTCAGTCTGGCGTGAGCCGGCATATCCGCGAGCTGGAAGATGAGTTGGGGATCGACATATTCGTGCGCCGGGGTAAGCGGTTACTTGGCCTGACGGAGCCGGGCAAAGCGCTATTGACGATTGCCGAACGGATACTGAACGAAGCCAGCAATGTGCGCCGCCTGGCCGATCACTTCACCAACGAAAGCAGTGGCGTACTGACCATTGCCACTACCCATACTCAGGCGCGCTATAGCCTGCCGCCGGTGATTAAAGACTTTCGCGCCATTTTCCCTGACGTCCGTCTGGCCCTGATACAAGGAAGCCCGCAGGAGATTAACGCCTTGCTGCAATCCGGGGAGGCCGATATCGGGATTGCCAGTGAGCGGCTAAGCAGCGACCCACAGGTGGCCGCGTTCCCGTGGTTCCGCTGGTATCACAGCGTATTGGTGCCGGGGCAGCATCCCCTGGTGCATGAACAGCCGCTCACTCTGGAATCACTTAGCTGCTGGCCATTAATTACCTATCGCCAGGGGATCACTGGCCGCGCCAAAATCGATGAGGCTTTTCTTCGCCATGGGCTGGAGCCGGATATTATTCTTAGCGCGCAGGATTCGGATGTCATTAAAACTTATGTGGAGCTGGGGCTAGGGGTAGGGTTGGTGGCCGATCAGGCCAGCACCGATAGCCCGGCCCTGATAAGTCTTGATACCCGGCATCTTTTCGATGCTAATACCGTGTGGCTGGGGATTAAGCGCGGGCAATTGCAGCGCAATTATGTCTGGCGATTTATTGAATTATGTAACCCGGCATTGAGCCAGGATGAAATTAAACGCCAGGCGCTGGATGACGGGGAAGGTGCGTTGGATTATCAAATTTAGATTGGGACACAGAATTAGGTCACTGAAGACAGAAAAGTAAAAAGCCCGCTAAAAAGCGGGCCTTTCTAAATTTGGCTCCTCTGACTGGACTCGAACCAGTGACATACGGATTAACAGTCCGCCGTTCTACCGACTGAACTACAGAGGAATCGTGTGAACGGGGCGAATGATAAGGGCCGCCAGAGAAAGTGTCAACACTAAATATAACGTATTGAATTGAGTGGTTAAATTATCAGCCACACTGTTTATTTCTCCAGCGGATTTATGATATTTCCGCCACTTCGTAACCTTTCCAGAGGATCCTGCTGATAAAAACGACAAAACCTCTGCCAAAGTAAGGGGAAACGAGGGGCGAAAAGTTCCGGCGCGCTGAAAAAATACTCACTCAACACTGCGAAGCACTCAGCAGGGCTACTGGCGGCATAGGCATCAATACTGGCGGTGTTTTCCCCCACTAGATCTACCTCATCCTGGATATTATCCATCGCCCCATGGAGATCATGCTCCCAGGCGGCTACCTCCCGCAGCGGGATCAACGGTACCCCGCTTGCCATATGGCCATTGCGCATATCCAGCTTGTGGGCTACCTCATGGAAGATCAGGTTAAAGCCTGAGGCATCAAATGAATCTTTAATATCCAGCCAGTTCAGCACCACTGGCCCTTGTTGCCAGCTTTGGCCGGACTGCACTTGACGCTGGCTGTGCACCAGGCCGTTATCATCTTGCCAAACATCGTCCACCACAAAGGGGGCAGGGTAGATCAGCACTTCATGGAAACCATCCAGCCACTCCAGGCCTAGTTTGAGCACCGGCAGGCAGAATAACAGGGCGATGCGGGCAGCCTGTACATCACTCAATGTTAATCCTTGTAACAGCACCAGCCGTTTTTGTTCACTAAACCGGTAGGCGAGGTTCGAAAGCTCTGCCTGTTCGGAGGAGCTTAAAGTAGAAAGTACCGGGATCTCCAGGGCCTCGGCCCAAGGAGCGTTAGTGGTTGAAACGGGGGCTGCTGATTGCCATGGCCATTTAATCATCACGCTTGCTCGCAAAGTCATCACTTAAACAGAGTACAGGGGGTGATGACTGTTAAAATCGCTCATTCCCTGACATGATAATGCACCAGAATGGAGAGATGCCGGAGCGGCTGAACGGACTAGTCTCGAAAACTAGAGTAGAGGTAACTCTACCGGGGGGTCAAATCCCCCTCTCTCCGCCATTATTCAATCAGTTATGTTAAAAAAAATCAGTGACAAAAATCTCAGTGAGACAAACTGGGCTGTTGTATAAATTATATTAGCTGGCATGGCACCAGATTGCTTCTGGCGCGACGCCCTAATGATAGCCAATTACAAGATAAAAGAATTGTATTTTTCTTTATTATCGACAAGATAACTTGGGAACTTCTCGTTACATAATAACTGTTTAACCATCTTTCTTTCCCGGCCCCAAATATCTTTCGCATTAGTTAACGCATCTGCAATATGTTCTTTATTATTAAACTGAGGCAAATCATATTCAGTATGGGAAATAGACGACATTTTCTCGGAAATTCTCTCTGGTGACATAATCCACGAGAAATGCCAACCGCCGTTGCCAATAATCTTGTTGCCAAACTTGTACCAATTCTATTTAATGAAATTGTTACGCAGATGACTCTTTTTAAAATTACGAACGATCTCTGGCTCGCCCAAGAAAAAGTGTTTCAGATTCTTATAGCGTAGGGCTTTGGGGGCCTTGCAACGGCGCGGTGAACCGTCCTGATTAAAGACCTGCATGTTGAACTGATAATTGAAAAAGTCCATGTGGATAGTGGTGCACAGGCGGCGATGATCAATTTTCATCAATGTTTTAGGATTAAAAATCTCATCTACGTCAGAAATCAAAATCAGATCGTCGTCATTAGCGTAAGTTAAGCCTTTCATTATGGCATTGCGCTGCGCAGTTTCATTGGCCCAGGCGTCGATTTCATTACCTTTGTAG
>CBIFWW010000196.1:0-4430 GCA_966186435.1 uncultured Enterobacteriaceae bacterium
ATTAAAAACTTGGGGTGTACGTACCGAACTCTTCCCTGATCTTGAGCGCGGCGAAGGGTGTGTCAATTTGGCTGCTATCCCTCAAGCTTCCGCAGAATTAATATTTTCTTCACAACAATTAGCATTAAGTTTCCCGCAGGCCTCCTTGGTTCCCGTAGCAAGGGGATATGTTGATCCTAAATCCTGGGATAATGGTATTACCGCGCTTTCTTTAAACTACAGCTTGAGCGGGTCTAACAGTCAGGCATTGAAAGGTGATAAATCAACCACCAGCGATCAATATGCCAACCTTCGACCGGGGCTTAATATCGGACCATGGCGTTTGAGGAATTATACCACCTGGAGCAGGGACGACGCTGGCAATCAAAAATGGGATTCAGTATATACCTATTTGCAGCGGCATATCATTCCGTTAAAGGCTCAAATGGTATTGGGTGACAGCAATGCACCTGCTGACGTATTTGATAGTATGCCCTTCCGCGGCGGGCAAATTGCCTCTGATGATGACATGCTACCAGAATCTATTCGCGGCTACGCACCTGTAGTACGCGGTATAGCCCGTACTAATGCTGAGGTTGTCATTCGTCAGGGCAGCTACATTATTTATCAGAGCTATGTGGCACCTGGAGCTTTTGAAATTTCTGATATGTTCCCAACCGGTGGCTCTGGGGATTTAAATGTTACGGTTAAAGAGGCCGACGGGAGTGAACAAAATTATGTTGTACCTTTTGCCTCAGTGCCCGTCCTACAACGTGAAGGACGTTTGAAATTTGCCATCACTGGTGGTCAGTACCGGACGTATAAATCAAGCATTAAGAAAACGCCTTTTGGTCAGGCTACCGGAATTTACGGCTTGCCCCATGGCTTCACTCTTTATGGTGGGTTCCAGGAATCGAGTAAATATCAATCCGTGGCCTTGGGCGTAGGTAAAAATATGGGCGAAATCGGGGCTATTTCTACCGACGTAACCCAGGCATGGTCACAGCCCCTGGATGTTAAAAAAAGCACCGGGCAATCATGGAGAATCCGCTACAGCAAAAACTTCGTAGCGACTGGAACCAACTTCTCCCTTGCGGGATATCGCTATTCTACCAGCGGGTTCTATAGCATGCAGGAGGTTCTCGATACCTATGGCAATGATAGTAATAACCTTGTGGAGCGCAGGCGTAATCGGGCTGAATTAACCATGAGTCAGTCGCTAGGCTCAAATTGGGGGGCTATTACCGCCAGCATCGTCAAGGAGGACTACTGGAATTCCGGTCGATCAACTCAATCATGGAGCGGCGGCTACAGCAACACATGGAACAATATTAATTACAGCCTTAACTATATCTACAGCCGTAACGGTGTCAGCGATGGCGGTGGAAAGCGCTATGACAAAGACCAGCTAATTTCCTTCAATATGAGTGTGCCGTTGGATAAATTCCTTCCAAATACTTGGGCGAGCTATGGCTTGAATGACAGTCAGAAAGGCAGCACTACCCAAACTGTTGGTCTCAGTGGTACAGCATTGGATAATGACGCGCTGAACTGGAGCGTACAACAAGGCTATGGATCTGACGGTGTGGGTTATACCGGTAGCCTTAATGCGCGCTACAAAGGGACCTATGGTGAATCAGCTGCAGGGTACTCTTACGATAAAAATAGCCGTAGGGTTAATTACGGCTTGAGCGGCGGTATCGTGGCCCATGCCGACGGCGTGACCTTGTCCCAAGTGTTGGGTGAAACCAATGCTCTGGTTAAAGCACCTGGGGCTGGCAGCGTAGAAATTGTCAACCAATCCGGGGGCAAAACCGACTACCGGGGCTACACGGTGGTTAACAATATGATGGCCTACCGTAAAAATGAAGTCAGCCTGAATACTGAAACACTGCCCGAAAACGTCGATTTAGAAATTACTACGCAGACTGTCACGCCGTCCAGAGGGGCAATTGTTCGGGCGGAATATATCGCCAACGTGGGTATGCGTGTGCTGATGACATTGACGCAGGCCAATGGTCAACCCGTGCCATTCGGTGCAATGATTTCCTTCGTTGGTGGTGGCGATCAGAGCTTTATAGTTAGCTCTGGTGGGGAGGTGTATTTAACAGGCCTGAAGCCGGCCGGGCGATTGTTGGCGAAGTGGGATGATGAGCCTAATCAACAGTGCCACGTTAACTATAACTTGGGTGAACCGAATGATGATAGCGGTCTAAAACTGATAAGTGAGAAGTGTCTTTAATTAATTTAAACACATCTCAGCCCGCGGAGGGGAAATGTTAAATATAAACAGATGGTTAGCTCTATTTGGCCTATTATGTATTCCGGTAGCCAATGCTACGGATAATGTCGCTGTACAGGTAATGGGAAATATCATAACTACACCTTGTGATATTAGCCCCGATACAGTTTCCAAGCAGGTAAATTTAGGCCGGATCACGCTTTCTAATTTGGTAGAACCCCAAAGTCATTCTGCCTGGATGAATTTTAACCTTGATTTAAGCCGATGCCCAGTGGATACAAATCATGTCACTGTGGTCTTTTCCGGCCTTGAGGATACACAAGATACGACGGCATTCCGTAATACGGGCACGGCTACAAATGTAGCTTTACGCCTAGCCAGTCGCGATCGTACCACTCACCTTGGAAACGGCAGTTCGATACGTCTACCGGTGAATGCCACCGACAGAACAGTTACTTTTCCACTGGCGGCGATGATGTTTACGCCTACAGGCGGGGCGACAAGAGGAACGTTCTCAGCAGCTGTCACTGTAACTTTTATCTATCAATGACCTGTATTCAACGCCTGAGATGATCCAGGCTGGATAACCATCCCAACCCAACAGTTTAACGTCAACCCCGAGGATTTTTTCCTGCGGGGTTGACGTTGTATTACACTTTTTAAATCCATCGGTTTAGCAAAAATTTTTGGTGTAGCGGCCCACTCCCAATGGTGTACTCATGTTGAGTCAGCATCATTCACGAGTATATTCTGTAGGAATCTAAAGTATAATCTTCTACCCGTGGTGATTTTCACGGCTACCGCAATCTATCCTTCAGGACTACTTTGGCATGAATAAATCAAACGACCCGTTACACGGAATAACCCTCGAAGCGTTGGTAATCGCGTTGGTTGAACGCTATGGTTTCCCGGAGCTAGCAAAGCGGGTCAATATAAATTGTTTCAAAAGCGATCCCAGCATTAAATCCAGCCTTAAATTCCTGCGTCGTACGCCGTGGGCGCGCAAGGAAGTTGAAACCCTATATCTCGATAGCCTCGAGCAACCTTCAATTTCCTCTCAAGAAGAGGGTGACCCGTGGACCAAGTGGCGTAGCTAAATGTTATTGTTATGCAGCTGGGGCAGGTATCCAAATGATAGTTGGTGAGCGGCTAGCTTGGGGGTAGCCCAGCCTTATACCGGGCTTCAGCGCGAAGCCCAGCGAATCAGGTCATGTGTCGGTAAAATTCTTAAATAGTTGATCAAGAATAGGGCGCATGCAGATTCCGATAACGATATAGCACACCAGTTTCACCAGGCCGTGTGAAATAAACTCACCAATAAAGCGATCGTCAGCCACGTTTATCAAGCAGGCCAGTAAACACAGTGGCACGGCTCGGGCTAAAGTAAGTCTGATGCGAGTAAATGGGAAATATAAATTCATTTTTATAATCTCTTATTATTTTGGATACTCACGGACGTAACTGCATCAGGGACAGGTTGCGCTCAGGCACTATCCGCTGAAGTAAACGGGACCATTCAAGGCAAAGCGTTTAACACTTAGTTGCAGCAGGGTTATAGCTTCATACTCCATGGGCCAGGTGGGTTTTGCAAACCCTGAAGCCCTATCTTCAGTTTTTCTCCGATGTGAACCCACATTATTAGCAATACTAATCTGTCCGTCTGGTGAGCCATTACCAAACCCGCCGTGGTGAAATCACCCCGTATGTGCGAGTGAACCAGTGGCAGGGGCTGGGGGGCACAGACCATACCCACTTCCAGAACAATGCTACCACCACCTTGTATGCCGGGCAGCGTTATGGCAGCACCGAAGTGGCCACCGGGGTAACCTGGGCGGTGAAACCGACGGTGCAGCTTTACGGTGAAATTGGCCGCGAATGGAGCAACGGCGGCCAGCAAAGTGAAGTGAGCCGCGATGTTTCCGGGAGTATCGGTATCAAAGCCAGCTTCTGATCCCTTGCTTAGATAAAAAAGCTCGCGCCGCGGTTTTTTTTCCTGCTAAACCGGTAAGAGCATTGGCCAAGCTAATAATTACCTTGACGTCGCCCCCACCAGCCACCGCCACATTTTGCTTCGGTGATTTTTACCTTAGCCATCAGACCAGGTAATTTACGTTTGCGCATTAAAACAGCATCCAACCCAATACAATAATGATCACCATCACTCTATTAAAATCCTGAATGGATCTCCTTCTGTTTAACCAATTAGAAT
>CBIFWW010000197.1:0-4260 GCA_966186435.1 uncultured Enterobacteriaceae bacterium
AGATAATATTCAACGCTAAAAAAAATGGGGTGAAAGTCGCGGCTATCACCAGCCGAATGAACTCGACGCTGGCACAGCAAGCTGATGCCAAACTGATTTATAAAAATGCCATTATTAAAGACACGGCCTTCGAAAATATTAGCTATCCCATCCAGATAGCCCTCATCGACATTATGCTTTTCCATTTATCAAATGTGCGGAAAGTATCATTAAAATTTAATTCAAAGGTAGAAGACTAATGAAAAAAGTTAAGTTGGTTGTGATTGGTGCCGGTAGCAGTTATACGCCAGAGTTAATTGAAGGCGTGATTAAAAATCACACTCAACTCCCAATATCCCACATTGCACTGGTAGATGTGGCGATGGGGAAAGAGAAAATGAATATCATTTTCCAACTGACTAAACGTATGCTGGCAAAAGCCGATTTGCCGATTGAAGTAACACAAACCTTTGACCGTAAAAGCGCGCTAAAAGATGCCGATTTCGTTATCACCCAATTACGCGTGGGTGGCATTGATGCCAGGATCGTTGATGAAAGACTGCCGAAGTCATACGGGTTTATTGGCCAGGAAACCAACGGCGCAGGTGGGATGTTTAAGGCACTACGTACTATCCCGGTCATCATCGACATTGCCAATGAAATGAAAGAAATCTGCCCGGATGCCTGGTTGGTTAACTTTACCAATCCGGCCTCAATGGTGACCGAAGCGGTACTAAAATACAGCAATAACAACCGGGTAATTGGCTTGTGTAATGGCCCGATTAATATGACTCATCAAGTGGCCGGGCTGTTAAACGTGGATGTGGAGGACTTATATATAGAGTTCAAAGGCTCCAACCATATGAACTTTATTACCAAAATTTTCTGCAAAGGCGTAGATCGCACCCAAGAAACTATCGATATAATTAACGCGTCTGACGTTGACCAATTAGGGTTTAAAAATGTCAGTAACGAGCAATTTAATAAAGAATTGCTTTCAGCCACTCATCTTATCCCCTCTTCGTATTTAAAATATTATCTCAAAACTAATGAAATGCTGGCTGAACAAAACGAGGCCGAACTCTCTCGGGGAGAAATCGTCAAAAATATCGAAACCGAGCTGTTCAAAAAATACAATGACCCCACCCTCCAGGAAAAGCCTAAAGAGCTGGAAGCCCGGGGTGGCGCACTCTACTCTACCGCCGCGCTCAATGTAATCCGCGCTATCTACCTTGATGATAAAAGCATTCAGACCGTTAACGTTCGCAACGATGGTGCCATTACCAATTTACCGGCAGATGCCGTGGTGGAAGTAAACTGCGTATTGACCCGCAACGGGCCACTACCCATTTGCACAGGCGAGATCCCGTCCCCGGCCAAAGGCATTGTCTCCATGATGAAAGACTATGAGGCGCAAATAGTTAAAGCGGCAGCAACCGGTGATTATCAGGCCCTGATTGCCGGGTTTGTCTTCAATCCACTGTGTTCGAGTGATAACGCCGGTATTGAATTAGTGAAAGAGATGCTGATTGCCAATAAAAAATATCTGCCGCTGTTCGCCACGACCATTGCATCATTTTAATATTGGGGAGAAACAAATGAATTGTTCAACTTTTGATAATAACCCGGCCCTGGCTCAGCAGGTGGTTGCGGAATTATCCACACTTAAGCCACATTCACGGGTGCTTATCCCCTCTGGTTCAACCCCGCGCTGGATTTATCAGGCACTGGCAAAGACTCATATTGCCGAAAATTTAACCTTCTTTGCATTAGACGAATGGGTGAATGTACCTGCCGAATCTGACGGCAGCTGCCTGAGTATGATTAACCAGGATTTTACTCATCAATGTCCGCATCCAGTAAAATTAGTTCATTTCGATCCGTTCGCGTCTAAGGAACAGAATATTGCCCTGTATAACGATGCTCTGGGCGGGGAAGAGTTCGATTATGTGATTCTGGGCGTCGGCATGAACGGTCATATTGGCCTGAACGAACCGGGTGTGTCCTTTGATGAGGATTATCTGCAAGCTAAACTGGATGAGATCACGATCAAGGTCGCCAGTAATAAGTATTTTTCCGGTGATGTAACGTTAACTGAGGGCATTACCGTTGGCCTCAATAAAATCCTTAAAGCCAAAAAAATTATCATCATTATCAATAATGAAGAGAAGCAATCCGTTTACCGGGATATCGTCAAAGGGGACGCTCATAATACTATTGTTCCAGCCGTTTACATGAAACAATTCCCTCAAGTGAGCTATTACATTACCAAAAACATTGAAGGGTAAACGCCAATGAGCTTAACCATGTTTCTTGAGAGGAAGATGCTGCCGCTGGCGGAGAAAATCTCATCCAATATCTACCTGACGGCGCTCAAAAATTCGTTTATTGCTTTGATCCCTTTTTTGATTGTTGGCTCCTTCTTCCTGTTATTAACTAATTTCCCGATTAACGGCTATAACGAATTTATGACGTCCTTATTGGGTAAAGGGACGCTGGATAAGCTCAATTACGGCATTAATGCCAGCTATGGGTTAATGACGCTTTTAGTGATTATCACCTTTTCCAAGGAGTTAGTTGAAAAGCTACAACTCAGCCAGAGTACCGCTATTTTGCCAGTGGCGGTGTTCTTCTTGATGTCGCCAGGGGCTATCACTACCGCTTCAGGGGAAGTATTAACCGGCGTCTATGCGTTGGCGGATTTCAGCTCTGAATCAATGTTCCTGGGGATTATCGTTACGGTTATCACTATCAAAATGGTGCAGTTTCTGGAGAGCAGAGCGTTCACCATTAAGATGCCGGAAAGTGTTCCTCCGGAGATTGCTAAATCGTTTAAATCTTTGGTGCCGATCCTGGTTGTGCTGCTGTTCTGGATCATCATCAAAGTGCTGTTTGAGGCCACACACTTTGGCACGCCAGGTAAATTCATTAGCGTAATGCTCCAGGAGCCGCTGCTATACCTTGGCAATTCCCTGTGCTCGCAACTGATGGCGGAGATGATGATTAGCCTGTTCTGGTTCTTTGGGATCCACGGCGACTCAATTATGACCTCGGTAATGGGGCCAATTTGGCAGACCTTAAGCGCACAAAATCTGGCGCAAACTCAGGAAGGGTTGGCGGCCACCAATATTATTACCCAGCAATTCCGCGATGTTTATTTGATTGCTGGCGGCACCGGCTTCACCGGGGCGTTGTTGCTCAGCATCTTTATGTTTGCCAAAAGCACCCGCCTAAAGCAGCTTTCTAAACTGGCTGCCCCGGCGGCGGTATTCAATATCAATGAGCCGATTATTTTTGGCTTGCCGATTGTGTTGAACCCGCTGATGCTTATCCCCTTTATTCTCACCCCAATGGTGCTATGCACGGTGACCTATTGCGTGATTGCCCTCGGTTGGGTTCCCCCGACTTCAGGCGTTTCAATCCCCTGGACCACGCCAATCTTTATCTCCGGTTTCTTGACCACTGGAATATCTGGTGTGGTGTTACAGGCGGTGAATCTGGTTATTGCCACGGCAATTTACACTCCGTTCATCAAGGTGTTAGATAAACAGTATCTGCATGAAGAGAATCAAGCTTTAAATGGGGAGCAGCAATTAGCCACGGCTTAATTGCTTAAATATCAGCATGGCCACTGGCAAGCCTGCCAGTGGCCATGTTTAATGGCATGAGGATTATATTGCACTGAATTAGTATAGAAAAACCAGCCCGTAGGCTGGCTTTATTAAAAATTACTGCTCTTGATTCACACCATCATTTTCCAATTCCGAATAGGTTCGACTGGTGTTCTCGAAATTCTGAGTATCGCGAATATTTTTTTGCACGGCGATCGCCCCAAACAGGCTCAAGAAGAAGCCTATGGCATAGAACCCCTTTTCGCTGGGAAGTAAAGTTGCATTCCACAGACCGATGGAGAGAAGCAGCACCGAAATTATAAAGGACGTTACGCAAGATATGTAATAAACATGGGTGGTTGGAATGTTTTCCATCCGGTCGCGAACCGTTTTTTGTAAAGAAACCGAGGAAAACAGAGCCAAAATTATTACTGCGAAATAATAACCCTGTTCATTTAACTGCATATCAGAACGCCATAATCCAGTAAGGTAAGAAATTACGCCACCTGTAAGGGCCAACCATGACATAAAGCTGAATGCCGTTGATGTGTTCTGTGAATGATTCATTAACACTCCATTGGTTAAAATAAATCTCATAAATACAAATCATTGATTAATCATTTTGCGACCCACACCGCCTGAATATTTATTTACATGGACGGTGTGTGTC
>CBIFWW010000198.1:0-4256 GCA_966186435.1 uncultured Enterobacteriaceae bacterium
CCGGGATGCTGGCCGAAGCGATTCGTCGTATCAGCAACGAAGAATCCATCTCTGCCATGTTCGAGCATTAATCGAATCTGGCTTAAAAAACCCGCTACGGCGGGTTTTTTTATTCATACCCTCGTTAACACTGACGCCGCCTTAGGCGAATCATGGACAGATAACGGTGAATAAACCCACTACCTCTCGTGTGTTACCCTTCCAGGCCATCATTGACGCTTGCTGGCGTGAAAAATACACCCCTCCACGTTTTATCCGCGACCTGATTGCCGGGCTAACCGTTGGCATCATTGCCATTCCGCTGGCAATGGCGTTGGCTATCGGCAGCGGGGTTCCGCCGCAATATGGGCTATATACCTCCGCCGTGGCCGGGATTGTTATCGCCCTCGCCGGTGGCTCCCGCTATAGCGTCTCCGGCCCTACCGCCGCATTTGTAGTGATCCTCTACCCGGTTTCTCAACAATTTGGCCTCGCCGGTTTACTGGTGGCAACCTTGTTATCCGGGGTGTTTTTATTATTGTTCGCCGCTGCCCGTTTTGGCCGGTTGATTGAATACATTCCGTTGTCGGTGACCCTCGGTTTTACATCGGGGATTGGTATCACCATTGCTACCATGCAATTAAAAGATTTCCTCGGGCTATCAATGGCCCATGTGCCGGAAAACTATCTGGCGAAGATCGCCGCTTTGGTCCGGGCACTGCCGACGGCCCATTGGGATGATGCCGCCGTCGGCATCATCACCCTGGCGGTGCTGATCCTGTGGCCCCGCCTGGGGATCCGCCTGCCCGGCCACCTGCCGGCGCTGATTGCCGGTTGTGCGGTAATGGGTGTTGCCCATTTGATGGGTGCTGACGTCGCCACCATTGGCTCCCGCTTCCACTATGTATTGGCTGACGGCACCCAGGGCAACGGTATTCCGCAACTGCTGCCGCAACTTACCCTGCCCTGGCAGGTAGAAGGCAGCAGCTTTACCCTCTCATGGGATAGCGTGCGCCAGCTGCTACCTGCGGCCTTCTCAATGGCGATGCTCGGGGCGATTGAGTCACTGCTGTGCGCCGTGGTGCTGGATGGCATGACTGGCACCAAACACAATGCCAACGGTGAGCTATTCGGCCAGGGGTTGGGTAATATTATTGCGCCATTCTTTGGCGGCATTACTGCCACCGGGGCCATTGCCCGTTCGGCCGCCAACGTGCGCGCCGGGGCAACCTCGCCGGTAGCCGCTATCATTCACGCTGTGCTGGTGATTTTGGCACTGCTGGCCCTGGCGCCGGTGCTCTCCTGGCTGCCGCTCTCAGCAATGGCTGCCCTGCTGTTAATGGTGGCATGGAATATGAGCGAGGCCCATAAAGTGGTCAGCCTGCTGCGCCACGCCCCGAAAGACGACATTATCGTGTTGTTGCTCTGCCTGTCCCTGACGGTGCTGTTCGATATGGTGATCGCCATTAGCATTGGTATCGTGCTGGCCTCTATTCTGTTTATGCGCCGCATTGCCCGCATGACCCGCCTGGCCCCGCTGAACATCATCACGCCGGATGATGTACTGGCGCTGCGCATCACCGGGCCGCTGTTCTTTGCAGCGGCAGAGGGGGTATTTAGCGATTTGGCGGGCCGCCTTGAAGGCAAACGGCGGGTGATTTTACAGTGGGATGCGGTGCCATTACTGGACGCCGGTGGCCTGGACGCTTTTGATCGGTTTATTCAGAAGTTACCGGAAGGGTGCGAAGTGCGGATAACCCATCTGGAGTTCCAGCCGCTGCGGGCGCTGGCCCGTGCCAGGGTGCAACCCATCCCCGGCAAACTCAGCTTCTGGCCTACAACCGAAGCGGCGCTCAGCCTATAAATAAAAAAACCGTCACCCAAAGGTGACGGCCTGTGTATACCAGTGGGGCAGCAGATTATTTATTCATTTCTGCCAGGCTCAGCCAGGTTTGCACCACGGTATCCGGGTTAAGGGACAGGCTATCAATCCCCTCCTCCATCAACCAGGCGGCAAAGTCTTCATGGTCTGAGGGGCCTTGCCCGCAAATCCCCACGTATTTGCCCTGCTTCTTGGCGGCTTTAATCGCCATCGATAGCAGCGCCTTAACCGCTTCATTACGTTCATCGAACAGCTCAGAAACCACGCCGGAGTCACGGTCCAGGCCCAGAGCCAGCTGGGTCATGTCGTTGGAGCCGATGGAGAAGCCATCAAAGTGTTCAAGGAACTGATCCGCCAGCAATGCGTTAGACGGGATCTCGCACATCATGATGATTGAAAGCCCATCCTGGCCGCGCTTGAGACCCTGTCGCGCCAGCTCATCCACTACCGCCTTGGCTTGATCCACGGTACGCACAAAGGGAACCATGATCTCGACGTTAGTCAGCCCCATGTCGTTACGCACCCGTTTTACTGCGTCACATTCGAGGGCGAAGCAGTCACGGAAGCTGTCTGCCACATAGCGCCCAGCGCCACGGAAGCCGAGCATCGGGTTTTCTTCCTCCGGCTCATACCGGTCGCCCCCCACCAGGTTGGCGTATTCGTTAGATTTAAAGTCAGACAGACGCACAATCACCCGCTTAGGCCAGAAGGCAGCACCCAGGGTGGCAATCCCCTCCGCCAGACGCCCGACATAAAACTCCTTCGGCGAGTCATACCCCTTCATCATCTGACGAATTTCGCTCTGAATGGCGTGGTCCTGGTCTTCAAACTCCAGCAATGCCCGAGGGTGCACCCCAATCATCCGGTTGATGATAAATTCCAGACGCGCCAGGCCAACACCTTCATTCGGCAGGCAAGCAAAGTCAAAGGCGCGGTCCGGGTTACCCACGTTCATCATGATCTTCAGCGGCAGATCCGGCATGGTATCCACGCTGGAGCTTTTGACGCTGAAGTCCAGCTTCTCTGCATAGACATAGCCGGTGTCGCCTTCGGCACAAGAGACCGTTACCGCCTGGCCATCCTGCATCCGCTCAGTGGCATCGCCACAGCCAACCACTGCCGGAATGCCCAGTTCGCGGGCGATAATGGCCGCATGGCAAGTACGCCCACCGCGATTGGTGACGATGGCGGCGGCCTTCTTCATGATCGGTTCCCAATCCGGGTCGGTCATATCAGTCACCAGCACATCACCGGGTTGAATACGGTTCATCTCACTAATGTCATGGATCACTTTGACTTTACCGGCACCGATGCGGTGGCCAATGGCGCGGCCTTCAGCAATGATCGAACCCTGAGCGTGTAGGGTATAACGCTCCATCACCTGGCCACGGGAACGCACGGTTTCCGGGCGGGCCTGCACGATATACAGCTTGCCGGTGTGGCCGTCTTTGGCCCACTCGATATCCATCGGGCGGCCATAATGTTTTTCAATCTGCACCGCCTGTTTAGCCAGTTCCTGCACTTCTTCCTGAGTGATACAGAAACGGTCACAGTCGGCCTGGGGTACATCTTCAATCCGTACTTGCTTGCCGTGCTCCTGGGTAGGCGCATAGACCATGCGGATCTTTTTCGAACCCATGGTGCGGCGCACAATGGCTGGTTTGCCTGCCGCCAGGGTTGGCTTGTGCACGTAGAATTCGTCCGGGTTGACCGCACCCTGCACCACCATTTCACCCAAGCCCCAGGCCCCGGTGATAAACACCACCTGGTCAAAGCCAGATTCAGTGTCGATGGAGAACAGCACTCCGGAGGAGGCCAGGTCAGAACGCACCATCCGCTGTACCCCGGCGGAGAGTGCCACGCCACGGTGGTCGTAGCCCTGATGGACGCGGTAAGAGATGGCGCGGTCGTTAAATAGTGAGGCAAACACGTGTTTTACCGCCACCAGCACCGCATCAAAGCCCTGGACGTTGAGGAAAGTTTCTTGTTGGCCCGCAAAAGAGGCATCGGGCATATCTTCGGCAGTGGCGGAAGATCGTACCGCGAAGGAGGCTTCAGCATCATCGGAGGATAATTGCTCGTAGGCGTCGCGAATCGCTTGCTCCAGCTCTGGCTGGAAAGGAGTTTCAACCACCCATTGGCGGATTTGCGCCCCGGCTTTCGCCAGTGCGCTGACGTCATCGATGTCAGTGTGGTCTAACAACTCATATATCCGTTGGTTAACGCCACTCTGGTCAAGAAACTGGTTAAAGGCATCGGCGGTGGTGGCAAAGCCATTGGGCACCGACACCCCCACACCGGTGAGATTTGTGATCATCTCACCCAGGGAGGCGTTTTTCCCCCCCACCCTGTCTACATCATTCATGCCGAGTTGGTTATACCAAAGCACCAGCGG
>CBIFWW010000199.1:0-4229 GCA_966186435.1 uncultured Enterobacteriaceae bacterium
GATATACCCTATATCGATATTAATTACCTTTCCCAAATTAGTGTGCCTGAACAGCAAGCCGAACCTCCTTCACCCGGCGTCCTGCTGTGTTGAAAACTTTATCATTAATGTGACAGAACCTGGAAAACGGCTTTGGTAAAGCCCGTCATGCAATGCTATAGATTATTAACCCCCCTGAGATATTGAGTTTTTTCGTGCAGTAGGTAACTGGCAATTTTGAGTCGCCTTATTCTGTTGTCCTACTTGCATCCCTGTAGGCCAATAACCTTCTCTTATCCATGCAGTGAGGCTATTAAAATAAATGAAAAAATATTTGCTTGCTTTTTCTTTGGTGCCAATGGCGTTTCCTCTCTCACTATATGCTTTTGAACAAGGAACGGTGTATGACTCGCACTCTAACCCGGTTTTTGAAATGCATTTTTTTGATGTCGGCGATGGCCCTTTTATGCCTGATGGTACTTCGGGACTTCAATCTACGCGGAATATCTCAGATCAGCAGAAAGCGAAAATTCTTATAGCAGCCCAATATTGGGCGGAAATCATTAAATCTCCCTCCGGATATTTGCCTGCCATTATAAACGTTGGCACTTTTGATATAAAAAATGCGGAGGGCTCCAGCGAAAACGTCTCTAATGATGTTTTCGGTTTCAGTCAGACAAAACTTCAGGCAGCCATGACCGGCAAGAACCCAGGGCCGCTAGACTACGGCTCCCACGGGCAGTTTGTACTAGGCACGCTCAACTTTGATCGTATTCCTTATGTCCCTGCACAAATACCTCAATCTGGTAATGTTGATTTAGTCACGGTAGTCAGACACGAACTGGCACATGGGTTGGGTATCAGTAACCAAGTGATCGATCTTTCTGGACCTGGCAGTTTTACGCCCTATTTCGGCGCTACTTTTGGCAGTTGGACGGAACATCTGCGTGATGATAACGGTAACCCTGCGGATTATTTCCAGCCTATCCTTTGTACCGGCTGTAATAATTCCTACGATGATGAGGCTTTCGATGTACGCCGCGATCAGGGCTATTTTACCGGTTCGCACGTGAGTGAGGTGCTAGCAGGCAGCACCTTGAAGGGCGTGCCAGTTAAAATTCTGAGTGTCACAGGCTCGGTCGATGATAACTATATGAGCCACAGCGAATTAAAAAATAGTCTGATGAGCCATCAAAACTATCGTAATTACACTACATTCATGGAAGCTGAACTGGCGCTGATGCAGGATATGGGATACCAGATCGATCGGCGTAATTTTTTTGGTTTTTCAGTTTATGGTGATGGGCAGACGCTGGTGAACCAGCACGGTTATTTTCAGCGTAATGCAATGGGTACCGATTATATGCCAGGCACCTATAACACTGCTACGCTTGGATTGGGGCTGCACATTTACGGTAGTGATAACCAGATTTTCCAGCAGGCAGACCTGCTTACTAAGGGGGCCGGAGGAGCGGGGGTACGTGTCGATGGCGAGGCTAACACCTTAACCGTCGGGTCTCAAACGCGGATTTATGCGGATGGTATTAATGGGCGCGGCGTGATGTTCACCTACGGCAAAAATCATAATTTTATCCAGCGTGGTGATGTCCAGGCTTTGGGAGAGAAGGGGATTGCCGCCAGCTTTGATTTCGGCCATAACCTGGTTGGCGATGATACTGAATATCGCGGTTCCTATATTTACCAAGGTGATGAGTATTTTTTGCCTTATATCTCTGAACTCAAGGGCGCGTTAGTGGATCAAGCTGATATTAGCGGCCGACTGGCTGGTGCGTATGCCGCGATTTATATTTCTGACAATGCGCTGGTCAATACCATCAACGTGCTGAATGGTGCCCAGCTGGTGGGGGATATTTACTCTAATTACCATCAGGAAACATCCTCCGGCGAGCTGCGTCTAACTCAGATGACCTTTGGCCGTCTGGCTGATGCCCAGGGCCGTGCTACCGATCAAGCCGATCCCCGGTTCAGACTGCGTTACGACGGAAATATTCAGGGGGCCAATTTGGCACTGAGCGCACAGGGTGGCGTGACTTCACTCAATGGTAAGCATGACATTTACAGCATGACGGTGGCGCAGGACGCCATTCTGGGCGGCAACAGTGATTACACGCTCAATGCTGACCAGCTTTTTGTAAATAATGGCACCGTTGCGCCAGGTAATTCCCTGGGAAAAATCAGTGTAACGGGGAATTATCAACAAAACTCAAGCGGTCAATTGTTGTTTGAAGTAGCGGGCAACGGCGCCCACGATATTTTTACTATTAACGGTAATGCCGTGCTGGCTGGCCAGTTGACTATTGCGCCGATCCGTAGTTGGTATAGCAACCAGTGGCAGATAAATTCAGCCGATCTGCTACAGGCCTCTACTACCAGTGGCGCATTTACGGCGGTTACTGGGCAACTGAGTTCACCGACTCTGAGCTTGCAGATTACCCCGCAGGGTAGCAATGATTATCAGTTCGCTATACTGCGCAAGCCAAACGCTTACAGCCAGTTCGCAGAGGACAGGAATGCGCAACAGGCGGGAGCGGCACTGGATCGCATCGTTGCTAACCCAGGTGAAGAATTACAGCCACTTTACACTGCGCTTGATTATTCAGCGGTAGATGGCAGTACCATCGCTCGCACGCTCAGCCAATTCTCTCCCGCCGGTTACAGTGCTATGTATGCCAGTTCACTTTATCGAGAGTATCAAATTGATGACATTATCAGCACGGATCGCACCCTCAACCAGCCATTCACTGCCGATGAGTGGCGTAGCTTTGCCATTCCTTTTGGCGGGGGTGCCTGGCAAAACCGTCAAGGTGGGAGTGTGGGTTATGATGCCTCAGGTTATGGCATCGTCTTTGGTGCCGAAAAACAGAGCCAGGCCACTCCTGATTTAACCCTGGGTTTCCACGGTGCCATCAGCGGTCAGTCGGTGCAGATAAAATCACCAGAAACCGGCGAGGGTAAAACTACGGCTTTTGGTCTGGGTGTGCAGGCTCGCCTTGCTGAGGATCCGCTGGCTGGCCCTTATCTGTTTGGCCATGGCCGGGTAGGTATCGAATATGGCGAGATGGATCGCAGCGTCAGCGTGGAAGACTATCAGTCAGACCTTGAATCTAACTGGAGAGCCTATAGTGGTTCGGTGATGGCGGGTGGTGGTTATCGCTGGGCGCTTAGTGACACAATGAGCGCCGGGCCGCTGGCGGCATTGGACTACACCACACTTTCACGCCAAGCGATAAAAGAGCAGGGTAGTCAGGGTAGCAGCCTTGATCTCAATTCTGGTCATTTCAATGCGCTGCGTTCGCGCATTGGGGCGAATAGCAACTGGGATTTCCCTCTTTCCAGTGCGCACGCACTCAAGGGTAATCTGCAACTGACCTGGGATCATGAACTGCTGGATACTGACCTGGTGCAGGGTGCCAGTTTTAGCGGCTACAGCAACAGTAGCTTCAATAGCAAAAACCAAATTATCGGACGTGATTCCCTCGGCGCTCAGGCGGGGGTGAGCTACCTGTTCGGCAAGGATGTTGAGTTAGGTGCAACCGTCGCCAGCGAGCTGTTCAGGGCAGGCTATAATTCCCTGTCAGGGAATCTGTCGGCCACTTGGCGTTTTTAAGCCGTTGTTGCACGGTCATTTCCATAATGCTGTCGTTCTTACCCAGCCTGGCAGATGAAAAGGGCGGAAAGCACGGCAGCATTCTCATACCCCGTAGACATGGCCCGAACCTTGAAGCTATAGCCGAAGTCTTTAAATAATACCCCAGCGCCAGCCAAATATATCCCTGCCATCGGGTGATGCTGTTTACTCTTCGTAGGTTGATCTGTGCTCAGACATAGTTAATACAGCCTTTATCTGGCTGCTTCATTATAAGAAGGGATTTGAGGGCCAATGGAACGAAAACGTACGTTAAGGAAATAATTCATTGTTTAAATTGTAATTCAATGTCCTCATTTCTATTTCTCCCTTCAGAATATCCTTCGGTAGCGTGAATGTATAATGCCCCAACATATTTATATGCCCGTGCATCAGTGGGGATAACCGGGCGATATCTTCATCCCCGGTATCTTCTCCATTACTGTGCATTCAGCTCAGCGCTTCCTGCATATAAAGCGTGTTCCACAGTACCACTGCGTTAGTGACCAGATCCAATGTACCCAGTTGATCTTCCTGCACTTTACGATAGCGCTAGTGCCATAAAATTCGTTACTATTCATTCTTTAAGCTGACATCTATTTTA
>CBIFWW010000200.1:0-4228 GCA_966186435.1 uncultured Enterobacteriaceae bacterium
CATTATTAAAATATTCCTGCAATTTTTAAAAGTTTAGTTGAATCAACAACTCAGTAACTCTTTACTAAGCTCTTAGTACAGATGCCAACTTCACCACACAGGCCAAACATGCCACAATGCCTGCCCCAACGGCTAAATCACTCGTATATTCAGGACGTTTGTACCCATGAAGGGTAAATTGAAGGCCGCATTCGCGCTACTGTTGTCATTGGTACTACTGGTACTACTATTAATCACGACGTTGGGCTACTGGCTCCCCGGTTTAGTGGGGATTTGGCTGCCCGCAGGCACGCGGATTGCTCTGGAATCTGGGGTCATCATACGCCCGAACCGTATTACGATACCCGATCTCCGTTATCTGGTGGGCGAGTGCGAGCTGGCCTATATCAAGGATGCCACCCTGACCCATCCCAGCCGCTGGTCGCTGCATGTGGCGGCTTTAAACCTTAACGCCGATTGCTTTGCCCAGTTACCCGCCTCTGCGGACAACCCTGATGCGCCGACAACACTGGCCCAGTGGCAACAGAAGATCCCCCGTAGTTGGGTCACTATTGATAAGGTGTCCGTCACCCCTTGGGCGCAATACGCGGGCCAGCTGGCGGTGGCACTGTCACCCGATAGCCAGCAGTTAAGTTACACCGGCCCCCGGGTTACCCTGGCGGCCCGTCTAAAAGGCCAGGCGTTAACGGTTGAAAAACTCCAACTGCGCCCAGTGGAAGGGCTGGAGCCGGTTGATCTGGTAGGGGAATTAACCCTGCCGCTGGTGCCTGGTGGATTGCCTGAACAAGGCCACATCACCGCCCGGATACGCTTCTCTCAGCAGCCCCAGTTGGCGGATGCTGATATCGAGTGGCAATCCAACCGTGGGCAAGTGGTGATCACTAACCCTGACCTACCAGACCCGATCCTCGATCTTCCCTGGACCATTACTGAGCAACGTATCGACATTAGCGATGGGCGCTGGAGCTGGCCGGAGTTTGGTTTCCCGCTCAGCGGCCGCGTTGGCCTGCGGGTAGATAACTGGCAGGGGGGCCTGGAAAAAGCTACGGTATCGGGCCGCGTGAATGTGGTGACGGCCGGGGATGCCGGTAAAGGTAACGCGGTGCTGATCTTCGGGCCGGGTAAACTTAGCACTACTGCCAGCGCCATGCCGGTGCAACTGACTGGGGAGGCCAAGCATGATGACCTGACCCTGTATGCGGTGCTATTTGGCGATATCTCCGGCCCATTAACTAACCCTGCTTTGGTGTTCAAGCCCGGTTCATTATTACGCTCTCAGGGGCGGGTTATTAATTCTCTGAATATTGATGAGGTGCGCTGGCCGCTGTCGGGCGTGCGGGTGAATAGCGATGGCGTGGATGGCCGATTGCAGGCCATCCTCAAGGCCCATGAAAACCAGCTCGGTGCATTTGAATTGCACCTCGACGGCCAGGCCAGCAACTTCTTGCCGGATAAAGGCCTATGGCAATGGCACTACTGGGGTAATGGCGGCTTTAGACCGATGAATGCCCGTTGGGATGTGGCAGGAGAAGGGGAATGGCGTGATAACACCATCGAACTGACAGCGCTCTCCACCGGCTTTGATAAGTTACAGTACGGGGCGATGAATATGTCCCATCCACGGCTGGTGCTGGAGAAACCAGTGCGCTGGGTGCGGGATGAAAAACATCCTTCCTTTAGCGGTATGTTATCCCTGGACGCCGGTGCAACCACCTTTGCCGGGGCGGGAACCTTACCGCCTTCCACCCTGAAATTCAGCGTACAGGGTAGCGATCCTACTCGCTTCCAGTACAGCGGGGGTTTACACGCCGGGGAGATAGGGCCGATCCGTACCCAGGGCCGCTGGGATGGGGTCCGTTTACGCGGCAACGCCTGGTGGCCGAAGCAAAACCTCAGCGTGTTCCAGCCCCTAGTGCCGCCGGATCTTAAGTTAAAACTCAATGACGGGCAGTTCTATGCCCAAATTGCCTTCTCTGCGGCGGGGGACCAGGGATTTGAAGCCGGGGGCCATGGAGTGGTGAAAAGCGGCAGTGTTTGGACCCCGGATAATCAAGCCAGTGGGATCGACTTTATTCTGCCATTCCGTTACAGCGCCGGGGTGTGGGAATTAGGCACCCGTGGCCCGGTTCGCTTGCGTATCGGCCAAATCGACAGCCAAGCGGTAGCGAAAAATTTTACCGCCGATCTCCAGGGGAGTTATCCGTGGCAGGAGAACAGCCCGCTGGTGCTTAGTAATGTCAGCGTGGACGTTCTGGGCGGAACCGCATCTATGCTGCAACTGCGCCTGCCTCAGCACGATCCGGCGCTACTGCGGTTAGATAATATCTCATCCAGTGACTTGATTACCGCACTGAATCCAAAGCAGTTTGCCATGTCCGGGCGGATCAACGGTGCCTTACCGTTATGGCTTAATCACCCACTGTGGATTATTAAAGATGGCTGGATCACCAACCCCGGCCCATTAACCCTGCGGCTGGATAAAGACATGGCAGATGCCATGGTGAAAGACAATATGGCCGCCGCCCTGGCGATAGACTGGCTGCGCTATATGGAAATCTCCCGCTCCTGGACCGATATCAGCCTCGATAATCTGGGAATGCTGACCATGAAATCACGGATTTTTGGCGTCAGTCAGGTGGATGGGAAAACCAACAAAGTACAACTTAATTATACCCATCAGGAGAACCTGTTCACCCTGTGGCGCAGCCTGCGCTACGGTGACAATCTGCAATCCTGGTTTGAGCAACACGTTCAATTGCCGGGTGCCGGTTGCAAGGATACCGGCACGGCCTGTGAGGAAACACCATGAGTCATTTATATTGCTTCGCCTTTATAGCTGCTACCGCGTTACTGGCGGGTTGCACCCCGCGTATCGAAGTGGCGGCCCAGGAGCCGATCACCATCAATATGAATGTCAAAATCGAGCATGAGATCCACATTAAGGTCGATAAAGATGTGGAAAGCCTGCTTAAAAATCGTTCTGACCTGTTTTAATCGGGGATTATTGTGAAAAAATCAGCCATTTCCCTGCTGTTGGTCGGCTTGTTATGTGCCAGCCCGGCATGGTCTTTGACCTTGGATGAGGCCCGTGTCCAGGGGAAAGTAGGGGAAACTTTAAGCGGCTATCTGGCCCCGCGTAGCCCGGATGCAGATACCCTGGCATTGGTTCAACAGGTAAATCAGGGGCGGGAACAGAACTACCGCACGCTTGCGAGTATTCATAATTTGAAAATCGAGGACGTGGCCGAACTGGCTGGGCAGAAACTGGTTTCCAGAGCGGCTTCCGGCGAATACGTTAAAGGGATTAACGGCCAGTGGATACAAAAACCCTGAATTTTATTAGTTGCGCTTACGGTATTCACCCGGTGATACCCCAAAACGGTGCTTAAGGGCGGTGGATAAATGGCTATGGTCGGTAAAGCCCCCAGTTATTCACTTTGTTTTGTTTTTTGCGATCGCGATAAGAAAATCGCTGGCAACAATCCGCTTAAACTTTGTTTAACATATTGGTTTATCTAACACCCCCAACAAAAAAGCGCGGGTGGTTTATAGTTACAAAGTACACTTGGCCACTAAAACGACAAAAGGATAGGTTATGAATAAACTCACTCTGATCCTCACTGCTGGCGCCGGGTTGCTGTTCAGTGCCAGCGTATTGGCAGAAGGGCCTGCCAACAGCATTTCCACTCAACAAGAGCAAAAGGAGCAGCTCAGTAACTCAGGTCATATTTTTGGTGATTGCCGCGCCCCGGTTGAGCAGCAATCGGCTGAAACACGCAGCCACTGCCAGACCAAACAGGGCATGGATGAGCAAAATCTGAAGAACAAACGCATCATGCGCCACACGGGCGATGACGATAGGGTCAAGGACCAGGATATCAACAATAAGCGTGGTACCGCTCGGCACGTCACCGAACAGCATAAACAGAATGACCAACTGATGCGCCATGGCGCGACCAAGGATCAAATCGAACAAGGTAGTACCCCAAGCACCACTAATTAATGCCAGCCAGCCCCCGCAGCTGTCGGGGGCCTCACACTTCTTGAGACCTGTCACAACGAGCAAATCTTCTGTCACGCAGATAAAACCCATCCGAAATGCAGCCGCTAAACTGAACGGGATAATGTTATTCGCCGAAGTTTAAGGAGAGTTTATGTCTCAATATCAAGTAACCGTATTGGAGAGCGTCAAACGCTTCCTCGATAAACAGCACGGGTTGTATATTGA
>CBIFWW010000201.1:0-4173 GCA_966186435.1 uncultured Enterobacteriaceae bacterium
TTTTAATTCCATTATTCTTAAGGGGTAGGCGATAAAGTCGGCGATTATATCTATAGCATTAATAATCAAATGCTACATACCCCCCAATTTTAAGGGGTTGCAACGCATCTTTAGGCTCCCCTGCGGCATCCAGGGCCGCTTTAAGCGCCAGCGGCGGGGCATCCAGGGACTCATCTGCCAACTCAAACACCCCCCAGTGAATCGGTATGGTCAAGGGCCGGCCAATCTGCTGCCAAAGTTTAACCGTATCGCTTGGTGCGATATGGCTGGCCCCCATAAACCATTCTGGTGCATATGCCCCGATGGGGATTGCCGCCGCCGTCAATGGGCCGAGGCGCTCTGGCAGCGTAAGCAGTTCTGGCTCCCAGGCGGTATCACCGGAGAAATACACCCGTTGTGACTGACTTTCTATAACCCATCCAGCCCACAGTGAGCGGTTACGGTCCCAGGGTGTACGCATACTCCAGTGGCGGGCAGGTACTGCAGTAAAAGTTAATCCCTGATCAGTATGACTTTGCCACCAGTCCCGCTCCACGATCCGGGTTATCCCTTTACGCCTCAGCCAACGGCCTACACACAGCGGCACGTAATAAACACATTCAGGCGAGTGCCGACGCAATGCCCGAATCGAGGCGCTGTCGAGATGATCATAATGATTATGAGAAAGTAGCACCGCGTCGATGGTCGGTAGCTGATTCAGTTTTATAGCTAAAGGGGTTTTACGCGCCGGCCCCATAAATGGGATGGGCGAAGCCCGCTGTGAAAAAACCGGGTCAGTGAGAATATTCAAACCATTGAGGCGAATTAACAGCGTGGCATGGCCCAACCACCAGGCGCCATCCCCGGGCTTTTGCTGTAAATCAGCCGTTTGCCACCACTGGGTGATAAATTCGTCATAACCCCCTTGAGGAGGATGGGGGAGCGCAGCGGCTTTGCGTTCGCGGCGCCAGCGTTGCACATCACCGGGTTGGCGCGTGTCAGCGGTTAAATTACAGAAACCATCGGGTTTATGATGAGAAAGGCGGGGATCATACCAGGGATTTTTCCAGACCATGATAACTCCAGTTGACCAAGGGTATCCCCGCCGTACCGATTACCGTTCTGCCACCAGGCCTAACAGGTCATCGCCTTTATCTTCCTGTAGGGGGCGCTTATCCGTTGTAGCCGTCTTCTCCACATCCTGAGCGTCTTTAGGCTCAAGCAAACGACGTAACATGGCATTCTGACGTTTTTGCTGATCCAGCAAAGCTTCCAGTAATGCCACCTGTTCCCCCGCGCGCACGCTGGCGCGGTTTACAAAGAACCAGGCCACCAGGCCAATCACTAAAACAATCAAAGATACTGCCAAAGAAGCGTAGTTAATTACGCCAGGATTTAGTTCATTCATGATACCACCTCGTAAAACGCGCCTCATTCTACCACCGGGCCTGAGGAATAGAATCACTTAGTGAATAATCCAGTCACCAAGGAATAAATTTGTTGATTACACAGATTCCGCTGAAGAACTGCACATCCTGATCACACATGGCATTTATCATTTGGGTCCACAAAAGTAGGCAGATGATTAAGATAATAATCACAATGACCCACCGGTATCGTCTCACAGCAACTCCAGGGAATGTTGAATTGGTTAGCAGACTATCATTTAGACCCTAAACCGATAATCACTAAAATGAATAATTTTTGTAAAGCCATATAAATCAGGAATCTTCTGCGTGCTACTCATTTTGTTAACATGCATGCTGAATTAATCGGTTAAATCAAGGAAACACAATGCGCTTTTTCATTCGTCTAATTATGGTTTTCGCCCTGTTATGGATCGGTATTTTATTGAGTGGATACGGTGTATTGATCGGCAGCCACAAAAATGCGGCGGGCTTGGGGCTTCAATGTAAATACCTGACCGCACGCAATATTGTTACTGCGCAATATTTGCACACTACTAGCGGGATAGTCGGACTAACGGATTGCCCACTGCTGCGGAAATCCGATCCAGTGGTGGCCGATCATTAAGTTTAGTGCGCCGTGGCTATCACGGCGCGATTTTAAAATGGGTAGTCGTAGAAACCCAGCTGTGAAGAAATTTGACGTGCTGACTGATGCAACATAGATACATATTCATTCAGATTCTTTTTACTAAAACGCAATGTCGGGAAGGAGATACTCAGCCCGGCAATTACCACACCGAAACGGTCGAATATCGGCACCGCGATACAGTGAATCCCGGCCTCTTGTTCTTCGTTATCTTCGCCATAACCCCGCGAACGTACTTGTTCCAAGGCCACCAGCAGATCAGCGACATTGCCAATAGTGCGTTCAGTGGTTACCTGAAACTCAACATCCGCCATGATCTCCTGCACGTCCCGAGGCTCCCGCCAGGCCAGTAGTACTTTACCAATAGCAGTGCTGTACAACGGGTTGCGCCGCCCAATACGGGAATACATGCGTAGGTTGTATTGAGAGTCTATTTTGTGAATATAGACAATGCTGTCATCGTCGAGGGCGCCAAGGTGGATAGTCTCTTTGGTTAAGCACGATAGCTCCCGCATCTTGATATCGGCACTGCGGATCAGATCCACGTTTTCCAGCGATTTCGCCCCTAGTTCAAACAGTTTTAGGGTCAAGGCATACTTCTCAGACTCTTCTTCCTGAGAGACATAGCCCAGCGATTTCATGGTCTGCAAAAAGCGATAAACCGTGCTTTTGGACATCATCACCCGCTGTGATAGCTCCGTGATGCCTATTTCGCGCTCCTCCCCTAAGGCCTGAAGGATACCGAACACCTTCAATACGGAAGAAACCGCATCTGGCTGTTTGTCTTCTACGCCGACAGTCATTAAGCACTCCAAATAAGGTGTTTTAGAAATTTCAGAACCGTTTTTTAGTATAAAGATGGGCTGATGTAGCCGCAATGTATCTCGGTGAATACGTTACAATTCTACGGTACGCCATGGGTCAGCAAATGATAAACTAATGCTTAGCTAACTCATTTTTTCACAAGGTTTTAATTGATGCCTCAAACCCCTGTTGCCGATGGGCTTCCCCTCCCCCTTCGTTATGGCGCCATACTCACCATTGCACTGGGGATTATGATGGCGGTGTTGGATGGGGCCATCGCCAACGTCGCCCTTCCAGTGATTGCCGGCGACCTTAACGCTAGCCCAGCGGAATCCATCTGGATCGTCAACGCCTATCAAATCGCCATTATTGTTTCCCTACTTACACTCTCTTTCCTTGGCGATATGGTGGGCTACCGGCGTATATATCAGTATGGCCTGGTGCTGTTCAGTGCAATGTCATTACTATGTGCGCTATCCCAGTCCCTGGAAATGCTCACGGTAGCGCGGGTGTTACAAGGTTTTGGCGGGGCCGCGCTGATGAGTGTGAACACTGCGCTGATTCGGTTAATTTACCCTAAACGCCAGTTAGGCCGGGGGATGGGCATTAACTCGTTTATTGTGGCGGTCTCTTCCGCCGCCGGTCCGACGGTTGCTGCTGCTATTCTTTCTGTGGCCTCCTGGCAATGGTTGTTCCTGGTAAATGTGCCCATTGGGGTGGTGGCGCTCATCCTGGCAATGAAATTCCTGCCGCCTAATAGCCAGAGCGCTAGCCAACAACGGTTTGATATCCCCAGTGCGATAATGAATGCCCTCACCTTTGGGCTATTGATTCTGGCATTAAGTAGCTTTGCCCAAGGCCAGTCCCTGGAACTGGTGGCCGCTGAGGCCGCCGCATTGCTGGTGATCGGTTACTTCTTTATTCGCCGCCAGCTGTCACTGCCAGTGCCGCTGCTGCCCGTGGATCTGCTGCGCATCCCGATTTTTGCTATGTCTATGGGCACCTCTATCTGCTCCTTCTGCGCCCAAATGCTGGCCTTTGTTTCCCTACCCTTCTTCCTGCAAACCACCCTGGGACGCAGTGAAGTGGAAACCGGATTGCTGCTCACCCCCTGGCCGCTGGCGACGATGGTAATGGCCCCGCTGGCAGGCTATTTGATTGAACGCGTACACAGCGGGCTATTGGGGGCAGTAGGGTTAGCCACCATGGCCGCCGGGCTATTTTCATTGGCATTGCTCCCGGCGGCCCCCTCCACCTTCAATATTATTTGGCCGATGATATTGTGCGGTGCGGGATTCGGGTTGTTCCAGTCCCCAAATAACCACACTATTGTCT
>CBIFWW010000202.1:0-4158 GCA_966186435.1 uncultured Enterobacteriaceae bacterium
GAGTTAAAGATTGGCCGCCATGACGGCGGGCAGCCCATCAGCGAGCCGGAGCAGCGTAAGCCGTTTGCCGCAGTCGCCACCGATGGCGCTGAGGCGTTTAGCTTCTTACGCAAAATCTTGCCTGGGGTCGGCGTCTGTTTGCACGGTGCCGCCTGCACCTATGATATGACGCCCGATGAAGATTTTATCATCGATACCTTGCCGGATATGCCTCATGCGCTGGTGATCACTGGCCTTAGCGGTCACGGCTTTAAATTCGCCAGTGCGCTGGGGGAATTAGCCAGCCAGTTTGCTCAGGATCAAACCAGTGAGTTTGATTTAACCCCATTCCGGCTGGCACGCTTCGCCTGAACGGTGCGCCCTGCGGGGCGCGCCACCGAGAACCTATGAAACGTATAGTGAACTTCATTACCAATAATATCCGCGAGCACTTTATGCTGTGGCTGGTGCTGTGGGCGCTGGTGGCCCTGATCGATATGATTTACGTGTTTCTGATGTGAGGGCGGGGCAACCCCGCCATTGGGACTATCGCGGATCGGGGATTTTTAGCGTGGCTTTTAACGCGCCCCGGGATTTATTAAAGATCTTGTTGCCATTCTCCCGCCCGGCCCGGCGCTGGCGCTGCACCTCCGGCGGCAGGGTGGATTCTTCACAACAGATATCGCTACAACACCCGGCGTATTTCTCAGCACAGGCCGGGCACTGGATAAACAGCAAATGGCAGCCGTCATTTTTGCAGTTGGTATGGGTATCGCAAGGCATGCCGCACTGGTGGCAATGGGCAATCACATCCTCGGTGATACGCTCGCCCATCCGCTGATCAAAAACAAAGTTTTTGCCAATAAAACGCACCGGTAGCCCCTGCTCGCGGGCCTTTCGGGCATATTCAATAATCCCACCTTCAATGTGGTACACCTGATTAAACCCATTGTGGCGCATCCAGGCGCTGGCCTTCTCACAGCGGATGCCCCCGGTGCAATACATCACGATTTTTTTTTCGCGATTGGCTTCCATCATCTCCACCGCCATCGGGAGCTGCTCACGGAAGGTGTCCGCCGGGATCTCCATGGCATTATCAAAATGGCCTACTTCATACTCATAGTGGTTGCGCATATCGATAAACACCGCCTCAGGATCGTCGAGCATGGCATTAACTTCAGCCGCCTGAAGATAATCCCCCACATCCGCCGGGTTGAAGGTAGGATCGTCAATGCCATCCGCTACAATGCGGTCACGTACTTTCATACGCAGCATCCAGAATGATTTGCCGTCATCGTCATGGGCGATATTCAGCCGCAGCCCTTCCAGGGCAGGATCGAACTGGTACACCGTGGCGCGCAGGTCATCCATATTGCTTTTTGGCACACTGATCTGGGCGTTGATCCCTTCCCGGGCCAGATAGACGCGGCCAAACACCTTCAGCCCGTTAAATAAGCGGTATAAGGCATCACGGGTGGCCTGAGGGTCAACGATAGTGAAGTATTTATAAAAAGAAATAGTGATTCGTGGTTCGGTTTCGGCCAACATCCGGGCGCGTAACACCTCCCGATTCACCTGGTTGTGTAACACTGGCATGGTGCACGCATCCTGTAAAAAGTGAAAAGTCGCGGCATAATAATGCAAACACAGCCAATTTACATCCTCACATTTTACGCTACATTTCACCCTACAATATAACGCTAATTATCATTAATGATGATGAATTAGGCGATTGTCACCGCCAGGTTTTGGTAAGCCATAAAAAGATGTCACAATAACACCATGATGGCTGCGACCTTGATAGAACAGGATTTTCATGACCAATCTACCCCGTTTCACTCCTTCGCTATTGCACCCGCGCTACTGGCTTACCTGGCTGGGCATTGGGATTTTATATTTAGTGGTACTACTTCCCTACCCGGTCATCTATCGTATTGGCTGCTGTATCGGCCGTGTGGCAATGAGTTTTATGAAGCGCCGGGCCAAAATAGCCCACCGTAATCTGGAGCTTTGCTTCCCGGATATGGATCAGGTCGAGCGTCATCGCAAAGTAGTTAAAAATTTTGAATCCGTAGGTATGGGCTTGATGGAAACCGGTATGGCCTGGTTCTGGCCCACCTCGCGCATTAAGCGCTGGTCTGATGAAAGCGGTTTCCAGGCCATCCGTGATTTGCTGGATAAAAAACATGGCGTGTTACTGTGTGGTATCCACTTCCTGACCCTGGAAATGGGCGCCCGCATGCTGGGTATTCAGTATCCGGGCATCGGGGTGTATCGGCCAAATGATAATCCGCTGCTGGACTGGCTCCAGACCTGGGGCCGTTTACGCTCGAATAAATCGATGATTGACCGCAATGATCTGAAGGGCATGATCAAAGCCCTGCGCGCCGGTGAAATGGTGTGGTACGCACCGGATCACGATTACGGCCCGCGTAGCAGCGTGTTTGTGCCGCTGTTTGCCGTGGATCAGGCTGCCACCACTACCGGTACCTGGATGCTGGCCAAAACCTCTAAAGCCGCTATCGCCCCCTTCGTTCCGCGCCGCAAGCCGGACGGCAAGGGCTATGAGTTGATTATGCTGCCGCCTGAGTTGACTCCGCCGCTGGACGATGCCGAAACCACCGCGGCCTGGATGAACAAGATCGTTGAACAGTGCATACTGATGGCCCCGGAACAATATATGTGGCTCCATCGCCGCTTTAAAACCCGCCCTGAGGGTGTACCTAAACGCTATTGAATGCGGTCTAAATGCAGACAATCCAGCCTCGCCAATTGCGGGGCTTTTTATTGAAGCGTATAATTAGCCTGCTATTTATCATTTGCCCCAATTTTTGCCACGGCAAAAGCAGGTTTTTATGACACCCCCATCAACGCCATTAAACTGGAAACGTAACCTGACCCTGGCCTGGCTCGGCTGTTTTTTGACCGGTGCTGCCTTCAGCCTGGTAATGCCCTTTTTGCCTTTATATGTCGAGCAGTTGGGCGTAACCGGCCACAGCGCCCTGAATCTCTGGTCTGGTGTAGCCTTTAGCATTACCTTCTTGTTTTCCGCCGTGGCCTCGCCCTTCTGGGGCAGCCTGGCTGACCGTAAAGGACGTAAAATCATGCTGCTGCGCTCTGCCCTGGGGATGGGAGTGGTAATGCTATTGATGGGATTTGTACAGAACATCTGGCAATTCCTGATTTTGCGCGCACTGCTGGGTTTGTTAGGCGGATTTGTGCCTAACGCGAATGCCCTGATTGCTACCCAGGTACCGCGCCATAAAAGCGGCTGGGCGTTGGGAACGCTCTCCACGGGTGCGGTCAGCGGAGCACTGTTAGGGCCATTAATCGGCGGTTTTTTAGCCGATAATTATGGCTTGCGCCCGGTGTTCTATATTACCGCCTTGGTGCTATTTAGCTGCTTTATTCTCACCCTGATATTTATTGAAGAACGCTTTGAGCCGGTCGAGAAAAAGGCGATGCTAAATATGCGCCAGGTTTTTGATTCCCTCAAAAATCCACGGCTGGTATTAAGTCTATTTGTCACTTCATTAATTATCCAGGTAGCGACGGGTTCAATTGCCCCTATTTTGACACTGTATGTTCGCGATCTGTCCGGTAATATCCATAACCTGGCCTTTATAAGCGGAATGATTGCTTCTATACCCGGCGTTGCCGCGCTGATGAGCGCCCCACGGTTGGGCAAATTAGGTGACCGTATCGGCCCTCAGAAAATATTAATTGTGGCACTGGTGATTTCCGTGCTGCTATTGATTCCAATGTCACTGGTACAAAACCCCTGGCAACTAGGTATATTACGCTTCTTGCTTGGCGCAGCGGATGGGGCATTACTGCCGGCGGTTCAAACCCTGTTAGTCTATAACTGTACCAATCAAGTAGCGGGGCGGATTTTTAGCTATAATCAGTCCTTCCGGGATATTGGCAACGTATCAGGCCCGCTGCTTGGGTCTGCGGTAGCGGCTAATTACGGGTTCCGGGCGGTATTTTGTGTTACGGCGCTGGTGGTGATGTTTAATGCGGCTTATTCCTGGGTTTGCTTACGCCGCCCGGTGGTAACAAATAGTGACCACGCGGAATCTTTTCAGAATAAACCATAACCTGCGGGGTTATTATTAACTGCGGATTGTTGTGTATTTGTTGGAACACTGTATTTAAATATATTACTCTCCAGAAACC
>CBIFWW010000203.1:0-4014 GCA_966186435.1 uncultured Enterobacteriaceae bacterium
TTTACACGAGCCACTGGATCGGTCAACTGATCCTTAAACGATCGGCATTAGGCCAGACGGCCCCTTTGTCTTATACGCCGTATTCCGCGCGGTACGCTTTTACCGACGCTAAATGGTCGGCCATTTCAGGTTTCTCTTCCAGATAACTGATCAAATCACCTAGGGTGATAATTGCGATGACCTGGCAACCGTAATCGCGTTCCACTTCCTGAATAGCAGACAACTCCCCACGTCCACGCTCCTGGCGGTCGAGAGAAATCAATACCCCTGCCAGGGTCGCTTCATGGGCCTGGATAATTTCCATCGATTCGCGAATAGCCGTACCTGCGGTAATCACATCATCCACCAGCATCACCCGGCCCTGAAGCGGGCTACCCACCAGGCTACCGCCTTCCCCATGGTCTTTGGCTTCTTTACGGTTAAAGCAGTAAGGCACATCACGTTCGTGATGCTCCGCCAGGGCAACAGCCGTGGTGGTCGCAATCGGAATGCCTTTGTAAGCCGGGCCAAACAGCAAATCGAAGTCGATACCTGAATCCATCAATGCCGCAGCATAAAACCGGCCAAGCAATGCCAGATCGCGACCGGTATTAAACAGGCCAGCATTGAAGAAATAGGGGCTTTTACGCCCGGATTTCAGCATAAACTCGCCGAATTTAAGCACCTGTTTGTTCAGGGCGAACTCAATAAACTGGCGCTGATAAGCTTTCATTCAATGGCTCCTTTATCTTTCTGTCTGTGACCGGGTACAACACACCTCGGCGTTTTTCACGCCAAAAAAAGGCGACCAACAGGCCGCCTTGATAATTAATTTTCTAACGCCGCTTTCTGCGACGTGATAATGGATTCGATCCCCCCTCTGGCGAGAGCCAGAAGCGATAATAGCTCCTCGTGGGTAAATGGCTCACCTTCGGCCGTCCCCTGAACTTCGATGATACGACCATCCTCTGTCATCACCACGTTCATGTCGGTTTCCGCTGCGGAGTCCTCGACATACTCCAGGTCACACAACGCTTCACCTTTCACAATCCCGACGGATACGGCTGCAACCATACCTTTCATCGGGTTCACTTTTAGTTTGCCGTTGGCCATCAGTGCCCCGATAGCATCGGAAAGGGCTACACAGGCACCGGTAATAGATGCGGTGCGGGTGCCGCCATCGGCCTGGATAACATCGCAGTCCAGGGTGATGGTGTATTCGCCAAGGGCTTTTAAATCCACTGCGGCACGCAGAGAACGGGCAATCAGTCGTTGGATTTCCATGGTACGGCCACCCTGCTTACCTTTTGCCGCTTCGCGGGCATTACGAGTATGAGTAGCACGTGGCAACATGCCGTACTCGGCAGTGATCCAACCCTGGCCCTGGCCTTTCAGGAAGCGGGGTACCCCCTCTTCTAAGGTGGCAGTGCACAGCACTTTGGTATCACCAAACTCAACCAGCACGGAACCTTCTGCGTGTTTTGTGTAATGACGGGTCAAGGTGACGGGGCGCACCTGGTTGGCGCTACGGCCTGCTGGACGCATAGGGATTCTCCGGCTAGAAACGAATGTGGCTGCGCATTATACGTAGATTGGCCGCTTATTCCTATCCTGCCGGGAGAGCCGTGGCTATAATCCCCTCATCCATTTCAAAAAACGGGTATTTCTATGATCCGCAGTATGACCGCCTACGCCCGGCGTGAAATCAAAGGGGCCTGGGGCAGCGCCTCCTGGGAGCTTCGCTCCGTAAACCAACGCTATCTTGAGACTTATTTCCGTATGCCGGAGCAGTTTCGCAGCCTGGAGCCGGTGGTACGTGAGCGTATCCGTACCCGTCTGACCCGTGGCAAGGTGGAGTGCAATCTGCGCTTCGAGCCTGACGCCAGCGCACAAAGCTCCCTGATCCTGAATGAAAAACTGGCTAAACAGCTGGTTGAAGCCGCTAACTGGGTGAAGATGCAGAGCGATGAGGGTGAAATCAACCCGGTCGATATCTTGCGTTGGCCTGGGGTGATGTCTGCACAAGAGCAGGATCTTGATGCCATTACTGCCGAAATTCTGGCAGCCCTCGACGGCACCCTGGATGACTTTATTCAGGCCCGTGAGACTGAAGGCCAGGCACTGAAAGCGATGATTGAACAGCGCCTGGAAGGGGTGACTGCTGAAGTGGTTAAAGTCCGCACCTGGATGCCGGATGTACTAAAATGGCAGCGTGAACGGCTGGTTAGCAAGCTGGAGGATGCTGACGTCCAGTTAGAAAATAACCGTCTGGAACAAGAGCTGGTGCTGATGGCCCAACGCATTGATGTGGCTGAAGAGTTGGATCGCTTGGGTGCCCACGTAAAAGAAACCTATAACATCCTGAAGAAAAAAGAGGCCGTTGGCCGCCGTCTGGACTTTATGATGCAGGAATTCAACCGTGAATCGAATACCCTGGCTTCCAAGTCCATCAATGCGGACGTCACCGCATCCGCCATCGAATTGAAAGTGCTTATCGAACAGATGCGCGAACAGATTCAGAATATTGAGTAATATTTGAAGCCCGCTTATGAACTGCACCCCAAATGTTGGATACCCAACTAAGTAAGGTGCAGTTCATTAGCGGGCTTTTATTTACGCAGTAATACCGGTAGCTGGGTATCCAGCTGCTTCAAGCAAGATTCCATATAGCGCTGCGTCACTTCCGTCACCTTCTTATAATTGTTGGCCTGCCAGACTTCCAACTGGGCCACTTCGGCTATGGGCTTACATTCCACGGTGACATATGTCCCCATCACGCCGCCGTTTTCCGGAAGTTTATAGAACAATATCCGGTAGTTAAGCGCGTACCGGTTCGTTGTATCATTAGGGGTGTCTTTAATGAGCGCCCATTGGGTTGGGGTTATTTTTAGCGGCTCTTTATATTTATATCCTGGGGCATTATCCTGCATCCATCGGGCAATTTGTTTCCCCGCCCTGGGCAACAGCCAGGATAGAGAAGGCTCGGATTTATCATCGGAGCCGCTCCATGAAAAGTTATTCTTCATCATGTCTTCGGGGTTTACCCCACCCTGTAGGGGGTGAGACAAAATAGATACCCCCAGCCCTGACACTGCATCATGGGTGGATTCATCACGCAGCGTTTTATCAGAACCCGCATTGCCAAAGAGATCCTGTTCGGTATAGCCGCTTTCAATCTGCAATTCACTACCGTTATCGGTACGTAAGGTTTCGGGTTGAGTCTGGCTAGCACAACCGGTAAGTAGCAATATCATTATCAGGACAAGGCCGGTGATTATTTTCATTTTCAATCCTGAATAAACATCCGTGTGTAATAAAAGATTAAATGATAAAAATCGTCAACGCCGTATAAACCAGCGAGAAATAGCTGTTTATTTGAGTAAATAACCTTTGGCCACAGATTCTGATATCTGCACCCAAGGGATTCCCGATCGGGTACCCCGATACACTGGCATATCCTCCTTAAGTCAGTTAACCGGTCTCACCGACAGAGGAGGCCAGCCTCATAGGTATCGTTACTTTTCCGCGTCTTCTTTATGCTGTCTATAAACATGTCGATAATGTTCCAACCGGTTATAGAAAAAGGGTTTGCGATTTTCTGGGACTTCACTGAGCACCTTTTCAATCTCTGGCGCCCTATGGAGATATTCCATAAAAGCCTGAGTTGATGCCATGAAGTCCACCATTTTGTCGACAATGCGTTCTGCATTACATCCGACCTTTACCATGATTACCTCCGGGTTTTGGTGGTCCCTGACATAGCTATAGCTCAGCCCCGGCATAAAACTTTAGCGATAGCTGCTAATAACCGCACAAATTTTAAGCTTTTTTGATGAACTGAGATTCAGCAGTCAAAATCCTGCAACCTAATGTCTCATTAATGAGATTTGCAGTGATCTGGTCGGCAGTCTGGAGTAGTATTTTATGATAATTTCGAATTAGTTTTTCTAATCCAAAAAACAATCATCATTATAATAATAATATGATTTATTTAGAGTTAATAAAAAAATCTCTCAGCATAAATTATCTTAAAAC
>CBIFWW010000204.1:0-3949 GCA_966186435.1 uncultured Enterobacteriaceae bacterium
AAAGAAGGCGCGAAATCCGCAGTTAGCGCGGGTTTTTGCGCCTTCATGCTATTGAATGCCAGTTTCTGTCAATTTTTGTGAAGTTGATCACTTTTAATTAGGCTGGTAAAGTAACGCAATTGTTACAACATTCAGCAGGCGTCATCAGGTTCGGTTATACCCTTTCACAGGCTGTGTAAGTAAACCTGCTACGCTTGAATTAAGGTCATATGAAGACCGGTATCCAGAGTAAATGCGCCTCGTGCGTTCTGACTCTGATTACAATTCAAGAGGAAAACATGCTCAAAAGAAGAAAAATAAAGCCCATTACGCTTAAAGATGTAACCATTATTGATGACGGCAAACTGCGTAAAGCGATCACTGCGGCTTCCTTGGGTAACGCCATGGAGTGGTTTGATTTCGGAGTTTATGGCTTTGTTGCCTACGCCTTGGGTAAAGTGTTCTTCCCTGGTGCCGATCCGGGTCTCCAGATGATTGCGGCCCTGGGTACCTTCTCGGTTCCCTTTCTGATCCGCCCCCTGGGGGGGGTATTCTTCGGGATGCTTGGTGACAAATACGGTCGCCAGAAGATCCTGTCTATCACCATTATTATCATGTCGGTCAGTACCTTTTGTATCGGGCTGATCCCGTCCTATGCGTCTATCGGCATTTGGGCACCTATACTGCTGCTGTTATGTAAAATGGCGCAAGGGTTCTCCGTTGGCGGTGAATACACCGGGGCATCCATCTTTGTGGCGGAATACTCGCCGGACCGTAAACGCGGATTTATGGGCAGCTGGCTGGACTTCGGTTCCATTGCCGGGTTTGTGTTTGGTGCTGGTGTGGTCGTACTGATCTCTACCGTCGTGGGTGAGGTTAACTTCCTGTCATGGGGCTGGCGTATCCCGTTCTTCCTGGCGCTGCCATTGGGTCTTATTGGCCTGTATCTGCGTCATGCTCTTGAAGAGACCCCGGCATTCCAGCAGCACGTAGAGAAACTGGAGCAGGGCGACCGTGAAGGCTTACAACATGGCCCGAAAATCTCTTTCAAAGAGATTGCTACCAAGCACTGGCGTAGTTTGTTGACCTGTATCGGTCTGGTGATTTCCACCAACGTGACCTACTATATGCTGCTAACTTATATGCCAAGCTATCTGTCCCACAACCTGCATTACTCGGAAGACCACGGGGTGCTGATCATTATTGCTATCATGATCGGGATGTTGTTTGTTCAGCCGGTAATGGGCTTGTTGAGTGACCGCTTTGGCCGTAAGCCTTTTATCATTATCGGCAGCATCGCTTTATTAGCTCTGGCGATCCCAAGCTTCATTATGATCAATAGCGATGTGATTGGCCTGATCTTTGCCGGTCTACTCATGTTGGCGGTGATCCTCAACTGCTTTACCGGGGTGATGGCTTCCAGTCTGCCAGCCATGTTCCCGACCCACATTCGTTACAGTGCGTTGGCAAGTGCGTTTAATATTTCGGTGCTGGTGGCTGGCCTGACGCCAACTCTGGCGGCGTGGTTGGTGGAAACCAGTAATGACTTGATGATGCCAGCCTATTACCTGATGGTTGTGGCAGCCATTGGTTTGATTACCGGCCTTACTATGAAAGAAACCGCCAATATGCCGTTGAAAGGGGCTACGCCTGCTGCTTCTGATATCCAGGAAGCTAAAGAGATCTTGCGTGAGCACCACGATAATATTGAGCAGAAAATTGATGATATTGACCTCGAAATTGCTGACCTCCAGGAGAAACGAACTCGACTGGTGGCCCAGCACCCACGAATCAATGATTAATCTAAGCTAACTTCGAAAACCCGCCGCAGCGCTGAGGGATCCCCACAAATCAGCGCTAATAAACCAACACCTTATTTCGGTAGATTTTGGCGAGGTGATTAAGAACGGTGCTCAGCACCGTTCGTTTTAATATTAGCGGCGAGTGTCGCAGGACATTCTCCGCTAACGTCAGATACGAGAGCACCCGCCGTGTTTTAATGCTGTTGGCCTGGTATCTCAGATGTAACCCTTTATTTTCAGCGTGATAGCCTATAAGCCACAGCACTATTGTGCTCAGTGTCGCCAGCAGGCTCAGGACCAGCATTCTTTCCGCTGAACGGCTATAACTGGCACGCAGACCGAACCCGAAGCGCTCACTTTTTTCATCCCGAAAGTTTTGCTCAATCTGCATTCGACGACTGTATAACTTCATGATTTCACGCGGCTTAAAGTCAGCTGTACTACTGAAGATGAGCCACGGTTCTTTGGCTGCTGAACGGCCATCACGCACCTGTGACTTGCGACGAATGCGACGGTTCTGATGGCTGAAGCCTGCGATATCGGACTGGAACCGCTGATAAAGCACAATATACCGGCACTGACCCGTCACCGGCTCAGTTGGGTGAAACAAAATTACCTTCGTGCAGAAACGCTGGTCAGCGCCAATGCCCGGCTGGTAGATTTTCAGTCCACGCTGGAGCTTGCCGGTTGCTGGGGCGGTGGCGAAGTGGCGTCAGCTGACGGCATGCGCTTTGTCACGTCGGTGAAAACCATCAATTCCGGTCCTAACAGAAAATATTTTGGTTCCGGACGTGGTACCACCTGGTACAACGTCGTCTCAGATCAGTACTCTGGATTTCACGGCATTGTGGTGCCCGGTACATTACGGGATTGCATTTTTGTGCTGGAAGGAAGGCCTTCTGGAGCAGCAGACAGGGCTGAATCCGGTTGAGATCATGACACACACAGCCGGAACCAGCGACATTATTTTTGGCCTCTTCTGGATGCTGAGATACCAGTTTTCCCCCGGCTTGCCGATGCCGGTGAAGCGGTATTCTGGCGGATGGATAAATCGGCAGACTACGGTGCACTGGATGAGCTTGCTCGGGGATGTGCAGATCTGTCGAAGGCGGAGAATCAGTGGGATAAGATGATGCGAACCGCCGGTTCGCTGGAACTGGGCACCATTCATGCCTCAGAACTCATTCGCTCTTTGCTGAAAAGCTCGCGACCGTCGGGGCTGGCGCAGGCGATCATGGAAGTGGGGCGCGTCAACAAGACGCTGTACCTGCTTAATTATATTGATGATGAAGATTATCGCAGACGGATCCTGACACAGCTCAACCGGGGAGAAGGCGCCATGCGGTGGCGCGTGCGATCTGCTACGGGCAGCGCGGTGAGATCAGAAAGCGCTGAGCTGGATGCACATTAATGGAGAAGATACCGGGGATGAAGATATCGCCCGGTTATCTCTACTGATGCACGGGCATATCAATATGTTGGGGCATTATACATTCACGCTACCGGAGGATATTCTGAAGGGAGAAATGAGGACATTGAATTTCAATTTAAATAATGATTTACCTTCTTAACGTACGTTTTCGTTCCATTGGCCCTCAAACCCCATACCCGTGGCATTCAGGGCATTACACTGGCAACCCGTTCTGAGCACAAAGAAAATGGCGTTCATAGCGGCACGATTATCAACACGTCTACGATGCGTGCCCAGCGGATGGTGGGTTTTATGTTCCGGGAGAAGTGGAGCCATTTTCTCCCAGAGTTCATCACTGATCTGCTACTTGTTGCCCGCCATACTTTGTCCTCAAAAATTGCCATTATTTACGATCTGACAATTCCTTTTGGGATAGGTTCTTAATGCGCCAGAGTCCATCCAACGAACCTTCTGAAATATTACAATAAAATTAAACGATACCGCTGGTGTGAGTCACCAGTGGCGGGTCGGATAACATGCCTGCAATTTTTTTTACGGTATCACTTTTCATTCGCAACCATTTATAAAACTTATTCTTTATTGCTGCATTTAGTAAAGTTAACGCCTCAACTACTGAACTGGTAAGCCAAAACTTTAGCGCTGCGCTTCCCAGGAAAGAAAAGATTTTTTCCGCGGGCAGCAGTACCGCGAAAATTAAACCTTTTAACACCATGCTTAACCCATTATATAATTTAGT
>CBIFWW010000205.1:0-3899 GCA_966186435.1 uncultured Enterobacteriaceae bacterium
AAATCGCCGCAGCTAACGTACCGGCATTTGTTTCTGGTAAAGCACTGAAAGACGCAGTTAAGTAATAGCGTGACAGTGATGAGTTTTAGCAGAGGGGCGATTTCGCCCCTTTTGTCTATCTGGCGCCGCGCGCGGCCGCTGGTAGCTGTGCTATTACTCTCCGCTTGTAGCAGCAAAAGCGGCCCGCCCCCGTTCACGGCCAGTGGCTATGTCGCCGATAATGGCGCAGTGCGCATCTGGCGCAAAGATGATGGTGATGCGGCCCACATTCTGATGGCGTTCAGTCCCTGGCGGGGGAGTGACACCACCACTGGTGAATACCGTTGGCAGGATGGCAAACTGACCTTCCTTGAATTAAACATTGCCGGTAAGACGCCTGAGCACATCAAAGTCCGTTTTGACGATCGCGGCGAGCTAAGCTTTATGCAGCGTGAAATCAATGGCCAGAAGCAGCAGCTTTCCAACGATCAGATTGCTCTGTATCAATATCGCGCCAGCCAAATCAAACAAACCAGCGATGCACTTCGCAGCGGCCGCGTAGTATTGCGGCAGGGGCGTTGGCAGGGGAATGGCAAAATCCTGACCTGTGAGGGCCAGACCGTGAGTACAGCGCTGGATGACTATGCCGTAGCCCTCATTAACCGGCGTCAGAGTCACTCATCCTTGGCGGTGAGCGTGGCCTGGCTGGAAGCTGATAAAGGCTCACAGCTGCTGCTAGTGGCTAACTCAGATTTTTGTAACTGGCAGCCGAAGCCGGATACCTTCTAAAAAAGACCGCCTTGCGGCGGCCTGTTGATTACGCTTTCTGTTCCCTGGCGATAGCCCGGTAGCCAATATCCCGGCGGCAGAAACAATCCTGCCAGTGAATATCTTCCATCAGTTGATAAGCCCGAGCCTGAGCTTCAGCAACGTCAGCTCCCAGGGCGGTAACACACAGCACCCGGCCCCCGGTGGTGACCACCTGCTGCTGCTGATCCAACTGAGTACCGGCATGGAATACTTTGCCATTCGCCACTTCTTCCAACGGCAGGCCGTGGATAACATCCCCGGTGCGGTACTCTGCCGGGTAACCACCCGCAGCCATCACAACACCCAGCGCCGGGCGCGGGTCCCATTTGGACTGATGCTTATCCAGCTTGCCTTCACAGGCGGCCAAGCAGAGTTCAACTAAATCGGACTGCATCCGCAGCATGATGGGCTGGGTTTCCGGGTCACCGAAGCGGCAGTTAAACTCAATTACCTTTGGGTTGCCTTGCTTATCAATCATCAGCCCGGCATACAGGAAGCCGATATAGGTATTGCCTTCGGCAGCCATGCCCTTCACCGTAGGCCAGATAACCCGTTCCATCGTGCGCCGGTGGACTTCATCGGTGACCACCGGTGCAGGGGAGTAAGCGCCCATGCCACCGGTATTCGGGCCGGTGTCGCCATCGCCGACACGTTTGTGATCCTGGCTGGTGGCCATCGGCAACACGTGCTCACCATCCACCATCACAATAAAGCTGGCTTCTTCCCCATCAAGGAACTCTTCCACCACAATACGGTGACCGGCATCGCCAAAAGCATTACCCGCCAGCATATCCTGGGCGGCATCTTCGGCTTCTTGCAGGGTCATGGCAACGATCACGCCCTTCCCGGCGGCCAGGCCATCGGCCTTAATCACAATAGGTGCACCCTTTTCCCGAATATAGGCCAGAGCAGGCTCTACGTCGGTAAAGTTCTGATACTCCGCCGTTGGGATCTGGTGGCGGGCGAGGAAATCTTTAGTAAAGGCTTTGGAGCCTTCTAGCTGGGCCGCCCCCTGGGTTGGCCCGAAGATGGTCATGCCTGCGGCACGGAAGGCATCCACCACACCTTTAACCAGCGGGGCTTCTGGGCCAACGATGGTCAGGCCGATATCTTCACTCTTGGCGAAGTCCAGCAGGGCCGGGATATCGGTGGCGCTGATATTCACGTTGTGGAGCGTTGGCTCCAAAGCCGTACCCGCATTACCCGGTGCCACAAACACCGTCTGGACTAATGGGGACTGGGTGGCTTTCCAGGCCAGGGCATGTTCGCGCCCGCCGTTGCCTATCACTAATACTTTCATGGTCGTTTCCCTATTAATGGCGGAAGTGGCGCATGTTGGTGAAGATCATCGCAATACCGTGTTCGTCGGCGGCGGCAATAACTTCTTCGTCACGGATAGATCCACCCGGTTGGATAACGCAGGTCACGCCAACGGCAGCGGCGGCATCAATCCCATCGCGGAAGGGGAAGAAAGCATCGGAGGCCATTGCAGAACCGGCCACTTCTAACCCTTCATCCCCGGCTTTGATCCCGGCGATCTTCGCGGAGTAAACGCGGCTCATCTGGCCTGCGCCAATGCCGATAGTCATATTCTCTTTGGCATACACAATGGCGTTGGATTTAACAAACTTGGCGACCTTCCAGCAGAACAGCGCATCACGCAGTTCTTCTTTAGTTGGCTGGCGTTTTGTCATCACCCGAAGATCATCCTCATCCACCATACCCAGATCGCGGTCTTGAACCAGCAAGCCGCCGTTTACCCGTTTGAAATCGCGGCCTGCCACCTGCGCGCCCCATTCGCCACACACTAATACCCGGACGTTCTGTTTGGCGGCGGTTATCTTCAGCGCGTCTTCCGTGGCGGAAGGGGCAATGATCACTTCCACAAACTGGCGGGAGACAATGGCCTGAGCGGTTTCGGCATCCAGCTCACGGTTAAAGGCAATAATGCCGCCGAAGGCTGAGGTTGGGTCAGTTTTATAAGCGCGGTTATAGGCTTCAAGAATGGAACCCTCCACCGCCACCCCACATGGGTTGGCATGTTTCACGATCACACAGGCCGGCTCTTTAAAGGTTTTCACACATTCCAGGGCGGCATCGGTATCGGCAATGTTGTTATAGGAGAGCGCCTTGCCTTGAACCTGGGTGGCAGTCGCCACGGAGGCCTCGTGAATTTCTTCTTCTATATAGAAGGCTGCCTGCTGGTGGCTGTTTTCGCCATAGCGCATATCCTGCTTCTTAATGAAGTTCAAATTCAGAGTGCGAGGGAACTGGCCAGAGGGCTGAGTGGTATCACCGTGATAGGCCGGTACCAGGGAGCCAAAGTAGTTAGCAATCATGCTGTCGTAGGCAGCGGTATGCTCAAAGGCCTTGATCGCCAGATCGAAACGGGTATCCAGCGTTAAGGAGCCTTCATTTGCATCTAGCTCGTTAATAATGGCGTGGTAGTCGCTGCTCTTTACTACTATCGCCACATCTTTATGGTTCTTGGCGGCGGAGCGCACCATGGTTGGTCCGCCGATATCGATATTCTCAACGGCGTCTTCCAGGGAACAGCCTTCACGGGCGACGGTCTGGGCGAAGGGATAAAGGTTTACCACTACCATGTCGATAGGGGCAATGTCGTGATCCTGCATGATCCCATCATCCTGACCGCGGCGGCCGAGGATCCCACCGTGTACTTTCGGGTGCAGGGTTTTCACGCGGCCATCCATCATTTCTGGGAACCCAGTGTAGTCAGAGACTTCTGTCACCGGTAAACCTGCGTCGGCGAGCAGCCGGGCAGTACCGCCGGTGGAGAGTAATTCCACCCCGCGTTCGGAAAGTGCCTGGGCGAATTCTTTGATACCGGCTTTATCAGAAACACTGAGCAGGGCGCGGCGGACTGGACGACGTTGTTGCATGGTAATAAATCCCCTGGATTTGGTTCATTGCACAAGAGCGTTAAGGAAATTCACCACTCTTATAGAGAAGAAGAGGTATAAATTTCTCTAACGCCCCGGAAAGGGGCCGTCGTATTTAACGGGTGGCATTGTAGCGAAAACGTTTGCGTCACGCTTGCACTATTTAGCGCTAAATCACATCTGTGGATAAATCTGTGCGTAAATGGG
>CBIFWW010000206.1:0-3841 GCA_966186435.1 uncultured Enterobacteriaceae bacterium
TTTTACACGAGCCACTGGATCGGTCAACTGATCCTTAAACGATCGGCATTAGGCTCCAGACCCAGCATTTTAACCAGACGATCGGCCATTAATCCGGAGCAGCTAATCAGGGCGGAGCATTGATACTCCTGGCTCTGACGGGTGTTTACCACCACGCCGGAAGCGTGCTCCTTCAGGGCGCTGACTTCCGCCTGGTAGACAATCTCGCCACCTTTGGCCTGGAAGATCTCCGCCATTTTGGCCGTCACCTCCCGGTAGCTCACGATGCCGCTGGAGGGGACAAAAATCCCGCCCAGCCCGGTAATGTTAGGCTCCCGCTCCTGGAGTTGCTCCGCACTCAGCCACTCGCGATCCAGGCCGTTGGCCTCAGTACGCTCCCACAGGGCTTTCATCCGGGTCATCTCGATATCCGAGGTGGCAACCAGCATCTTGCCGCAGGTATTGTAGTGGATAGCGTGCTCATCGCAGAAGGCTTTGGTGGCCCTGTTACCCGCCAGGCAGAACTGGGCCTTCTTACTGCCTGGGTTGTAGTAAACCCCGGCGTGGATCACACCGCTATTATGGCCGGTCTGGTGGCAGGCCGGGCCGGACTCTTTTTCCAGTAATACGATGCGGGCATCGGGGTAGGTTTCAATCAGCTGCATGGCGGTGGACATGCCAATGATTCCCCCGCCGATAATCACAAAATCATACATCTATTACATCCTATGCCTGATGGTGTGTCTGGTAGCTTTCAGCGCAATAAGCGAAGTAACCCCGCTGGCGCATCAGTTCACGGCGCAGATCCGGGTGGGCGGTAAAACGGTCGCGGCCATGGAGCCAGAACAGATTATTAATCAGCAGGAATTTGCCCACCGGCACCGGCACAGAAAGAATGCCTTTGCTGGTCTCCAGGGCGTCGGAGAGGCTATTCAGCCAGATACCTTCTTCAAAATCCTTGGGCTGTACGAACTGGTCGATATAACGCATCACCGGCCGGCCCTGGCTATCGGTTCCAAACACCGGGTGCCACACCTCTTTACTAACGTTTTTACTCGGCGGGGCGGCAAAACGCATAGCGCGGCGGGCCAGCGGGTGGGTGAAATACTCATTAAGGTGTTCCCAGTCATCGAGGTGCAGCAGCAGGGAGTTGCCACCCTTCATATTCTGCTCGTCGATTTTCATCATCAGCACGTAGTCGGTGTTCTCTTCTACGTAGGTGCCATCATTGTGCAACTCCATCACCCGATGGGGCTGGCGCAGATAGCTGTCTGAGTTATCGACGTTTTTTACCACAAAACGGGCGTAGTACTGGCCACTCATGGAATCGTAGTTGGAGCGGCCTATCAGGTGCGCCACGGCAGTGGCCAGCTTCACCATCTCCTCGGCCTGGGCCACATCATCAATACCCACGGCATTGATCAGAAGCCCGCCTTCATCACGGTTGAGCAGGGTTTTCAGCAGCAGGGGCTGCAACTGATTGCCACACAGGTCATTAAGGATTTTACCCACCTGGAAACGCAGGAAAGATTTGTATTCCAGCGCCTGCACCGGCCACTGCTCCACCTGCTTAATGAATTGCGCAGCGGTGCCAGCATCAAAGGTTAACTCCAGCAGGCGGGGGGATTGGACCGAGGGAGCGAGGGTAAAGCCAGTATAGTGATGGGCAGTATCCTGGGCGTTGGGTTTAACGGCGGTGAGTGCATTCATCAGAATCTTTCCTTTCAGTAGATTGTCAGGGAGACGGTAAGATGCTCGTTTCGTAGCCATAACTTAAAAATATCTACATTTTTGGAAAGTGCGTATTGAATGGGCGGTATTGTTTAATTAACGTGATCATAAGCGACATATATTTTACATGTCGCTAATTGAGCAGACCGGCAGCCACATTCACTGAAAGCCCGAGGATAACCAAGTTAAATACAAATGAAACAACGGTTTGCAGTAGGGTGATTTTGCGGATATCGGTGGTGCCCGTTGCCACATCGGCAGTTTGAGAGGCTGCGGCAATGGTGAAAGAAAAATAGATAAAGTCCCAGTAGCCGGGCTTATCCGGCTTCTCCGGGAATAGCAATGGCGTAGTGTTTGGCCCCAGATTGAGGTAGTGATGATGGGCGTAATGCATGGCGAACGCGCTGGGTAGTAGGGTCCAGGATACCACAATGGTGGTGGCGGTCAGCAGCATGTGGAGAGCTTTCGGGGTGCCGGAGAGGTGCTTTAAGGTAGACAGTTCGCTAAAAATAGCCACCACGCTGGCCATACAAGCCAGGGTCACTAGAGTGAGCACCAGACTGGCGCTTTGATCGAGTTGGCGGGCAATATGCGGGATCTGTTCGACACGGGTCATCAACATTCGACGCCATAAAAAGCCCAGATACAGCCATGCCAGCACATTCCAGCTAATTAACAACCTTTGTAGCCCGGTGAGCGCGGGCAGAAGTGCATAACAGACCAGAGCAGCACAAACCGCCAGCACCAGCCACAGGCGGCTGCGTAGGGACTGAATAATATCTAAGGACATAGCACACCATGGGGTTAATCATTAATGCCTTAACTGTAGATCATGGCATCCATTGCGCTTGAAGAACCTGCTGCAACACATTGACAATAACCAGGGCACTGTGTCGAGCAGGTTCTTTATCCGGATCATAAACACTTACGCTGATACCACAGCGGGGGGAGGGGGCGCACACCTCGGGGCCTATGATGTCTTCCGGCCAGGCAGCCCTAATTGAGTAAGCAATACCGCCCTGGGCGGCCGTTTCAGGTAACGGCCTATTGATTTGCAACCGCTAGATTGATTTATTTAACTACTTCAAATGCCGCTATTTAAGCGGTAAGTTCTTATTATTAAACAATTTTTAATGAGTAAAACTATTACATCACCGCAGATCAGATAAATACGTTCTTAACCTGATGTCGATGCTGTGTAGCTAGGTATAACTTATTTCATTAAGTTACGATGAAGTGAGGTAATGCAGAATGATAAATTTCGAGGGTGACAGAGCCGCATATGTCAATTTTACGGCTTATCAGACTGGTTGAATAATCCCAATAAATGTATACGTGCTTATTTTTAATTATTATTTTGTGTCATATAACTAAAAAGTAGAATGAGGGAAAAAATGCAAAATGTTGTAACTAGCATATTTGGAATGTTCAGAGGAAATTATATTTCTTCTGCTCCAGATTATAATTCAGTACATAGCAATGATTTTTCTTTGAGCGATTATAGGTCTGTGCTGGAAAGCTATATTCATGATGCACCTTCTAACGAGAGAAGCGGCCGTATTGCGGCTGTAAGAATGATTGAATCTTTTATTGAAAAAAAATCAGACAAACTAAAATTGAGCAATATTTTTTTGACACATCTACCAAGATTTTTGCCTCCAGGTATACGCCAACTTAATATCAGTAATAACAAGCTGACATCGCTCTGTGGAATAAATCATGGATGCGAAGAAATTGATGCAGATAATAATTATTTAGTGCAGACGCCTGAAGAAATGCCCGAGGGGCTAACGTATTTTAGCGCCAACAACAATAACATTAACACTGTAAATCATTTACCTTCAACACTAAACAGCCTCAGCCTCAACAATAATAGACTGCAACGCATTGATCAGTTACCTCACAATATGAAAATATTGTCTATTAATAAAAATATGTTTCACAGCGTTCCTTCTCTACCTATGGGATTACAAACCCTGCATATTGATGAGAATGAGCTTATATCATTATCCTTAAAAAACAATGTTAACTTAACCCTTGTGTCAGCAAGTGGAAATATGATTGAAAATATTGTATCGCTACCTGAGAACATCAGGCTTGTTAATGTGGATAAAAATTTCATTAATTCCAT
>CBIFWW010000207.1:0-3815 GCA_966186435.1 uncultured Enterobacteriaceae bacterium
CTTACTTTTTGGTGGAACACTAAGTAGATCACAACCTTCTATGCCTGTCTTTATTGATGGGGATCCATCAGGCCTTACGGTCCTTTTTGCTATCTGTCACTCAATCACGACTAGATATGCAGTTCTTGTAGTTTCTCTTTCGGCAGCGCCAACTCTTCGTTACTGTTCACCTGGACATCATGCTCGATGATGTGGCGGGCGATATCCTGAGCTTCCTGTAAGGAATGCATGGTGTACGTGCCGCACTGATAGACGTTCAGCTCTGGGATCTGGTTCTGCTCTTTAACCTTCAGCACATCTTCCATTGCTGCCTTCCAGGCATCAGCAACGCGCTGTTCATCCGGTTGGCCAATCAGGCTCATGTAGAAACCAGTACGGCAACCCATTGGGGAGATATCGATGATATCCACGCCATTGCCATTCAGGTGGTTACGCATAAAGCCGGCGAACAGATGCTCAAGTGTATGGATGCCTTTTTCTGGCATCACTTCCTTGTTCGGTACACAAAAGCGCAGGTCAAAAACCGTGATTGTGTCGCCATGGGGTGTCGCCATGGTCTTCGCAACGCGCACAGCAGGCGCTTCCATACGTGTATGGTCGACTGTGAAGCTATCTAACAACGGCATTTATCACCTCCGATAAGTTTTTTTTTAAAAAAATGAACTCTTTGAAATTGCGTGAGTCTCAGTATATGAAAGACGCGCATTTGTTATCATCATCACAGATTTCTGAGATGTAATTCGGCCACAGTGATGTGGCCTTTTTCTTTTCTATCAGCCCTGCTTTTCCAGCCAGGATTCAAACGGTTCAGTGTCCAGTGCTTCTTGTTCACGCTGGCGCGCCCAGGATGCATCATGTTCTTTACTGAAATCCTGTTCGCTTAAAACTTCCAACGGCTCATGCTTCAACACATCACGATACTGGTTGGATAATTCCAAACCAGTACCACTGATCCCCTTCTCAATCATAGAACGCAAAATGCGTGCTGAATAAGTTAGCTCCGGTTTGTCAAAGCACGCTACCAACGCATCACACACATCCTGATACTCGGTATTGCCGGCAATGACATCCAGGGTCTGGGCTACGCGCTTCAAATCACGGAACAGATCTTTACCAACCTGCTGAAGCGGGAACTGAGCCTCTTCACAGCCAATACCCAGAGTTAAACCCGGTTTACGGCCTTCCAGAATCACTCGGTCCCAGTTCTGACGGGTGCAGTTCAGCTCAGAAGCGCTCATCTCCGGCGCATCAGCCAGGGCGCACCACACCACAAACAGATCCAAGAACCTCACCTGCTGCTCATCCACGCCAATTGGTGAGAATGGGTTGATATCAAGCGAGCGTACTTCGATATATTCGATACCGCCACGCAACAGCGCATCGGACGGCGTTTCACCTGGCTTGGTCACACGCTTAGGGCGAATAGGTGCATACAGTTCGTTTTCAATTTGCAGCACATTAGTGTTGAGCTGAATACGTTTACCGTCTTTCTCTACCCCCATCGCCGTGTACTCTTCTGACGGGGTTTTGATCGCCCGCTTTAGCCCTTCCACGTAGGTATGGAGATGGTTAAAGGTGATACCGAGATTGCTCTGGGATTTGTTGGTATAGCCCAGATCGCTTAAACGAAGAGAGGTAGCGTAGGGCAGGTAATACATGCCGCACTCGGTTTTCTCAAAAGGCAGCGTGGTTGGCTTGCCCTGCAAGAAAGAGGAGCAAATTGCTGGAGAGGCCCCAAATAGATACGGGATCACCCAGCCAAAGCGGTAGTAGTTGCGGATCAGCTTAAAATAGCCATCGGAAATCGCTTTTTTGCCACTTTCCAGATCTTTCACGCCCAGGCGTTCTTGCCAGAATGCCAGCGGGAAGGAAAAGTTAAAGTGCACACCAGAGATGGTCTGCATTAACGCGCCATAGCGGTTCTTCAGCCCTTCACGGTACAGGGTTTTCATCTGCCCAATATGGGAAGTGCCATACTGCGCCAGCTCGATATCCTGGCCCTTGTCGATAAAGCACGGCATGCTCAGCGGCCACATACGCTCATCACCCAGCTCACGGGCCGTATGACGGTGTAAGTCCCGCAGCAATGCCAGCATTTGGTCGACATCGCCATATACCGGGGTAATAAACTCCAACAACGCTTCGGCGAAATCAGTGGTGATCCACTTATGAGTTAATGCCGCCCCCAGCGCCTCTGGGTGACCTGTCGTTGCCAAATGGCCTTCGGGGGTGACACGTAATGTCTCCCGTTCCAGCCCACGACCGATACCTTTAAGCGCCTGTGGGTGTTTCTCCAGCCATGCCAGAGCCTGTGATACGTCCGGGATCAATTCGACCTCCCGCCTTTTAATGCAATTTTATTAAGCATAATTGTAATGGTTGACGATTAAAGGTCACTCAAACAATTCAATTAGTGCCACCACGCCATGCCCTGGAGCGTTACCAGCGCGACTGCACCATAACGCAACGCCTTACCAAGACATAAGAAAAATATTACTGGCCCCCAGCGCAGGCGTAGAAACCCAGCCAGCAGGCACAGTAAATCGCCAATAACGGGCATCCAGCTGAGTATTAACGCAGCACTCCCGTATCGTTGTAACCATTGGGCCGCCTTCCCGTGCCAACGTGAATTATCACGTAAGGGAAAAAGGCGCCCCAGAATAACGTTAGTCATGCCCCCAAGGCTATTACCTATTGTTGCTACTAGCAGTAACGCCCAAAAGGTGCTTTTACCGGCCACAAGCAATGCCACCAGAACGGCCTCTGAACTACCGGGTAATAAGGTTGCGCTCAAGAAACTACTGGTAAAAAGGGAAAGCAGGGCCAGGCCGTCAGTCACAGTAAGCGCACATCCACTGCGGCCATTCCTGCGGACTTCGCTGCCTGAATACCGAAATCTGCGTCTTCAAACACCACGCATTTATCCGGGGACACGTTCAATAGTTTGGCACAAAGTAAGAAAGTATCAGGGGCTGGTTTATGGTGCTGAACATGATCGGCAGTCACCACCGTAGCAAAATAGTGGCGAATGCCCAAATGGGCCAGCAGGGCTTCTGCAATGGCGCTCTCACTACCCGTCCCCACTGCCATAGGACGGCGGCCATACCACGCTTTCACCACCTCCAGCAGCGGAAGGGGGCGCACGGTGTCCAGAAGCATAGATTTAACGGCTGCGGTTTTTTCCTCAGCCAATGCGTGGGGGTCTAAGGTCTCCCCGTGGCTTTCGATGATAGCCTGGGCTATACGCCAGGTCGGTGAGCCATTCATTGCCACCATGGTCTGTTCATCAAAGGACATGCTATAACGGGAGAGCACATCACGCCAGGCTTTGCGGTGCGTCGGCTCTGTATCCAGAATCGTGCCATCCATGTCAAAAATCAGTCCATCATATTGCTGATACATGCCTTACGCTCCGTCAAGATTCGGAGGTTTACTTTAACGTAAATGGTCACTTATGTCGCTGGCGTTAATGCGAATGATTACGCAGGTAATGAATTACTGTCGGCGTAGTCGCCATGGCGGGGTAAGGGTGGGTTGATACGAGTCGTTGCTAAAGCAACGTTATCCTACTTGGTGCGCCCAGGAAGATTGCAGAACATTTGATAAAGAGTTGATTGTAAATCTTGGGGAATATGGTGCATCCAGGAGGATTACTCACGGGGTTCGCCCTGCGGGCCGTTGCTAAAGCAACGTTATCCTCCTTGGTGCGGCCGGGAAGATTGCAGAAAATTTTTATTATTGAGTGGATTTTTGAATCTAAAGAATATGGTGCATCCAGGAGGATTCGAACCTCCGACCGCTCGGTTCGTAGCCGA
>CBIFWW010000208.1:0-3771 GCA_966186435.1 uncultured Enterobacteriaceae bacterium
GTTATAATCAGCACCCAGGCCGAGTTGCGGCAGCAATGGGCTGCGGGATTCGTTGATCTTTTCGAATGCAGCATCGCGGTCAGCAGCGGATTTGCGCAGCTCCGGGTTGCTAAGGCGCGCCTGCTGATAAACCTGCAACAGGTTTTCTGCCTGGCTCATGGCGCTGAATCCTGCCAGACTCAGGCCGATAAGTAATGGGAGCAGTTTCTTCATTTGCATTCCTTGTTGTGAAGCAGAATTTGTTTTTCGTTAGCGCTGACAAGTGCCGAAAATGATCGCCGATTCTAGCAGAATCCGCCAGCAGTAAAGGTTGGCCTTACGTGCCATGGGTTACTGACCGCATCAATTTACCACAGCGCGTTTACCGCACCAGCCCAACCGCCTTGAAATTGTCGATTTTACCACCATTAGCAAGCGGGATAATTCAATGAGCCACGCACCAAAAACACTGCCTGACATCTACGGCAAAAAAGATGTAGAAATTATTGCACGGGAAACGCTTTATCGCGGCTTTTTTTCACTTGATCTGTATCGATTCCGCCACCGCCTATTCAACGGAGAGATGAGCGGAGAAGTGAAGCGCGAGATATTTGAGCGCGGCCATGCTGCGGTGCTGCTACCCTTTGATCCCAGAAGTGACCAAGTGGTATTGATAGAACAAATTCGCATTGCGGCCTATGACACAAGCCCCACCCCCTGGCTGCTAGAGATGGTGGCGGGGATGATTGAGGAAGGCGAGAGTATTGAAGATGTGGCCCGCCGTGAAGCGGAAGAAGAAGCCGGGTTGAAAGTAGGCCGTATTAAACCCATGTTGAGTTATCTGGCCAGCCCAGGGGGCTCCAGCGAGCGCTCATCCATCGTGGTGGGTGAAGTGGATGCTGCCAACGCCTGTGGAATCCACGGCCTGGCAGACGAAAACGAAGATATTCGGGTTCATGTGGTGAGCCGGGAGCAGGCTTACCAGTGGGTAGAAGAGGGGAAAATCGACAACGCAGCCTCCGTCATCGCTTTGCAATGGCTTCAACTGCATCATCAAGCTTTAAGAAAAGAGTGGAATACCTGACATGATGAAGCGCTATACGCCTGACTTCCCGGAAATGATGCGCCTGTGCGAAACTAACTTTGCACAATTGCGCCGCCTGCTGCCACGAAAGGACGCAGTGGGTGAAACCATTAGTTATCAGGTTAATAATGCGCGATATCGGCTAACGATCACCGAATCAACACGTTACACTACCCTGGTTCAGGTTGAACAAACCTTGCCTGCCATCAGCTACTGGAGCTTGCCGTCTATGTCGGTCAGGCTGTATCACGATGCTATGGTGGCGGAAGTGTGTTCGAGCCAGCAGATCTTTCGTTTTAAAGCACGTTATGATTATCCTAATAAGAAGTTGCATCAACGCGACGAAAAGCACCAGATTAACCAGTTTCTTGCTGATTGGCTGCGCTACTGTTTGGCGCATGGAGCAATGGCGGTTCCGGTTTGTTAGCGAAGTGAAACCTAAGGACACCATTTGGAAAGCCTGTTAACCATCCCTGCTGCTATTGCTAGCAGCATCAGGGTGTTACAAATAACCGACACGCATCTTTTTGCTGGTAAAAATGAGTCGCTGCTGGGTGTTAATACCTGGGACAGCTATCAAGCTGTGATTGCTGCAATCCTCGCCCAACAACAGCATTATGATCTCATTGTCGCCACCGGCGATCTCGCTCAGGATCACACCGCGGAGGCTTATCGCCATTTCGCCGAAGGCATTTCTGCCTTTGCGGCACCCTGCGTGTGGTTGCCGGGTAACCACGATTTCCAGCCTGCCATGTATGGCACCCTGCAAGAGGCGGGGATATCCCCCTGCAAATATGCCTGGGTGGGGGAGCACTGGCAAATCTTGATGCTGGATAGCCAAGTGTTTGGTGTTCCTCATGGTGAACTCAGCGATTATCAGCTGGATTGGCTGGAGCAAAAGCTGCGCCAGTGTAGTGGCCGATACACCTTGCTGATGCTGCACCACCATCCGGTGGCGGTGGGCTGTAGCTGGCTCGATCAACATAGCCTACGTAATGCCGGTTCGCTGGAGCGGGTGTTAGATCGCTATCCGCAAGTCAAAGTCTTGCTGTGCGGCCATATTCATCAGGAGATGGATGAGGACTGGAACGGGCGTCGCATTCTTGCCACCCCGTCAACCTGTGTACAGTTTAAACCCCACTGTGCCAATTTCACCCTGGATACCGTTCCGCCGGGGTGGCGCTGGTTAGAATTACATGCCGATGGAACGGTCACCACCGACGTTTGCCGGTTAAGTGATTCGCGGTTTAACCCCGATACCGCTTCAGAAGGATACTGATGTCTACGTTGCTTTATCTTCATGGCTTTAATAGTTCCCCACAATCTGCCAAAGCCACCCAATTTAAGGGCTGGCTGGCAGAGCATCACCCGCATATTGAAATACTGGTGCCGCAGTTACCTGCTTATCCGGCCCAGGCGGCAGAAATGCTGGAGCTTCTGGTGATGGAACGCGGCGGTGAACCGCTCGGTATTGTTGGCTCCTCTTTAGGGGGCTACTACGCTACATGGCTATCTCAGTGTTTTATGCTGCCAGCGGTGGTAGTAAACCCGGCGGTGCGGCCATTTGAGCTGCTTGCTGATTACCTGGGCAGCAATGAGAACCCCTACACCGGGGAGCAATATGTGTTAGAGTCTCGCCATATTTATGATCTGAAAGTGATGCAAATTGAGCCACTCGAAGCCCCGGATTTAATTTGGTTACTACAGCAAACCGGCGATGAAGTTCTCGATTATCGCCAGGCAGTGGCGTATTACGCATCTTGCCGCCAGACTGTAGAAGCCGGGGGGAATCATGCCTTTGTTGGCTTTGAAGATCATTTCACCCAGGTTGTTGATTTCCTTGGGTTAAACTAACCCTTTATTAACGCCTGTTTTGCTATCTGACGAATACACCATGACGCAATCCTATAACGCTGATGCCATTGAGGTACTCACCGGGCTTGAGCCGGTTCGCCGCCGCCCCGGGATGTACACTGACACAACACGGCCTAACCACTTGGGCCAGGAAGTTATCGATAACAGTGTGGATGAAGCACTCGCGGGCCATGCCAAGCGGGTGGACGTTATCCTCCATGCGGATCAATCCCTGGAAGTCATTGACGATGGCCGCGGTATGCCGGTGGATATTCATCCTGAAGAAGGCGTACCGGCCGTTGAGCTGATTATGTGTCGGCTCCACGCGGGCGGTAAATTCTCAAATAAAAACTATCAGTTCTCCGGCGGTCTGCACGGGGTGGGGATTTCCGTGGTGAATGCCCTGTCCAAACGTGTGGAAGTGAACGTGCGCCGCGACGGCCAGGTTTACACCATTGCCTTTGAAAACGGGGAAAAGGTTGAAGAACTCCACGTCACCGGCACCTGCGGTAAACGCAATACCGGTACTAGCGTGCACTTCTGGCCAGATGAGAGTTTCTTCGACAGTCCGCGTTTTTCGGTTTCTCGTTTATCCCATCTGCTGAAAGCCAAAGCCGTGCTGTGCCCGGGCGTGGAAATCACCTTTAAAGATCGGGTGAACAATACCGAACAGCGCTGGTGCTATCAGGATGGCCTGAATGATTACCTGTGCGAAGCGGTCAACGGCCTGCCAACCCTGCCGGAAAAACCGTTTATCGGCAATTTCAGCGGTGATACCGAAGCCGTGGACTGGGCGCTGCTGTGGCTGCCGGAAGGCGGTGAACTGCTGACCGAAAGCTACGTCAACCTGATCC
>CBIFWW010000209.1:0-3727 GCA_966186435.1 uncultured Enterobacteriaceae bacterium
TTAACAGTCCGCCGTTCTACCGACTGAACTACAGAGGAATCGTGTGAACGGGGCAAATACTAATGGCCCCGGCGCAGCATGTCAAAGCCAGATTGTGATTTTTGGTTTGTTTGCTGATTATTTCTGCAAAACGGCAGTAAATCAGGGATAAACGACGAAAAATCGCCCGGCACTAAGGCCGGGCAAAGGAGATTAACGGAACGGTGGCTCATTAAAAGTACGCAGTTTACGAGAATGAAGCTTCTCACCTTCGGCCCTTAACAGGTCAATGGCGCGGATACCGATCTGCAAGTGCTCCGAAATGGCCCCTTCATAGAAACGGTTAGCCTGGCCCGGCAACTTGATTTCACCATGCAACGGTTTATCGGATACGCATAGCAGGGTCCCGTAGGGTACCCGGAAGCGGTAACCCTGAGCGGCGATGGTGGCACTTTCCATATCAATCGCCACTGCCCGGCTGAGGTTAAAGCGCAGAGCCGAGGCGGCATAACGTAGTTCCCAGTTACGGTCATCGGTGGTCACCACTGTGCCGGTTCGCAGCCGCTGCTTCACTTCTTCCCCTATCATCCCACTGACCAATTTGGTGGCGTCATACAGGGCGCGCTGCACCTCTGCAATGCTCGGGATCGGAATATCCGGCGGCAGCACGGCATCCAATACATGATCATCACGCAAATAGGCGTGGGCCAGCACATAATCGCCAATGTTCTGGCTTTCACGCAGGCCGCCACAGTGGCCAATCATCAGCCAGGCGTCGGGGCGCAGCACCGCCAGGTGGTCACAGATATTTTTGGCATTAGCTGGGCCGACGCCGATGTTAATCAGGGTGATCCCCTGGCCGTCAGCGCGGATCAGGTGCCAGGCAGGCATTTGGTGTTTTTTCCAGGCCAGATCGGAGATTTCCTGCTCTGGCGCTTCGGTATCAGCAGTGATCCAGTTCCCCCCAGCGCAGGACATCGCCACATAAGGGCTATCGGGATCGAGGATCTGGCTACAGCCCCAGCGCACAAATTCATCCACATAACGGGTGTAGTTGGTGAATAGCACAAAGCTCTGGAAATGCTCTACCGGCGTGCCGGTGTAATGGCGCAGGCGGGCTAATGAAAAGTCCACACGGCGGGCATCAAAGTGAGATAGCGGGTAAATCTCTGTCGGGTGGAAAATCCCGTCGGCGGTTTCATCGCCAATCTGCGCTAGTTCGGTAGTGGGGAAGTGGCGGGTCAGACCGGCACTCATGGAGCGATCAAGCTGCAAAGTTGAACCGTCAATTACATAGGGGTAGGGGATTTCGTGCTCAGAGGGTTCTACGCTGATTTCAGCACCGTAATCCTCACATAACAATGTCAGCTGCTCTTTTAGATAGTTGCCGAACAAGGTCGGGCGGGTGATGGTGGTGGTGTAACAACCAGCGTGGGTAAAACGGGCATAGGCGCGGGTTTTCTGCGCTTGTAGGGCATTACCATTCCAGCTTACACGCAGCCGTGGATAAACAAATAACCCTGCATCCCGCTGTGCCTGATCCGGCAAGGTGCCCTTCTCAATGAATTGGCTGATGGCATGACGCAAGGCTTCGACAGAAGTATTGTATAAAGCCTCCAGGCGTTCTATGGCTTGGGTGGGAGTGAGTCCAGTTTGAGCAGCCTGATTCATTGTTTTCTCCTTTTAGTGCTAAGCAGCTGGGGCACGCATCTCATGAGTGTATGCCAGCCTGGCCGGTTCCTGAAACAATAACGCAACAATTGTATCCTGAGCAGGTTTCAGTTATGCGATCGGTAACCTATTGTTTCATTACATTTCTGCCACAATTACACCTCAATAAGAAATTGAGGTGAGGAAATGGAATGAAAGCGAATAAAGTGACACTGGCAGTTTTAGCTACTCTGTTGGTTCCCGCCTTGGCCCAGGCTACACCAGAGGCACCGGAAGGTTATCAGCTTCAGCAAGTGTTATTAATGAGCCGCCATAACTTGCGTGCGCCGCTGGCGAATAACGGTAGCGTTCTGGAACAATCCACCCCACAAAAATGGCCTGAATGGGATGTGCCTGGCGGCCAACTCACTACCAAAGGGGGAGTGCTGGAAGTCTATATGGGCCACTATTTGCGGGAGTGGCTGGCTCAACAAGGGTTAGTGACCAGCGGGGAGTGCCCGGCCCCAAACAGTGTTTATGCTTATGCCAATAGCCTCCAGCGCACAGTGGCGACGGCGCAGTTCTTTATCACTGGCGCTTTTCCGGGTTGTGACATTCCCATCCACCATCAGGAAAAAATGGGCACCATGGACCCAACTTTTAACCCGGTGATTACCTCCGCCGCGCCGGGCTTTGAGGATAAAGCCGTGAAGGCGATGGAAGCCCAAAGGCAACACTATCAGCTGGCAGATAGCTATGGGCTGTTGGAGCAGGTGGCTCAGTATCAGAAATCCCCGGCCTGTAAAGACAATGCACAGTGCAAATTGTCGGAAGGCAAAGACACTTTCAGTGCCGCGCTGAATGAGGAGCCGGGGGTAAAAGGCCCGTTAAAGATAGGAAACTCATTGGCTGATGCCATTGTGCTGCAATATTACGAAGGTTTCCCGCAGGATCAGGTAGGATGGGGGCAGATCAAAACCGACAAACAGTGGCAATTGTTGGCCCAGTTGAAGAATAGCTATCAGGATACCCTGTTCACCTCCCCGGAGGTGGCCCGTAATGTGGCAGCCCCGCTGGTAAAATACATTGATAAAACCCTGGTAACGGAAGCAGGTAAAGGCCCGAAGATCACCCTACTGGTGGGCCATGATTCCAATATTGCCTCTCTGCTGACGGCACTGGATTTCAATGATTATCAATTACCTAAACAGTATGAGCGTACTCCAATCGGCGGCAAAATTGTCTTTGAGCGCTGGCATGATACCAAAGCTGATAAAGAGCTGGTGAAGGTGGAGTATGTTTATCAGAGCACTGAACAGTTGCGTAATGGGGAAGTGCTGAATAGCGACAACCCACCGCAGCGGGTAACATTATCCCTCAAAGGCTGCCCGGTGAATGGCAACGGATTCTGCCCGGCGGATAAATTTGCCCAAGTGATGAAACAAGCCGCAGGCCAATAAACGAAAACCCCCGCCTGGGCGGGGGTAAAAGACCGGAGAAAATTACACGTTTTTCCGTTCGATAGTCTGTTCACCCCAGAACAGGGCGTCTTTATCGGTTTTCTTAAAGGCATTGATCAGCACTTGGTCATTGCCTTCTTCCCAAATCTGCTCAGCCAGCTTTTCATCATAGTTAGCTAATTCAAAAATGGCCTCGGCAATTTCTGGCGAGGTGTTACGTAATGTTGCCCATTCAGCCACGTGATGAGCTTTAGATGCTTGATTTGGCATTTCTCTTCTCCTGAACAGTCTTAGCCTTTCATTGTTACAGCTAGTCCGGCAACGTATTCACCCTGGTAGCGGGCGATGCTTAATTCTTCTTCGCTTGGCTAGCGGGAACCATCGCCCCCGGTAATCGTTATGGCACCATATGGAATACCACCGCGCACCAGAGATACATCAAAAAGTTCCTGTACCTCATAGCCGATTGGTACAATCACCATGCCATGGTTTTAATCTGTCCATACATTGAATAATAAAGCACTAAAACTTTCGCCATCTTGTTTGACTCCTTAATTGTTATTAACTGTCATTCAACTGGCGGCTTTTTACCGCATATCTATAAAGATAAGACGCATGGCGTAGAGTGCAACTAATCA
>CBIFWW010000210.1:0-3674 GCA_966186435.1 uncultured Enterobacteriaceae bacterium
TGTCACCGGACCTGTGGGCCTTTTACATGTCACAACTACCGGCACAACCCCGGTGGCAGCTGGCCCCGAATGCCCCCCTTATTAACCAGAGCCGCCAGGTATTATTGCAGCAGATTGGCCGCCGTAATGCCGAAGCCACGCTCTACGGGAATATGCTCACCTCGGTGCGCCGCAACTTCGCCGATGTCACGCTGGAGGAGATGACCAGCGGCAACGATGCCCGCCGCCTGTTCACCACCGAAGAAGTGGTACCGGGGATGTTCACCCGCCAGGCCTGGGAAGGGGGTATTCAGCAGGCGATTGAGAAAGCGGCCAGTTCCCGCCGGGATGAGATTGACTGGGTATTAAGTGACAGCCGCAGCACCGTGTCCGCCGACCTGTCCCCGGAGGCCCTGAAGGCTCGCCTGACGGAACGTTACTTTGCCGATTTCTCCGCCAGCTGGCTTAATTTCCTCAACAGCCTGCGCTGGAACCCGGCGCACAATATCGCGGATGTGACGGACCAGCTGACCCTGATGAGCGATGTACGCCAGTCCCCGCTGATTGCCCTGATGAATACCCTGGCCTGGCAGGGGAAGGCCGGGCAGCAGCAGGAAGGGCTGGCGGATTCACTGATTAAATCGGCCAAAGACCTGGTGGGCAGTAAGGAAAAACCGGTCATTGACCAGCATGCGGCCGGGCCACAGGGGCCGCTGGATGACACCTTCGGGCCACTGCTTCAGCTTCTGGGGAAAAACAAGGCCAGTAATGTGATGTCGGCGGACAGCACCCTCAGCCTGCAAACCTATCTGACGCGTATCACCCGGGTGCGCCTGCGCCTGCAACAGGTGGCGAGTGCCTCCAACCCACAGGAAATGATGCAAACCCTGGCCCAGACGGTGTTTCAGGGTAAGAGCGTCGACCTGACTGACACCCGGCAGTACGGCAGCCTGGTGGCCGCCAGCCTGGGTGAAGAGTGGAGCGGCTTTGGTAATACCCTGTTTGTACAGCCGCTGACCCGGGCCTGGGAAACCGTGCTGCACCCGTCGGCGGCCAGCCTGAACGACCGCTGGAGCCGCGCGGTGGTGGCGAACTGGCGAACGGCCTTTGATGGCCGCTTCCCCTTTGCTGCCAGTAAGAGTGATGCTTCGCTGCCGATGCTGGCGGAATTTATCCGCAGGGACAGCGGCCGTATCGACCGGTTCCTGGCGGCCGAACTGAGCGGCGTACTGCATAAAGAGGGCAACCAGTGGGTGGCGGATACGGCCCACAGCCAGGGGCTGACTTTCAACCCCGCCTTCCTGCGGGCGGTGAATCAACTGAACCAGCTGTCTGATATTTTATTTACCGACGGCAGCCAGGGGATAAGTTTTGAGTTGCAGGCCCGCCCGGCCGCGCAGGTGGTGGAAACCCGGCTGACCATCGACGGCCAGAAGCTGCATTACTTCAACCAGATGGCGGAGTGGGAGTCCTTCCGCTGGCCGGGGGATAACTTCAAACCCGGCACGATGCTGACATGGACCTCCACCCAGGCCGGAGCACGGCTGTTCGGGGATTACAGCGGCACCTGGGGGTTTATCCGCTGGCTGGACCAGGGCAAACGTCAACAGCTGGACAGGAGCCAGTGGATGATGAGTTTTAGCGCGCCGGACGGCAGCACCCTGCAATGGGTGCTGCGCTCCCAGTTAGGCAAGGGGCCGCTGGCCCTGCTGGATTTACGCGGTTTTATTTTACCGGAACAGATATTCAGTGTGGATGCGGCCGCCATGGCGCAGGCACTGGACACCACCGACAACTCAGCCATGGAAGGGATAGAATAATGGCCCCATTATATAACGTACTCCAGGCCTGTGGAGGCGATCTCGACAGCTCGCTAGTTCAGGCCCGCACCCGCAGTGCTGACTGGGAACGCTGGCTAAAGCCCATTTCTGCTGGTAAACCTGCCGGAGAAGACCCCGGCTATGACGATGACTTTCAGCGGATCAGAGAGGAGGTCAATAAGCTTTCTGGCATCAACACTGAACTCATCTGCCAGCTATCGGAAAAGCTACTGACCCACACCAGCAAAGACCTGCGGGTGATTACCTTCTATGTTTGGGCGCGCCTCCATCAGGATGGGGAGCTGGGATTTGCTCAAGGGTTGGAGTTACTGGCTGCCATGCTGCAACAGTTTGGGCCTCAATTGCATCCGCAGCGTGAACGCAGCCGCAAATCTGCCCTTGAATGGCTGGGTAGCACCCGGGTAATCGACAGCCTGTCTCTTTATCCAGAGGTAGACATGTCGATTCTGCAACGGATTACAGCGGCGTTACTACTGGCGGAGCAAGCCTTCCAGGAGTTTGATTCAGACACCAGGCCAGTGCTTGGCGGTTTATACCAAGCCCTTGATAAGCGGCTTATTCAGAACGGCGGGGCCAATAGCCTGGTACCACAGACCAGCCGGGAAGAAAGCCCGGCTAAAACCTCTGCTTCGCCCGCGCCCAAAATGAACACTGTCACCTCAGGCCGGGACTTACTCGATCAGGTCAGAGAGTTGGCGAAATATCTGCGGGATCAGCCCGGCGGCTGGTTGGCTGGCCATCATCTGTTGAAGAGCGTTCGCTGGGATACGTTAACTGAACTGCCGCCACTGGATGCCGCTGGCCGTACTAAGTTGGTTCCACCTAAACCTGACAACAAGGCCCATCTTAAAAGGCTGTATTTGCAAAAGAGCTGGTCAGAACTGCTGGAACATACCGATTCATTACTGGCCCAGGGGGTTAATCACCTGTGGTTGGATATTCAATGGTACGCCTGGCAGGCGCTGACAAAACTGGATGGCAATAATGTACGGGCAGACATCCTGTGCCGGGATCTGGAAGGGTTACTAGCCCGTCTTCCCGGGCTGGAAGTGCTGGCTTTTGACGATGGAACCCCTTTTGCTGATGAAGTGACGTTGAACTGGATCAACGAAACCGTGCTGGACGATATCCAGGGCTGGAAAGAGGGAGCGGTTATGGTTACGGCAGCCAGTGCCGATGATGTGCTGGCTCTGGAGCCTGAAATGTTATCCAGGGCAGACAGTGATGGCATAGAGGCAGCTTTGAGCTGGCTGCAAATCCAGCCCGGTTATACGTCATCACGGGATCGGTGGTTGATACAGTTGCTGATGGCCCGGGTTAGTGAACAGTGCGGTAAGAATGAAATGGCATTGCACCTTTTGGGAGAACTCAACCATAGCGCCCGGGTTTTGACCCTGGAGCAGTGGGTGCCAGAACTAATATTTGAAGTCAAAGCCCGTAGGCTCAAGCTATTACGTAGCAAGGCCAACAGAAGTGAAACCGACAATGTACGGCTCCAGCCCGAAATGGACACTTTGTTATCCGGTTTGATCGCCCTGGATCCCGCACGGGCAGCGGTGCTGTGTAGCTGATCCTATTCTAAGTCAATGGAAGGGCTGAAATGTCAAAGGGATACATTCTGTATTGATCAGTGCCTTCTGGATGCCTGGTACGGCGGCCAAGTATGTAATAAATAAAAAATCATGTCTAAACACTAATTGATCATAATATTAATCAATGTAAGCTCCAATATATTATTGATTAACTGTTAAGTAGATTGCTAAATAAAGCAGGCATGAGTCTCAAAGGATTAGGGAAGGGATAACGTCTTAAGCCTGAATTAGGTGTGGATAGACAATGCTACTGTCAATATAC
>CBIFWW010000211.1:0-3598 GCA_966186435.1 uncultured Enterobacteriaceae bacterium
CGATTATTCAGATTGGTTATAAATATATAATCAATTTTATTTTTAAGCTAGCCTGCCTTAATCTTCATGCCATGAGAAAGGAGAAGATTATGACGACGATTTCAATTCCACATCAACGGCGTTCACTTCAGCATTTTATCCCTGGGCTGACTCTGACTGCGGCAATCACCACCGCCGCTATGTGGGTGGGCAGCGTGCCGGCCATTGCTGGTGCTGGGTTCAGTGCCCTGACGCTGGCCATTCTGTTTGGCATGGTTATCGGTAATACGCTGTACCCCAGCCTGTCGCGCTCCTGCGATGGCGGGATACTGTTCGCCAAACAACGTTTATTGCGGCTGGGCATCATTTTATATGGCTTCAGGCTGACCTTTGCGCAAATCGCCGATGTGGGTGTCAGCGGGATCCTGATCGACATTCTGACTTTAAGCAGTACCTTTATGATTGCCTGCTGGCTCGGGCAAAAAGTCTTCGGGCTGGATAAACACACCAGCTGGCTGATTGGCGCAGGCTCCAGCATTTGCGGGGCTGCGGCAGTCCTGGCGACGGAACCGGTGGTTAAGGCGGAAGCCAGCAAAGTCACCGTGGCGGTGGCAACGGTGGTGATCTTCGGTACTCTGGCGATCTTCATTTACCCGATGATGTACCCCTTCCTGAGCCACTGGTTCAGCCCGGAAAGTTATGGGATTTATACCGGCTCGACCATGCATGAAGTGGCCCAGGTGGTGGCTGCCGGTCACGCCATCAGCCCGGAAACCGAGAATGCGGCGGTGATTGCCAAAATGCTGCGGGTGATGATGCTAGCCCCCTTCCTGCTGTTATTAGCAGGCCGGGTGAAACAGCTTTCGCCAGCGGCGGCGGGAGAGAAAAGCAAAATCACCATCCCGTGGTTCGCGATTATGTTTATTCTGGTAGCGGTGTTTAACTCCTTCCACCTGCTGCCCGCCCGTTTGGTGCAGGCGATTATCACTCTGGATACGGTAATGCTGGCGATGGCGATGGCGGCCCTGGGTGTCACTACCCATATCAGCGCCCTGAAGAAAGCCGGGGTGCGACCTCTGCAGATGGCCCTGGTGCTGTTTATCTGGCTGATTGTCGGCGGTGGGTTGATTAACCTTGGGGTGGAACGGCTGCTGGGGTAAAGCCTGTATCCTAAATGTATCAAGCTCGATGATTTAAATTTAGACAAATATAAACAGATTCTGATTATTACAGCTAATCAAAGCCAATCACATGTTCCCATTGCTAAAAATGGAATAATTGGCTTTTTGCTTTAAGGGATTAAGCATGTTCAAATTCTGTTATATAAGTAATTTTACGCCCAGTAAAGAATCACAGGAAGCGTTAATACAAATCGAAAGAATTACCCAATCAGCCTTTCTGCTCAGTAAATTAATGATGGCTGCTTCCTTGTTCCAATTATTTGGTGGAAGAAAAAGTTTCAATGGCGTAAGTGGTGCGAGTTCCGCTTATAACATCAGTACTTATGATTGGGGTTTATTACAGAATGCCTTCTCAGGGATTCATTCAATCCATAGATACCAGATAAGTCAAATTGCACAAACGCAAATAATATTTCAATCTGGTGTGGATCAACTATTTTGGCAATGTGTAAATAATGCACTTGATTAAATATTCAATAATAGCGTTTTTTGCTACGGTGGCTCCTGTTTTCGGGGACGATGACCCTGTGTTGAAACGACTAGCGTCAGCTAAGCTGCAATTAGAGCGGCAGATCGTTTATTGCCAAGGTCAATCCCAGCGTTCGATTACCCGTTTTGATTTATGGCTTAATTCCCAGAGTGAATTTGTACGTAAGATCCTGATTTACCGTTTGTGGGTGGATGCTAACGCAGCTTGCACTTCCGTGGCGGACGATGCTTATAGTGCAGCTCTGGTTGAGTATTCAGCGGCAACCGGTGACCAAAAAGAGTTAATGGAATGGCTACAGCTTCATCCGCGTAAAGCCCTTAGGCCTGTCGCTTCGTTGCCTCCAGAGGTCTTGGATGCAAGCTATCATTTACACCGTCTTTCCCAATACTCTGATTTTAAACATCCTTTTGATTTACTGTCTTATTTTGCAGAGCCCTTCAGCAGCCAAATTCAGTCAGCGATGATGCCGCCCTCAAAAGATATTTTTCGGCAGCCAATAACACAATCCACAAAGTAAAACTCCTGTTAACCCGCTATCATAGGCGCTGTTTGTCAGTTCCCTTGCCAGGGTTAACAGGAGTCCCGTGTTATGAAATTTGTTGGAGCCCACGTCAGCGCCGCCGGTGGCCTGGAAAACGCCGCCATCCGCGCCCATGAACTGGAAGCCACCGCATTTGCGTTGTTCACCAAAAACCAACGCCAGTGGAAAGCCGCCCCACTCACCAGCGAAATTATCGATAATTTCAAAGCCGCCTGTGAGAAATACCGTTATCAGCCTGGCCAAATCCTGCCCCACGATAGCTACCTGATTAACCTCGGCCACCCGATTGAGGATGCTTTGGAAAAATCCCGCGAAGCATTTATTGATGAGATAGAGCGCTGCCAACAGCTTGGCCTGACATTATTAAACTTCCACCCCGGCAGCCACCTGATGCAGATTTCTGAAGAGGACTGTCTGGCCCGTATCGCTCAGTCGATCAACATCGCGCTTAACCAAACCAAAGGCGTGACTGCGGTGATTGAAAATACCGCCGGGCAAGGCAGCAACCTGGGTTTCCGCTTTGAGTATTTAGCGGCCATCATTGATGGTGTAGAAGATAAAAGCCGGGTTGGAGTCTGCATCGATACCTGCCACGCTTTTGCCGCCGGTTATGATTTGCGCACCGAAGAAGAGTGCGATAAAACCTTTGCTGAATTTGAACGTATTGTCGGCTTTAAATATCTGCGCGGCATGCACTTGAACGATGCCAAAAGCGCCTTCGGTAGCCGGGTTGACCGCCATAACAGTCTCGGTGAAGGTAATATTGGTCATACGCCTTTTGCCTGGCTAATGCGCGATGCGCGCTTCGATAATATCCCACTGATCCTGGAAACCACCAATCCGGATATTTGGGCCGAAGAAATTGCCTGGCTTAAAGCCCAGCAAACGGAAGCAATCACCGCATAATATAATGGGCACCGCAAGGTGCCTTTTTATTAGATGAAGCCGTTATATTATTAATTAATGACTCCCGCTACCGAAGCCACAATTATTCCCATTTACTATATAAATCACTTTTAATAACTGATACATCTCCCTGCATAAGACTCATAATACTTATTTGACTTTCAGAATTTGACAAATACACTTACGCGCCGAATGTCTCAAAAATAGATTAAAAACTGACATAGAGTGGATTTCTTATCTTTTTAGCTATCAGGCTGATTATGGCTCTATACGGGAAGTTTGTTATTAATGGTGCTGATTATTCCCCCTTCACTTTGTACGGTGTAGGTACTTTCCTGGCGTTTTCCGGTAATGGAATCTATCGCAACCGCGGCGCATGCAGCCATGTGTTTGAAAATGGACCATTACCTACAGGCAGGTACTGGATAGTTGATAGAGGTTCAGGGGGACTTCTTTCACAAATCAAGGCAGAAGCAAAAGATTTATTTAATAAATTTAGAT
>CBIFWW010000212.1:0-3575 GCA_966186435.1 uncultured Enterobacteriaceae bacterium
ACGTTGGCCGCACCGAAGACGAAGTGCGTCAGGAAAACAACCTGAGCGCTGACGTTGCCCTGCGTCAGGACGAAGACGTGCTGGACACCTGGTTCTCCTCCGCGCTGTGGACCTTCTCCACGCTCGGCTGGCCAGAAAACACCGACGCGCTGCGTCAGTTCCACCCAACCAGCGTGATGGTGTCCGGCTTCGACATTATCTTCTTCTGGATCGCCCGCATGATCATGATGACCATGCACTTCATCAAAGATGAAGACGGCAAGCCGCAGATCCCATTCAAAACTATCTATATGACCGGGCTTATCCGCGACGATGAAGGGCAGAAAATGTCCAAGTCCAAGGGTAACGTGATTGACCCGCTGGATATGGTGGACGGCATCTCCCTGCCGGATTTGCTTGAGAAGCGTACCGGTAACATGATGCAGCCGCAGCTTGCCGAAAAAATCGCCAAGCGCACCGAGAAGCAATTCCCGGACGGCATCGAGCCACATGGTACTGACGCCCTGCGTTTCACCCTGGCGGCCCTGGCCTCTACTGGCCGCGACATCAACTGGGATATGAAACGCCTGGAAGGTTACCGCAACTTCTGTAACAAGCTGTGGAATGCCAGCCGCTTCGTACTGATGAATACCGAAGATCAAGATTGCGGTTTTAACGGTGGCGAGAGGGTGCTGTCCCTGGCTGACCGCTGGATCCTGGCTGAATTCAACCAGACCGTGAAGGCCTACCGTGAAGCCCTGGATAACTACCGCTTTGATATCGCCGCAGGCATCTTGTATGAGTTCACCTGGAACCAGTTCTGTGACTGGTATCTGGAGCTAACCAAGCCGGTAATGACCGCTGGCGCTGAAGCGGAACTGCGCGGCACCCGTAACACCCTGGTGAACGTGCTGGAAGCCCTGCTGCGCCTGGCGCACCCGATCATTCCGTTTATCACTGAAACCATCTGGCAGCGCGTGAAGGTTATCAAGGGTATTACCGCCCTTTCCCACCAAAACGAAAGCATTATGCTGCAACCGTTCCCGGCCTATGACGCCAGCGCGGTGGATGCCAGCGCCCAGGCTGATACCGAATGGTTGAAGCAAGCCATCATCGCGGTGCGTAATATCCGTGCGGAAATGAACATCGCCCCAGGTAAACCGCTGGAACTGCTGCTGCGCGGTGCCTCTGCCGATGCCACCCGTCGTGTGAACGATAACCTGAGCTTCTTGCAAAGCATGGCCCGTCTGGAAAGCATCACCGTGCTGGCTGCCGGTGAAAAAGGCCCGGTATCGGTCACCAAGATTGTGGAAGGTGCTGAGCTACTGATCCCAATGGCAGGCCTGGTGGACAAAGACGCCGAGCTGGCCCGTCTGGCAAAAGAAGTGGTGAAGATCGATGGTGAGATTGGCCGCATCGAAAGCAAGCTGGGTAATGAAGGCTTTGTGGCCCGTGCGCCGGAAGCGGTTATCGCCAAAGAGCGTGAGAAGCTGCAAGGCTATCACGATGCCAAAGCGAAGCTGATTGAGCAGCAGGCGGTTATTGCCGCGCTGTAATCGCCAACGCGTTTTAAAAAGCCGCCGATTAATCTCGGCGGCTTTTTTTCACCCTTGCGTCCGCCGCCCTCGGGTGTTAAAAATCCTGATATCCCTGAAAACCATATTGAGAATCCCCATGAGTGTCGCTACACCCGTCGCGCTAAGCATTCGGCCCATCGCTATTGAAGACAATGCCGCTATTGCCCAGGTTATCCGCCTGGTTTCTGCCGAATGTGGCCTAACCGCCGACAAAGGCTATACCGTTGCCGATCCTAATCTGGATGAGCTTTACGGGCTGTATAGCCAGCCGGGCCACGCCTATTGGGTTGTGGAACTGGATGGCGTCATTGTTGGCGGCGGTGGCGTGGCGCCCTTAGGCTGTGGTGAACCGGGGATTTGTGAATTGCAGAAGATGTATTTCCTGCCTCAGGCCCGTGGTCAGGGTATGGCGAAGCGGTTGGCGCTGATGGCGATGGATCATGCCCGCGAGCAGGGCTTTACCCAGTGTTATCTGGAAACCACCGCCTTCTTAACCCAGGCTATCGCCCTGTATGAGCACCTGGGCTTCCATCATATTCAGGAAGCCCTGGGTTGCACCGGGCATGTGGATTGTGAAGTAAGGATGCTAAAGGCGCTGTAAAGCGCCATAAATATTTTATTGTTGCCCTGAAACAGAATACCGCACTACCGCTGCAGCTCTGGACTCCGGCAACTTAAACACCCCCTGCCAGATATCCTGCACCATCTGGCACACTTCCGCCTCTTTACCCGCGGCCTTCGCCGGTTCAGCCACCAGTTGGAAATCGTCCCCGTACTGCTTACTGAGCGCCATAATGATCGGTTGCAGATCTTGATGGGCCTGCTCACGCTCTGCCGGAGTCACGGTATGTTTAGTGGCACCAAATGATGCGTTATACATCTCTACGTCAACCTGCATCCGCTGATTGATCTGATCCTGGCTGAGGTATTGCACCGGGTTGATCCCACCGTGTACCGCCGGGAACAGGAAGCGGAAGCAGATCTCCGGCCCCTGTTTTTGCAGGAGCGCGGTCTGCGCCATATTGGCTTTCATATAAGCTACGGCCTGGGCATCGGGGGTTTGCTGAAGCCGTTGCATGGAAATACGCAGCACCTGGGCCTGCATGGCGTCAATCATCTGCTGGTCGGTTTTGCCCTGTTCGTGCAGGGCCATCGCCTGGCTGTGAAGCTGTTGCCACACCGCAGGCTCTTGCTGCTGGATGGCCTGATACAGCGGCACGCGGTTCATGGTGCTGTCGAAGTCGGTATTGCTGGCGTTATCAACGGCGTCAGGCATCCCTAGAGGTACCTGATGAGTGGCCCAGCGGCCTACCAGGCCAACGATAATCAGCGTCACCAGCAGAGCCAACAGGCGCTGGCGGGCCGGGCGGCGGCGCACCAATACCCAAACAGCCAGCATGACGACCATGCCCAGCAGGGAGGTAAGCAATGTCATATTCATTATTTATTCCGGGTGTAGGTAATCAGGCGTTTTCCTGGGAATAAAAAAAACGGCGGCCAGGCCGCCGTTCCGATCAATCAATGGCGCACGCCATTATCGTCTTCGTCATCTTCTTCGTCGTCGTACTCGCCGTCTTCTTCTTCGCCGTCTTCATCTTCGTCGTCGCCTTCGAAGTAAGTACCCCAACCATCGTACTCAACGCCAAATTTCTCGGCCACGTCCATCAGCTGTTCAACCTGGGTATCGATAAGTTCAGCATTCAGCGCACATTCACTCAGCGCGTCACAGCAGATAACCATATCGCCCTCTTCCACTTCCAGCTCTTCCGGGTCCGTTACTTCGTAACCCATTTTGAAAACTTCTACCGCCAGTTTTTCCAGGGTTTCAAAATCATCGGCAGAGAAGTGGTGCTCGATGGTGTAAAGCGCATCAGGATCGCTCCCGTCATCCAGCAGTTCTTCAATGATCAGGCGGGTTTCTTCACGCTGTTCTTCCAGTAATTCCGGGTTTGCCATGGCTCTGTCCTCAATGTGTGGCGAATACCTTTATTGTCACACACAGCTGGCAATGCCTCTAGG
>CBIFWW010000213.1:0-3553 GCA_966186435.1 uncultured Enterobacteriaceae bacterium
CGGCCGCAAGCTGGTGATCGCCATGCCGTATATCTGGCTGATCCTGCTGTTCCTGGTGCCGTTCCTGATCGTGTTTAAGATAAGCCTCGCCGAAATTGCCCGGGCGATCCCACCTTATAGCGACCTGTTAAGTTGGGCCGATGGGCAACTGAATATCGCCCTTAATTTTGGCAACTTTCTACAGCTTACTGACGATCCGCTGTATGCAGAAGCCTACCTGCAATCTCTGGAAGTGGCCGGGATCTCTACCCTGTGCTGCTTATTATTGGGCTATCCGCTCGCCTGGGCGGTGGCGCACAGCAAGCCTTCAACCCGCAATATTCTGCTGTTGCTGGTGATCCTGCCCTCCTGGACCTCATTCCTGATCCGCGTTTATGCCTGGATCGGGTTACTGAAAGAAAACGGGGTACTGAACAATGTGCTGCTGTGGCTGGGCGTCATCGATCAGCCACTGGCGATCCTGCACACCAACCTGGCGGTCTATATTGGGATCGTTTATGCCTACCTGCCGTTTATGGTGCTGCCAATCTACACCGCGCTCACGCGGATTGATTATTCGCTGGTAGAAGCCTCACTAGATCTGGGGGCCAGGCCGCTGAAGACCTTCTTTTCGATCATTGTGCCCCTTACCAAAGGCGGGATTATCGCCGGCTCAATGCTGGTGTTTATCCCGGCGGTAGGGGAATTTGTGATCCCGGAACTGCTCGGCGGGCCAGACAGCATCATGATTGGCCGGGTACTGTGGCAAGAGTTCTTTAACAACCGCGACTGGCCGGTGGCTTCGGCGGTTGCCATCGTGATGCTGGTGCTGCTGATTGTGCCAATCATGTGGTTCCACAAACACCAGAATAAAGCGGCGGAGGGCGGCGCATGAACAACTTACCGGTAGTGCGTTCACCCTGGCGCATCCTGATCCTGGTCATCGGTTTTACTTTCTTGTATGCCCCGATGTTGATGCTGGTGATTTACTCCTTTAACAGCTCGCGGCTGGTGACGGTGTGGGCCGGGTGGTCGACAAAATGGTATGGGGAGCTGTTCCGCGATCAGGCCATGATGAGCGCCGTGGGTCTGAGCCTGACCATTGCCGCCGCCGCTGCCACCATGGCGGTGGTGCTGGGGACCATTGCCGCCATGGTGATGGTGCGCTTCGGGCGTTTCCGTGGCTCCAACGGTTTTGCCTTTATGCTGACTGCGCCGCTGGTAATGCCCGATGTCATCACCGGGCTGTCGCTGCTGCTGCTGTTTGTGGCAATGGGGCAGGCCATCGGCTGGCCGAGCGAGCGTGGGATGCTAACTATCTGGCTGGCTCACGTCACCTTCTGCACCGCCTATGTGTCAGTGGTTATCAGCGCCCGTCTGAGGGAGCTGGATCGGTCGATTGAAGAGGCCGCCATGGATCTCGGTGCTACCCCGTTAAAGGTGTTCTTCGTGATCACCCTGCCGATGATCTCCCCGGCGGTGATCTCCGGCTGGCTGCTGGCCTTTACGCTTTCGCTGGACGATCTGGTGATCGCCAGTTTTGTCTCCGGGCCAGGGGCCACCACCCTGCCAATGCTGGTGTTCTCCAGCGTGCGCATGGGGGTTAACCCAGAGATTAACGCCCTGGCGTCGATTATCCTGGGTGTGGTGGGGATTATCGGGCTGATTGCCTGGTGGATGATGGCGCGGACCGAAAAGCAGCGGGTGAGGGATATTCAGCGCGCCAGGCGTAACTAAAATCTGAAATTAGGGTATATAATTAAGAAATTGCCGCGCTTGTCGCGGCATCTTTCGATTGGGAACACGGAGTTTCTCACATTATTAGCCGACATCTCCCCACACATGCGCGCCTCAATGCTCCTACCCTGGTATTGATCGCCGCCATTGCCATCATCACTACCCGTTGTGTGGATGTGCTGATGATTGTTAACACTCTCGGATATCAGGGGGCGTTGAACTTTATACACCGCAGTGTCCAGACCTGGACGTTGACGCTGGTATTTTTATCGAGTCTGGCGCTGTTATTTATCGAGATACGCTGTGCTTTTGTCATTATGAAAGGGCGCACTTGGGGGCGTTGGCTCTACCTGGCTTCTCAAATCCTGGCGACGGGCTATTTGTGGTCGGCCTCTCTCGGCTATGGCTACCCTGAGCTGTTCAGCATAGCCGGTGGCTCGAAACGCGAAATCTTTCACTCCCTGTTCCTCCAGAAAACCCCCGATCTCCTGGTGCTGTTCCTGCTATTTGTGCCCCAATCCAGTCGGCGTTTTTTCCGGCTGCAGTAATCATTTGAAGTGGTACAATCTGCCCCCAACTTTTTTCAGGTGATTTTATGCATTGCGCGCTTTACGACGCTGGCCGCTGTCGCTCCTGCCAGTGGCTTGAACAACCGATTGACCAACAGCTGGCGGCTAAAATGGCGGATCTGCACCGCCTGATGGCCGAGAGCGGTAACCCAGAATGGCTGGAGCCGGTAAGCGGCCCGGAGCAGGGGTTCCGCAATAAAGCCAAAATGGTGGTCAGTGGCAGTGTCGAGCGCCCGTTATTAGGGATGCTGCACCGTGATGGCACCCCAGTCGATCTCACCGCTTGCCCGTTATATCCCGCAAGCTTTGGCCCGGTGTTTGACGCGCTTAAACCCTTTATTGCCCGTGCAGGCCTCACCCCTTATAACGTGGCCCGCAAACGGGGCGAGCTAAAATATCTGTTGCTGACAGAAAGCCAGCAAGATGACGGCATGATGCTGCGCTTCGTGTTGCGTTCTGAGGATAAATTACCCCAGCTTAAGGCCGCGTTACCCTGGCTACGTGAGCAATTGCCCCAATTAACGGTGATCTCCGCCAATATTCAGCCAGTACATATGGCGATTATGGAAGGGGAGCAGGAGATTTTGCTGACAGAGGCGCGGGCGCTGCCGGAAACCTTTAATGGCGTACCGCTGTTTATTCGCCCCCAGAGCTTCTTTCAGACCAACCCGGTGGTGGCTTCCCGGTTGTATGCTACCGCCCGTGATTGGGTACGAGCATTGCCGGTGTCCCATATGTGGGATCTGTTCTGTGGGGTGGGTGGTTTTGGCCTACACTGCGCCACGCCAGAGATGCAGCTAACCGGGATTGAGATCGCCCCAGAAGCCATTGCCAGCGCCCGTCAGTCTGCGGCGCTATTGGGGCTGGATAAGGTACAGTTTGAGGCGCTAGATTCAACCCGCTTTGCCACTACCCAAGGGCAAGTACCGGAGCTGGTGCTGGTGAACCCACCCCGGCGCGGCATTGGCCCGGCCCTGTGTGATTACCTTAGCCAGATGGCCCCCCAATACTTGGTGTACTCCAGTTGTAACGCCGCTACCCTGGCTCAGGATGTACAGCGGCTGCCGGGCTACCGGCTAAGCCGGGTACAGCTGTTTGATATGTTCCCGCATACCGCTCATTATGAAGTCCTGGCCCTGCTGGTACGCCAATAAAAAAGCCCCGGATTTGAACTGCACCCCAAATGTTGGACACCCAACTAAATAAGGTGCAGTTTTTTATGACCCGGTATTCAGCCGCATTCCGTCAGGAAGTGCTTACGTATTATC
>CBIFWW010000214.1:0-3458 GCA_966186435.1 uncultured Enterobacteriaceae bacterium
GCATGCGCCCGTCCTGAATTATTTGTTTGAACCTGGGCATTTAAGGCTTACCAGACCTGTACTTCACCACAGTTTAAAATCTTATTGCCAGCTTCTGAAACTTCGTCAGATTGATAAGGTTCAACGAACTTCTTAACATTTTCCGCGTCTTTATTGTCTTCACGAGCAACAATAAGGTTTACGTATGGGGAGTCTTTCCCTTCCACGAAGATGCCGTCTTTTTCTGGGGTCAGGTTGATCTGGCTGGCATAAGTGGTGTTGATTACCGCCAGGGCAATCTGCGCATCATCCAGTGAGCGTGGCAGCTGAGGCGCTTCCAACTCAACAATCTTCAGGTTTTTCGGGTTTTCGGTCACGTCCAGCACGGTTGGCAGCAGGCCAACACCGTCTTTCAGTTTAATCAGGCCCACTTTCTGTAACAGCAACAGGGAACGGCCAAGGTTAGTTGGGTCATTCGGGATAGCAATCTGGGAGCCTGGCTGGAGTTCACCCAAAGATTTAATCTTCTTAGAATAACCGGCGATGGGATAAACGAAGCTGTTACCTACGGAAACCAGCTTATAGCCACGGTCTTTAATTTGCTGATCCAAGTACGGTTTATGCTGAAAGGCGTTGGCGTCGATATCCCCTTTGCTCAGGGCTTCGTTCGGCAAAACGTAATCGTTAAAGGTCACCAGCTCAACGTCCAGGCCGTATTTCTCTTTCGCCACTTTCTGGGCGACTTCAGCAACCTGCTGTTCCGCACCCACAATTACACCAACTTTAATATGGTTGGGATCTTTCTCTTCCTGACCACAGCCAACCAATGCCAGGGTACCGATTAATGCGACAACAGCCGCAAATGTTTTCAATTTAAAAGACATATCTCTACCTTCCTGTGGGAGTGTAACTGTTGTGTTTAGTTATTTATGGGTAACAGCGCGAACGATGCGGTCACCAAATACCTGAATCAGATAGACCAGAGCCACTAGTAATACCAGTACTGTATTCATCACGGTAGCGTTATAGCCAATATAACCATATTGATAGCCAATTTGGCCAAGGCCACCGGCACCTACGGCACCACCCATGGCAGAATAACCGACCAGCGTAATTAGGGTAATCGTGGCGGCATTCACCAGACCAGGCAGCGCTTCAGGTAGCAGGATTTTACGGATGATCTGCATTGGCGTAGCACCCATTGCCCGGGAAGCCTCAATCAGACCCGATGGAATCTCCAGCAAGGCGTTTTCCACCATACGGGCAATAAACGGAGCTGCCCCTACTGTTAGCGGCACGATAGCGGCCTGCAAGCCGATAGATGTCCCGACAATGACACGAGTAAAAGGAATCATCCATACCAGCAGGATAATAAAGGGAATAGAACGGAAAATGTTGACCAGAGCCGAGATCACCCGGTACAGCTTTGCGTTCTCACTGATCTGGCCGGGGCGGGTAATATAAAGCAGCACGCCCAATGGCAGGCCTAATACAAACCCGAAGAAACCGGACACGAAGGTCATCGCCAGGGTTTCCCAAATCCCACGAAGCATCAACCACACCATGGCTTCAGACATAACCCAGCACCTCGACTTTCACATTATGTTTCTTCAAATACGCGATAGCTTCTTGCGTATCGGCTTGCTCCCCATGCATCTCTGTCAGCATGATGCCGAACTTCACACCACCGGCGTAATCCATCTGGGCGCTGATAATGTTGTTATTGACGTTATAGCGGCGGGCTGTTTCAGACAGCAGCGGCGCATCCACAGACTGGCCGGTAAACTCCAGGCGCAATAAAGGCACAGTGTCTTTGTCCTGCGCGGCCACCAGACGCACTGCATAATCTTCCGGAATATCTAAATGCAGAGTGGCCTGAATGAATTCTTGTGCCAGCGGGGTTTTAGGATGAGAGAACAGTTCACTGACTTTATCTTCTTCTATTAACTCACCATTACTGATCACCGCGACGCAATCACAAATGCGTTTAACTACATCCATTTCATGGGTGATAAGTAGAATGGTTAGGCCCAGGCGACGGTTAATGTCCTTCAGTAGTTCCAGAATAGAGCGGGTGGTCGCAGGGTCGAGAGCGCTGGTGGCTTCATCACACAGCAGCACTTTAGGATTACTGGCCAGTGCACGGGCAATAGCTACACGCTGTTTTTGCCCACCAGACAGGTTAGCGGGATAAACGTCTTTTTTATCGCTCAGGCCAACCAACTCCAGCAACTCGGTCACCCGGCGCTCGATTTCTGTACGGGGTGTGGCGTCTAGTTCCAGGGGCAGGGCAATATTCCCAAACACAGTCCGGGAGGCCAGCAGGTTAAAGTGCTGGAAGATCATGCCAATCTGGCGGCGCGTTTTGGTTAATTGAGTTTCAGACATCGCGGTCAAATCCTGCCCGTCAACTAAGACGCTACCCTCTGTCGGGCGCTCAAGCAGGTTTACACAGCGAATCAATGTACTTTTGCCTGCACCGGACGAACCGATCACGCCATAAATCTGGCCGGCAGGCACATGCAGGCTAACGTTATTCAACGCCTGAATGGTGCGGTTCCCCTGGCGGAACACTTTGCTAATATTCGAAAGTTTTATCATCTGGTTCTTTGTTTCTTATATATAGGTAAGCCGTGGCGTATTGTCCTACTGAATACGGCAAGCGCCGTAGACGAAATGGATGTTAAGGCATCCAGACGTCTAAATCAATCCAACTCTTTCGTCTGATCGCGCCTTCCTCCAGCGAAACGTGCGATACTACGGCCATACATCTATTCAGGAGTTTTTCAGGTGGCTAATTTAGTTCCTGCTATTTTTCTCGACCGTGATGGCACGGTGAATGTTGATCACAGCTACGTCCATGAGATTGACGACTTCCAATTTATTGATGGCGTCATTGACGCCATGCGTCAGCTAAAAGAGATGGGCTATGCGCTGGTGCTGGTTACCAACCAGTCTGGCATTGCTCGCGGCAAGTTTACTGAAGAACAGTTCGACCATCTGACAGAATGGATGGATTGGTCCCTGGCTGACCGTGGCGTAGATCTCGATGGCATCTATTTCTGCCCGCATCATCCGGAAGGCACGGTAGAGGAGTTCCGTCAAACCTGTGATTGCCGCAAGCCACAGCCTGGGATGTTTATCTCTGCCCGTGACCATCTACACATTGATATGGCCGCTTCTTATATGGTTGGCGATAAACTTGAAGATATGCAGGCCGCGGCTGCGGCAAATGTCGGGACTAAAATCCTGGTACGCACCGGTAAACCGGTAACGGCAGAAGCCGAATCCGCAGCGGATTGGGTAATAAATAGCCTTGCAGACCTGCCTTCAGCCCTCAAAAAGCGTTAAAAATAGGCGTTAGGGTCAAAAATCGAGCAGTTGATAGGTTTTTTAATATTTCTACTTGTCAGCCGTCGAGAACTCCCTATAATGCGCATCCATCGACACGGCGCCCACGACAAACATCGCGGAGACAG
>CBIFWW010000215.1:0-3443 GCA_966186435.1 uncultured Enterobacteriaceae bacterium
TACTACAGGACTGTAACTCATTGATTTAGCGTTGCCCTTTCCCAGTTATGCAATTTTATCGCTGGCTGGCACAAACCGTACAATCTACAGTAAGCCTGACAGCAACTTAAATTTAACATTTATTAAACGTAAAATTTACCGGAGAGCGCTATGACCCAGTCCATCACCCGCCAGAACTTTGATCAATGGATGATCCCGGTGTATGTCCCGGCATCATTTATTCCGGTGCGGGCCAGCGGCTCCACCCTTTGGGATCAACAGGGGAAGGATTATATCGACTTCGCCGGTGGCATCGCGGTGAACGCCCTTGGCCATGCCCACCCACAGCTCCAGGCGGCGCTGACCGAGCAAGCATCCAAACTGTGGCATACCGGCAATGGGTACACCAATGAGCCGATACTCAGGCTGGCACATCAGCTGATCAACGCCACCTTTGCCGACAAAGTGTTTTTTAGTAACTCCGGGGCGGAAGCCAACGAAGCGGCGCTCAAGCTGGCCCGTAAATATGCCCATGACCAGGGCGATTCGCTGAAAAGCGGGATCGTGGCGTTTAAGAATGCCTTCCACGGGCGCACCTTATTTACCGTAAGTGCCGGGGGCCAGCCAGCCTATGCCAAAGACTTCGCTCCGTTGCCGCCGGATATCCAGCATGGGGTGTACAACGATTTAGCCTCGGCGCGGGATCTGATTAATGACCGTACCTGTGCGGTGATTGTCGAACCGGTTCAGGGGGAAGGCGGGGTGATCCCGGCGCAGGTTGAGTTTTTACAGGGCCTGCGTGAGCTGTGCGACCAACATAAGGCGCTGCTGATTTTTGATGAAGTCCAGACCGGGGTGGGCCGTACCGGCAAGCTGTATGCCTATCAACATTATGGTGTCACCCCCGATGTGCTGACTACCGCCAAAGCCCTGGGCGGCGGCTTCCCGATTGGGGCGATGATCACCACTGACCGTTTTGCCGCCAGCCTGAATGTGGGCAGCCATGGCACTACTTACGGCGGCAACCCGCTGGCCGGGGCGGTGGCGGGGATGGCCTTCTCACTGATTAACACCCCGGAACTATTAAATGGCGTGGAACAGCGCCACCAGCATATCCGCCAGCGTATTGAGCAAATTAACCAACGGCTGGGACTGTTCCAGGGGATGCGCGGTCTGGGGTTGTTAATTGGCTGCCCGCTGGTGGAGGCCCACAGCGGCAAGGCGAAAACCCTGCTGCAACTGGCAGCCCAGGAGGGGTTAATGATGTTAATCGCCGGGGCTAGTGTGGTGCGCTTTGCCCCGGCCTTGAATATCAGCGAAGCAGAATTGACCGAAGGGCTAAAACGCTTCGAGCGGGCCTGTGAACGCTTCCTTGCCGGAGAGCAGCCGTGATGCTCATCCGGCCAGTGAAACGGGAAGATCTCGCTGGCATCTATGCAATGGCAGGGAAAACCGGGGGCGGGCTAACCTCGCTCCCCCAGGATGAAAATACGCTTTCGGCACGGATCAACCGTTCGCTGGCCACCTGGGCCGGGGATTTGCCGCGAGCCGATCAAGGCTATGTGTTTGTGCTGGAGGAAGTGGCGACGGGCCGTATCGTTGGTATCTGCGCCATTGAAGTGGCTGTGGGGCTGAGTGACCCCTGGTACAACTACCGGGTGGGCACCGTGGTTCATGCTTCGAAAGAGTTGAATGTTTACCACTCCCTGCCAACGCTGTTCCTCAGTAACGACCACACCGGCAGCAGCGAGTTATGTACCTTGTTCCTCGACCCGGACTGGCGCAAAGAAAATAACGGCTACTTATTATCCAAATCACGCTTTCTCTTTATGGCGGCTTTCCGCAACCGTTTTAACCATAAGGTGGTGGCGGAAATGCGCGGGATGATTGATGACCAGGGGCGCTCACCGTTTTGGGATAGCCTGGGCAGCCGCTTCTTCCGTATGCCTTTTGCCAAAGCGGATTACCTGAGCGGCACCGGGCAGAAAATCTTTATTGCCGAACTCATGCCCAAGCACCCGATCTATACCGAGTTTTTATCTGCCGAAGCCCAGCGGGTGATTGGCCAGGTACACCCGCAAACCGCTCCGGCGCGGGCGGTTCTGGAGGCGGAAGGCTTCCGCTACCGGGACTATATTGACATCTTTGACGGTGGCCCGACGCTGGAGTGCGAGATCGACCGGGTGCGAGCTATCCGTAAAAGCCGGATGATCCCGGTGGCGCTGGGCGATCAAGACCCGTCACAGCCCCTGTGCCTGGTGGCAAACGAAAACTATCAACATTATCGTGCCACCCTGGCCCACCTTGACCCCCATGCAGAACGGGCGGTTATCACGCCAGAAATGGCGCAAATGCTGTTACGCCAGCCCGGTGATCCGGTGCGGGTGGTGCGCTTAATTCCCCAGGAGAAACCACAATGACACATTTGATCAACGGCCAGTGGCTTTCAGGCCAGGGCCAGGCGCTGCAAAAAATCAACCCGGTGGCCGGTGAGGTACTGTGGGAAGGGGCGAGCGCCAGCGATCAACAGGTCACCGATGCCTGCCAGGCAGCGCGGGCTGCGTTCCCGGCTTGGGCAAAGCTCGGCATCGAAGCCCGTCAGCAGGTGGTAGAGCGTTTCGGCCAGTTGCTGGAACAGAACAAAACCACCTTGAGTGAAACCATCGCTCGGGAGACGGGCAAGCCCCGCTGGGAAGCCCTCACGGAAGTGGCGGCGATGATCAATAAAATCCCGATCTCGATTAAAGCCTGGCAAACCCGTACCGGGGAGCAGGTCACCCCATTGGCCGATGGGGCGGCAAGCCTGCGCCACCGCCCCCACGGGGTGCTGGCTGTCTTCGGGCCTTATAACTTCCCCGGCCATTTACCTAACGGCCATATCGTCCCGGCGCTGCTGGCCGGTAATACTCTGGTGTTCAAACCCAGCGAGATGACGCCCCACACTGGCGAAGTGGTTACCCGATTATGGGAAGCCGCCGGGCTGCCACCGGGGGTGATCAATTTGGTGCAAGGGGGGATCGCTACCGGCCAAAGCCTGGCGGGCCAACCCGGCATTGATGGCCTGCTGTTTACCGGCAGCGCAGGCACCGGCTATCAATTGCATCGCCAGTTTGCCGGGCAGCCGGAGAAGATCCTGGCCCTGGAAATGGGGGGCAATAACCCGCTGATTGTAGAACAGCCCGATGATATCGATGGGGCGGTGCATCTGGCGATCCAGTCGGCCTTTATCAGCGCCGGTCAGCGCTGCACCTGCGCCCGCCGGTTACTGGTCAAACGCGGGGAAGCCGGGGATGCCTTCCTCTCCCGGCTGGTGACGGTGGCCTCGCGCCTGGTGCCCGGGCCATGGGATCAGGAGCCGCAACCCTTTATGGGGGGGCTGATTTCTCGCCCGGCGGCGCGTAAAGTCATGGAGGCCTGGCAACAGCATTTGGCCCGGGGCGGTAAGTCATTGTTGGCACCGGGGC
>CBIFWW010000216.1:0-3431 GCA_966186435.1 uncultured Enterobacteriaceae bacterium
GAATTAAATGGACCCTGATATTAATCAGATAATTAATTGAATAAAATTCTTCGCCTTGAGATTTATTTAATTTTCAATCACCCACGTTAAGTACACGCGCTTAATAACCGATTTAGCATTTGCACCCGACATTATTCTTTTTTGAGCACCAAATGATTATTGCCGGCTTCCAGAATGCGGGGTTTATCTGGGTCAAGTTCTTCACGCTCGATGACTTTCTTCCAGCTGTTATTGACCATATCTGGATGGCGGAATAGCCCGATAACCGCCACAAATTGGGCATCGGCCTCCATCGGCATATCAAGGCTGGCATCCCCGCCGGGCTTTATCACCACATCACGGCTGGCGAGCAGATCATCCTTTAGTAGCGTATCGCTCTCTTTCAACAGCTGCTGATACAGCAGGTTATCGAAGATTTTCCGATCTTTTAGTTGGTACACCCGCACCACTACTGACTCAGAGAGTGAGTTGCTTTCTCGCGCATCGGTGTTTAGGGCTTCACGAGCGGTAAAGTCCAGATGCAGTACTTTAATTTTCTTATAGAACACAGCATTAAACGCCGATTTGGTCCCGTCTGCGACACCTTGCGTCATGCCGCAGCCTGCCAAGCCTAATGCCAGAAGTGGCAAGAGTAAGCCCGTTTTTTTAATCATACTTGTACGCAACACGTCGGTTTCCTTGTTGTAATGGAGCAGGCTGTAGGCCCGTGTAATGCCCCAGTTCCGTGGTAAAAGTCAGAGGAAGATCGTCAGACGGATGTTCTGCCCCCAGCACCCCATTCATGCCAAGCCATAATGGCCCCTCACCCAAAGGGGGTGCCTTAAGCAGGCGGGTGCTCACCGTCAAAGTGATCCGCGCCTTAAAGCGCCAGCCGAGATAAACCCGTAGCATCACTAGAAAATCCTGATATAGCAGACCATCTGGTTTCCAGCCCTGTGCTTCCCATTCATCATCGGTGGAGAGCGCGATGAGCAACTGGCTGCCGGCGTCCATTGCTTCATCACCTAATGGCGTGTTGCCATCCAGCAGAAAGTCTTGATTGCCATAAAACCCCAGAGGCTGTCGAATGACTACCGGACGCAATGAGTAAGGGCTAACTCGTGCTACCGTTTGAGGAGCTAATAGACTAACTAATGCCTGCATTCCTTCCTGGGTTTTCCCCGGCTGGCGCAATACGCCTAGCAAGGCCAAAAAGCGCGACACAGGGGTGGCTATATGATTCGCCGTTCCGGGAATACCCAGACCTACCAGGCCGAGTAATGACTGTGACACAACATCAGTGCCACCCGGCTCAAAAGTGGCCGGATAGGAATATTTACGCCAGATCCGATAGAACTGGGTCAGGATCCTATGACTGAAAATATCGAGAAATCCCTGTAATGCCTCATGGCCTTCCCGGCGTTGGGTAATGTCGTCGAGGTAGGCGGTTGGCAACGGTGAATCTACCCCGTACATCCCCATAAAAGTGGTATGTATCACGGGTGGCTTAGTGCCATCTTCCTCATCGTATTCAACCGCTTTTAGCTCGCTGGCAGGGAATCCCATACCTGGATGGGGGCAAAACCGTACAGGATCGTCAGAAGGGTGGATGGTAGATCCGATAAGTGGTTTTTCTGGCTGGCTTTTTTCCAGTAACTGGCAGAAACGATAAAAATTAATGCGATTAAGTTCAGCCTCCAGACGCGGGGTTAGCCGGGAATGCGGCGGTTGTGTTTCTCTTCCCATTCCAGGCGTTCTCCAGTGGGCTGCATAATGATAATCAAACGGTTAAACAGATAAATATCGGTGTAGAGCGCAAAGAAACGGCTGAGCATTTCTCCGAATAGACAGATATCACCCCGGCCAGCAAACCCGTGGCTATCGAGGGTAACCTCAATCTGCACGCCGCGCAGCAAATGACCCTGCTCGAAACGTTCGGTTTCGCTGTGCTTCACGTCAATAATGGCTTCCAGACGGCGGCGACTCATCTCACTGTTAGTCCACTCGTACAGCGCCAGAGTGCCGCGCAGTACCTCCGCGTTATCCATCATTGAAAGGAAACCGCTGCCTAAATGGCTCAGCACGCGCCAATGAAAGCGATCCTGAGCCGGTGGATAGCAAGGCAACGTTGGGGCGCATAAATTTTTTACCTCAATACGAGCCGATGTGGTTTTCATTACCGTATCCAATACTGTGCTTTGCAGCGCCCGCCGCGGCAGCTGGCCATTGGTGCCGGTAAGGGTCATCGACAGGCTTTCATCTTGTGGCACGGTGTGGTTATCGAAGGCTTCGCCACCGAGAATCAGCCAAGTGTTGTACAGCCCAGAGGGGCCACGACGCACCCGGGTGTGGAAGTAATACTCGGGGGCCTGATGGCGCATCATCCCCCCTTTGTGGCGGAAGCTGGAGAACGGCACATAGTTGTGCTGGCTGGAGGAGATCACCGAATCCACAGCATAAATTTCAGTATGGCCATCCTGAATGCGCATGGGCCGCAGCAAATATTCCGTTTGTAACGAATTTAGCGTCAGGGGATCGGATTCTAGCGGAAACAGATTTATTACCGGGACTGAGTGCAGCCGCAGATGCTTTTCGTTGAAGCTAAAATCGTGTTCCCAACGCTCACCAAGAACCACATCAATTTCAAACCATGGCAACGCCACCGGGAAACTGAGCTTTTCTAATCCACATAAGCCAGTAAACATAAACTTCTCGCGGAAGGTGAAATACTCCAGTAACAGCTGATAACCACTAAAACTACTGTTACCTCTTGGCCACAGGGTATCGTCATCGCCAAAGCCAAGTGCAGCGAAATGCCCGTCAAAAGGCTTCCGGTCTATATCGCCAGGCATTCTGATCCACATTCTCGCCACATTCATGGTGAAGGCTTCGTGCATAGCACAAGCCAGGGGTGCATCGGCATTGAGGTAAAACGAAAGGCAGTTGAGGTCGATGCTGCTCCAGTCAGCAAGATCGCTACAGTTAAAGCGCAAGGTCACCACCGAACGGCCATCAGGATCAGTCACTATCCTGGCTTGCTCCAGTTTTAGCGGCTGAAGATCGATAGCTTTAGTGGTGGTATATCGGCAGCGCGTGCCCTTCTCACCGATTGGCCGTGAATTAACTTCGAAGCCTTTGGCTATCTGCATCGGCTCCTTCATCCCACGCCAGTCTGGGGTGAATTCCACTATCGACATTGACGGGATGGTGCGTAGGTAATGGGGCCATAGCAGGCTGACCAGCCCTTCCGTCAGCTCGGGCAAGTCGTCATCCAGCTTTTCGCGCAGCCGCCCCATCAGGAAGGCGAACCCCTCAAACAGGCGTTCCACATACGGGTCACGAGCACCCGCTTTATCCAGGTTTAGCATCGCCGCCTGTTCCGGATGTGCGCGGGCAAATTCAGCCCCGGCTTCCAGCAGGTAGCGCATTTCAGCGTCGTAATAACGCAGGGT
>CBIFWW010000217.1:0-3315 GCA_966186435.1 uncultured Enterobacteriaceae bacterium
TTGGCGGCCCAGTCACGGCTGGAGCCAGAGCCATATTCTTTACCGGCGATCACCGCCAGAGGGATGTTTTTCTGCTGGTAACCCATGGCGGCATCATAGATCGACACCACGTCTTCACCGGGCAGTTGTCGGGTCATTCCCCCTTCTATCCCCGGCACCAGTTCATTGCGGATACGAATATTGGCGAAGGTGCCACGCATCATCACTTCATGGTTACCACGGCGAGAACCGTAGGAGTTGAAGTCTTTGCGCTCCACTCCGTGGTTTTGCAAGTATCGTCCTGCCGGGCTGTCCGGCTTAATGTTACCCGCCGGGGAGATATGGTCAGTGGTGACCGAGTCGCCCAGCATCGCCAGAATACGCGCCCCGTGAATATCCGCCACCGGTGCCGGGCTTTTACCCATCTCGTCAAAGAACGGAGAAAGACGAATGTAAGTAGAATCCTGTTGCCAGCCATAGGTTGGTGAGCGTTCCACTTCAATGGCCTGCCATTCTGGCGTTCCCTCGAATACCGCCGAGTATTCTTTATGGAACATCTCCGTGGAAACCTTGCTGACCGCTTCGCTTATCGCCAGTGAAGAAGGCCAGATGTCCTTTAAGTAAACTGGCTGGCCGTCATTACCTGTGCCCAAGGGTTCGCTCATCAGGTTAATATTCATATTCCCGGCCAGCGCGTAGGCCACCACCAGCGGTGGTGAAGCCAGCCAGTTGGTTTTGACCAGCGGATGGATGCGGCCCTCGAAGTTACGGTTACCGGAAAGCACAGCACCCACCGTCAAATCGCCTTTGCGGATGGCGGTTTCAATCGGCTCCGGCAGTGGGCCGGAGTTACCAATACAGGTGGTACAGCCGTAGCCCACCAGATTGAAACCTAATTCATCCAGATAAGGAGTGAACCCGGCGCGGGCCAGATAATCGGACACCACTTTAGAACCCGGGGCCAGGGAGGCTTTTACCCAAGGTGCCGGGCGCAAGCCGCGTTTTACCGCATTTTTGGCTAACAGCCCGGCAGCCATTAGCACGCTTGGGTTAGAGGTGTTGGTACAGGAGGTGATTGCTGCAATCACCACCGCGCCATCGGGCAGTGAATGGGTATCCCCATGATGAGTGTAATCCACCGGTTGGCGGTCTTTTTGGGCATGATTCAGCTCCAGCTGGCTGCTGGTGGCAAAAGCCACGGGTACTTTGCCTAGCTCCACCCGGTCTTGAGGGCGCTTAGGCCCAGCCAGGCTGGCAACAACATCACCCATATCGAGGGCCAGGCTGCTGGTGAATACCGGCTCATCCCCGGTATTGCGCCACATGCCCTGAGCCTTGGTATAAGCCTCAACCAATGCTACTTGCTCATCGCTACGGCCACTCAGGCGCATATAGTCAAGGGTGACATTATCAACCGGGAAGAAACCACAGGTAGCGCCATATTCAGGGGCCATATTTGCGATGGTGGCACGATCAGCCAGTGGCAGAGAATCCAGTCCGTCCCCATAAAATTCAACAAATTTCCCGACCACCCCATGCTGGCGCAACATTTGGGTGACGGTGAGCACCAAGTCAGTGGCAGTGATACCTTCCCGTAGTTTACCGGTGAGTTTAAAGCCCACCACATCCGGGATAAGCATTGACACCGGCTGGCCGAGCATGGCTGCTTCAGCCTCAATCCCCCCAACGCCCCAGCCTAACACCCCCAAGCCATTGATCATGGTAGTGTGGGAGTCGGTACCCACCAGAGTGTCTGGATAGGCCAGGTTGCCCTCAGCGGTTTCTTCACTCCAGACTGCTTTGCCGAGATACTCGAGGTTGACCTGGTGGCAGATGCCGGTACCCGGTGGTACCACGCTAAATTTACTGAAGGCCTGTTGGCCCCAACGCAGGAACACATAACGTTCGTGGTTGCGCTCCATTTCAAGCCGCACGTTTTCGTCGAAGGCCCCATCATCACCAAAGTGGTCTACGGTAACCGAGTGGTCAATCACCAGATCCACCGGCGAAAGTGGGTTTACTTTAGCCACATCCCCACCGAGGCGTTTGACCGCTTCACGCATCGCCGCCAGATCCACTACCGCCGGAACCCCGGTGAAGTCCTGCATTAATACCCGCGCCGGGCGGTAGGCAATTTCCCTATCGGCATGGGCTTTTTCCAGCCAGCGGGCCAAGGCACGGATGTCTTCATCAGTGACGGAATCACCGTCTTGCCAACGCAGCAGGTTTTCGAGCAGGACTTTGAGGGATTTAGGCAGGCGCTGAATGTCGCCCAAAGATGCTTTAGTGATGTTATAGAAACGCCAGGATTTGTTTTGTAGGTTTAATGAGTCCTGACTGGTTTCACGTAGGGTTGACGACATAGCTCCTCCTTAATTAAGACGAAGAGCCTGCCCACCGGGGGACATCGGTCAAAGCTGCCGCTGAGGGCGAACTTACGGGTAAGGAAGGCAGGCTCTCATTCTCCCGGGGTGATTACCCAGACTGTTTTAATGGTCTGTGATTAAAGATAACACAAACATCCGATAACGTTTTGTTTACAACCCAAATCGTTAAAAAACAGACTTTTCGCGGGTGTTGATTCAGCTCATAAGTTAATGGTAAAAACCGGATTATTGCAGGACTAACCGGGGAAATTGCCACCAAAAAAAACGGAAACAAGAAGACAGACAACCACGACCAGGATTTGACCACAGTGTTTTTATTCGTAGCGGCAACTCATCAATTACTTTTTATTCAACTGTAGCGATTAATTATCACTACGATTTATTACTGAGTGTCGTTAATTGAACAAATTAGAAATAATCAAATAGGGGAAATGATAAGCAACCATATTTTTATCTGCTTGCCGTTAGTAAATAGATCGATAGATTCCTGTTGCTGAGGGGTTAAATGCCAGTCAACAGCTTCAGGATGCTGGCCGGTAGATGTCAGTGAGTTGACTACTGTGACGGCTTTATTACGCGGCCCCCTTGAAGGCGGCCGTGGTTGCATCATGGTTTTATCCCCAGACATGCCAGGCCAACATAGCGATAACGGCCCAGAACAAGGCGGACCCTGCGAAAACGGCAATCCACGCTTTGCGCTTAGTGTACGGACTCCTTTTCGGGGTCCGCTGATTTGTCGACATGGCCGACCTCATTTAATTGGTATAATTTATCATCGTAGGTAATACCGATTGGTACAACTAATCACCGGCTAAGGCAAAGCCTAATAAAACTCCAATCCAAAATCCAGCGAATTTACGCGTTGTTTCAGGTAAATAATTTAATCTTTTGAGCTGAAATAAATTATTAACAACCAGAACTGGCAGGCATTGAATTTATTATCTACTTT
>CBIFWW010000218.1:0-3304 GCA_966186435.1 uncultured Enterobacteriaceae bacterium
ATCTGGCTCGCTGCTGCCTTTATAGGCGTCAAGCTGATCCTGCATGATGTCTTTGGTTTCCAGAAACAGGTTGATAATGTCGCCGGTGAGGGTCAACTCCCCGCGCCGGGCGTCGTCCAGCAGGTTTTCCATCAGGTGGGTGGTTTCCTGTAGCACGCTAAAGCCAAAGGTCCCTGCCCCGCCCTTAATGGAGTGGGCCGCCCGGAAAATGGCGTTTAACAGTTCGCTATCGGGGGAGGCGGGCTGCACGTTGAGCAAATGCTGCTCCATATCCGCCAGCAGTTCGTCAGCCTCATCGAAGAAGCTCTGGTAGAAATCACTAATGTCTATGCTCATAGATCACCTCGCCCCGCTCGGGGCAGCCGGGAACGCTACCGGAGAGGCCGGGTTAGCCGCAGGCGTTACCGGCGCAGGTTGAGAAAGCACGCTGAGTGGCTCGTTTTGGCTTTGCGCGTTCTCATGCAGAATGGTGGCCTCCGCAGCTTTGTTTAGCACCAGAAGACTAATACGCCGGTTAATAGCATCGTCAGTGGTGCTGGCGCCCAGCCGCATGGTGGCCGCCATACCCATTACCCGCAGTACCTTGCCTTCATCCAGGCCGCCGACTACCAGCTCGCGCCGGGAGGCATTAGCCCGATCGGCTGAAAGCTCCCAGTTGCTATAGCCGCGCTCACCCTGGGCATAGGGCAAGTCATCGGTATGGCCAGAGAGACTGATTTTATTAGGCATATTGTTAAGAAGTGGTGCAATGCTGCGCAGGATATCGCGCATGTAAGGCTCGACTTCCGCACTGCCGTTTTTAAACATCGGGCGGTTCTGGCTGTCGGTAATCTGGATGCGCAGCCCCTCTTCCACTAGATCGATTTGCAGATGTGGGCGCAGCGCCCGGAGTTTAGGATCGGATTCGATCAACTGATAGAGATCGCTCCGCAGCTTATTCAGCCGGGTTTGCTCCATTTTCTTTCTAAGTTGATCAATATCGGGCTGCTTTTTGACTTCCCCCTGCTGCTGGGTCACGTCATCGCCGCCACCGGGGATCGGGCTGGAACTATCAGCAATATGCTGCCCACCAGTAATGGCGGCGGTTAAAGGGGTACGGAAATAGTCCGCTATTTGTGCCAGCTCCTTCGGGCTGGAGATGGAAATCAGCCACATCACCAGGAAAAACGCCATCATGGCGGTCATAAAATCGGCATAGGCAATCTTCCATGAGCCGTGGGTACTGCCATGTAACTTACGCTTTTTACGTTTAACCAGAATAATGGGATGGTTATGCTGCTTCATGCGTCTTCCGTAACCTGCTGCTGAGCAGGTGATTTAACCGCACGCACGTGCTCCTCCAGCTCCACAAAGGACGGGCGTTCGCTGGAGTAGAGGGTTTTACGGCCAAATTCCACCGCGATCGGCGGGGCATAGCCATTAAGACTGGAGAGTAAGGTAATTTTGACGCACTGCATCATCTTGGTGGTTTCGGCGCTTTTCTGGCGCAGTACTGCCGCCAGTGGGGAGATAAAACCATAGGCCAGTAAAATCCCTAGGAAAGTCCCCACCATAGCGTGAGCGATAAGTCCCCCCAGCTCTGCCGCCGGGCGGTCTGCCGAGGCCAAGGCGTGTACCACACCCATGACCGCCGCCACAATACCGAAAGCAGGTAGCGAGTCCCCCATCAGGGCCAGGCTGTTGGCAGGCACTTCGCACTCGTGTTCGTAAGTTTCAATCTCTTCATCCATTAAGGCTTCGATTTCAAAGGCGTTCATATTGCCGCTGATGATTAATCGCAAATAATCGGTGATGAATTCCAGCATCATTTTATCCGCGAGGATCCGAGGATAGCTGGCAAATATTTCGCTCTGTTGCGGTTTTTCTATATCTTTTTCTAATGAAAACATTCCCTGTTGGCGTGATTTAGCCATCAAACGATATAACAGCGCCATTAAATCCATATACATGGTTTTGGTATATTTAGAGCGGCGAAATAATAACGGCAGAGATTTAAGAGTGGCTTTAATTGCTTTACCATTATTCCCTACAATAAACGCGCCTACTCCCGCCCCGCCGATAATAATAAATTCTGCGGGTTGATAAAGCGCGCCAAGATGGCCGCCGGTAATCATGTATCCGCCGAACACCGTTGAGAGTACAACTAGATAACCTATTAATATCAGCACGTCTTTATCCCTCTGCTGTGAGTCATTCAAACGGATAAAACCGGTGCGCCGAAGTATACCCGAGGGCAAAAAAAACAGCGGTAATTCCTTACCGCTGCTGGCTTTTCTTGCATACCAGTAGGTTAAACGGCTTGCCTCACCTGTTCATCCAGCAGTTGTGGAATAATATCGGCAGTGTCGGCAAAAAGTTTACGCCTTTTTACTGCCCGTGAAGGGGGCTGGCACAGGCTACAGGCAAAGCTGCCTGCAGGTTGATGGGCATGGGTGATAAAGTTCCCGCTGCAACAATTACAACGGGAAAGCTCCAGCATGCCGCTTTCAACAAAGCGTACCAAGGTCCAGGCCCGGGTTAACGCCAGAAGCGGCCCATTTTCACCGACCTGTTGCGGACATTGCTCAAGGTACAGACGGTAGCCTTTAATAACCGCATCTACCCCTTTGCTTTGCCCACTGCGCAGCAGATACTGCCAGGCATTACAGAACATGGAAGCGTGTATATTTTGTTCCCATGTCATAAACCAGTCGGTGGAGAAAGGTAGCATGCCCTTAGGGGGCGGGCTGCCGCGTAACTCTTTGTAGAGTTTAATCAGGCGGCCGCGGCTCAATTGCGTTTCACTCTCCAGCATTTGTAGCCTGGCCCCGAGTGAAATCAAATCCATTGCCAGTTGAATATCTCGGGCTTCCTGAACGATGCTTTTGTCGCTCATGTGTCAGGCCCTCTTTTTACGGATGCTTTCAGCCGTTGGCGCTAATTCATTAAGTAACCGTGTCGCCAATAAAATACCGGTGTGAATTTGCTGTAAATCATCAACACGGGATTCCTGGGTCAGCCGCGTGATACTTTGGTGATCGGTAAAGCGAAACTGGCAAATTAATTGATTGGTTTCTGCCAGTTTTACCATTTGCGGCAACGTTAATTGGCTAAGCGTGGTTGCCATGTCCTCACCAATACCTAAGCGAAACATTGCTGAGGCTTTATCCTGGCCAATTAACCGTTGGGCCAGCAATAAATATGACAGGTTTATATCATATATATGTTTAAGCAACTCGGATGTATGCATATTTTCCATCCCGAATAACCAAGCGTTGTGTGTGCGGTAATCCGCACCCGTGATCTCACCAGGTAAACCTGGAAA
>CBIFWW010000219.1:0-3234 GCA_966186435.1 uncultured Enterobacteriaceae bacterium
GCCTAGAAAACTGAAAGACTTCAAATGATATTGGAGCACTTAAATAGAAGTACATAAATATCTCCAGAAGAAGGTAAAAAATCGAACCAACTATAAATAAGCAAAATATACATATAGACATTAATAAAACTACAATCAGGAGGTTCTTCATTTACCAGCCTCCATTGCATCTTTCTTTTTCTGGATAATGGAGTTACCAAACTCAGATGATAAACTACCACCCGCATTACCTATAGCACTAGGGATCTTACTCGGCACCATTTCTTTGGAGATACCTAGCTGCCCTTTGACTTCAGTATATTTAAGAAGAGTAGGATCGAATTTAGGATTCCAGCCACCGGTTATCCACTTGCCTGCTTTATTTGCAATAGGCTTTACCACATAATTGCCAACCCCATATCCAAACCCGGCGCCAGCTCCAGTTGTTATTGCCCCTGTAAGAGGATCATCTCCGTTTATGGCGTTAGTTAATGCTTCAGCTGCCGCATTCCAGGCTATTGTCCCTTTCCAGCCCTGTCGCATGGTTATCACATTTATCCATCCTGCAGCCACTGAATTGACCGGATTTATTTCACCGCTATCTGCATATTGCATCCCGGCATTTGTCCCGGCACCAAGTAACCACATAGCCTTTGCACTCCCCGGTAACAGCGCCACACCGCCAGTTGCCAAAGCCCCGGCATAAGCTTTATTTTCTGCTATCCCTCGCTGGCAGGCCTCACCGCCAGGATTATCCGCACAAGACAAAACATCCTTACCATGCTGGCTGGCTTTTTCACCCTGCCCCCATTCCGTTCCACCAAATAAATTATTCTCAACATTAATATATGGGTGATGCTATATATCTTTCAATTATATACACATCATTTACATCACACTCTGGATAGATCCATTTTTCCCAATTAGCAATAACCCAATTAGTACTAAGGCCTCTAACTTCTTTTAATCCGCTCTCTTTTGGTAGCAAAATAAGTATAAGCCCAGCCTTATGACCTGTTGTCACCATTAAACCACTGGGTCGTTCATCATCCGGCATATCAAATACCATAAAATCAACTAGTTCTTCATATGGCCACTGCCCCGGAAGACGTAATACTGTTCCATGAACTAAGGCAGGTTGGGGATAATTAGTTAATTTAACTGGGTGTCTCATATTATTTAACCTTCAAATTATGGCCGCCAGAAATATCCCTACTTCCTTCTATATATTTCATTCCCATATCAACTTCCCCCTGATGCTTCCCGGTTTTAGCATTCACTTGCTCAAAACGACCATGCTGTGTATCAAGTGCATAAAGATTACCATCGGAACCTTTATAAACATCACGATTGTTCATTTTGGTTAGTTTGTTATCTTTAACCCAGCCATTACTTACAGCCACAGAACTAGCCATTTGTTTAACTTGAGCGACCCTTTCACCAGGGGGAAGCCCAACTAAACTTGCTTCAAAATGGTTAACTTGTTGCCCATTGGGTAGCTTGGCTATATTGATCTGGTTTTGTTTACCAGCCTTACTAATCCCCCCAAACGCCGATGCGGCAGCACCCGCAACTATTCCAGCCTGAACTTCGTCCAGTCCATATTCTTTCTGAAGCGCTTCCGAGACTTTTTGGGTAGCTACAATACCTTCAGCCTGCATCTGATGCGCAAAAGTCGCCGTCAGACTATAGACCATCTTGATCGGGATATCTTCACCCAGGGCACGATCTATAGCCTGCTTCACTGCCAGGCTGTCGGTCAGTACATCACCATACTTTTGCTGGCAGGTGGCTGGACTGGCCGCACAGTCGCTGATCAACTGTTTCTGTTGAGCGGTGCTTAACTCCTCGTACTTCTTAACCACGCTGCCGCAGTCGCCGCCGCTGTTCTGGCAGGACTTCATTTCAGCCGACCAGTTGTCTATCTGTTTGCTACTAAGGAAGTTATTGGTAATGGTGTTTTTCCCGGCCTGCGCCCCCGCCATGGCATCGGCACTGCTGTCACCTGCCAGGCCGCCGGCCAGGCCGGAAGCGATGGTCGCCAGAGCACTCACCTTCTGTTTCTCGGCTTCATCCAGCTCTCCGGCGGGTTTGCCATAAATCTGTAGCGCAATAATCCCCGTCAGTTCACCGGCGGCGGCGCCCGCTGCGGCAGCGCCGGCGTTCTTGCCCTGGGCTGCCGCCAGCGCGCCATTCACCAGCGCGTGGGCCAGGGTTCTCGCCCCGTCATCCAGCCCGCTGTTACCGATGGCATTAGCGATATACGGTGACGCGCCTCCGGCAACTGCTGCACCCAGATTGCTGCCCGCCAGCCCCTGGAGGACTGCCGTTGCCGCCTGAATACCCCGCTGGATATCTCCGCCGGTACCCCATTCTTTCTGCGCTGCTTTATAAGCCGGAGTGGCCGCCAGTTCTTTATTGTACTGCGCCCATTCCTCCTTCGGCGCCCCCTTCCCAGGTTCGGTAATGCCTTTTGCCTTCAGCTGCGCCTTGCCTTTGTTAATCCCCTCAATTTCCCCGTAGGTGCGCGCGATATCACCGGCCTGCACCCCAATCTCCGCTATCAGCTGCGCTTCCTTCAGGCGCTTCTGCTCCTTCTCTTTATCGAAGATGGGCGACAGGGTCTGGTTGGCATGCTCCGCATCGCGGCTTAAATCCGCCACATCCTGCTGTTGCTTCGATTTATCCCGGATAAGGATACTGCCGTCAGACACCGCTGATTTGGTAGTGGAGCTGGCGTGGCCTTCGTTGTTACCCCCTACCAGCAGGCTGTTGGCCATATTGCCGAGGAACTGCCCACCGATGCTGCCGCTGGTGCTCATCCCCACGCTCTGGTGTTCGGTCTTATAGTCGGCCCGGTTGTTGATATCACCAAAGCCCAGAGTACCGGTGTCCAGAAGGTTTTTGGTGGCGTCTGCCGTGGAGCCTATCACCGCCCCGTCAAGCCGGGTGTGCTCCCCCACACGCAGGTCAAAACCCCCCTTGCCGGCAAACAGCCCGGTCTGCTCCACCACCGAGTCATAGCTGGAGCGCATTTTATCCCGGCTGAGATTGACGTTCGCCGAACCACCACCACCGATAACGGCCACACTGGCCCCGGCGCTGGTATTCTGCTGCTTCATGTCGTAACGGTCGTTATCCTGCTGGCTGGCAAGCGTCAGGTTGCGGCCAACGTCTGCCCTGATGGATTCGCCACTCACCTGCGCCCCGGTGAGGGTGGTGTCGCGGCCGCTTATCAGACTCACCTGATTACCG
>CBIFWW010000220.1:0-3228 GCA_966186435.1 uncultured Enterobacteriaceae bacterium
TCATCAACTGAAGTTAATTCGTTGAATTTGCTATCTTCCAGCAGACCGTGCTGCCTTCCGATGCGATGCATTCTACTTACCTGACGCACTGAGTCAACGATATTTTACGCCACTTTGAACCGTTTGTTGTTTTTTACGGCGAAACGATCACTGATCAAGCAAATCCCCACGTGCAGCGTTGAGATATTGCACCATAGACCACAAGGTCAACCCGGCTGCAATAAAGAAACATGCCACAGCGGCCCACTCGATAAACGGATGCGGGCGCCATAACAGGCCAATCAATGCCGTCATTTGCGAAGTGGTTTTTACTTTACCGATCCACGACACCGCCACGCTGCTGCGTTTGCCGATTTCCGCCATCCATTCACGCAAGGCAGAAATAATGATTTCACGGCCAATCATCGTAGCAGCAGGCAGTGTGACCCACCAGCTGTGGTAATGCTCTACCACCAGCACCATCGCTACGGCCACCATGACTTTATCCGCCACCGGATCTAAGAAAGCGCCAAAACGGGTGCTTTGATTCCAGCGCCGCGCCAAATAACCATCAAACCAGTCGGTGATGGCGGCGAGACTAAAGATCAGGGCACAGACAAATGGCGCCCACTGGAATGGCAAGTAAAACGCCAGCACAAAAAATGGGATCATAATGACCCGCAATAGGGTGAGTAACGTCGGTATATTGAATTGCATAGCGTCTTGTAACTGTCTGTCTCTGTGGAAATTATATCTATGTTGCTACATAGACCTTAATGTTTCAACGAGTAGTAGATCTTTTCTGCCAGACCCCGTGAAATCCCCGGCACTTTGGCAATTTCTTCGATGCTGGCATTCTTTAGCGGTTGCAACCCACCCATATATTTAAGCAGCATCTGACGGCGTTTTGGGCCAACGCCTTCGATGGTTTCGAGGCTGCTGGTATTTTTAACTTTAGCCCGCTTTTTACGGTGACCGGAAATAGCGTGATCGTGGGACTCATCGCGAATATGCTGGATCACATGTAATGCCGGTGAATCCGGTGGCAAGGCAAAGCCCTCCCCTTCCGGCTCCAGGAACAGGGTTTCCAACCCCGCTTTACGGTCGCTACCCTTCGCCACCCCTAACAATAGCGGGTAGTTTTTATCCCAAGGCACATCTAGCTCTTCGAATACCGCCTTAGCCTGCCCAAGCTGGCCTTTACCGCCATCGATTAGAATCACATCGGGAATTTTACTTTGCTCTAAGGCCTTGCCATAACGGCGGCGCAGCACCTGGTTCATGGCGGCATAGTCATCCCCCGGCGTAATACCGGTGATGTTGTAACGGCGGTACTCCGCCCGCAACGGGCCGTTCTGATCGAACACCACGCAGGAGGCAATAGTTTGCTCTCCCATGGTGTGGCTGATATCGAAGCACTCCATGCGGCGGATTTCAGGTATTTCCAGCACCCTTCCTAGCGCCTCAAGGCGTTGATGAATAGTGGATTGCTGGGAAAGACGGGTCACCAACGCGGTGGCCGCATTAGTACGTGCCAGTTTTAAATAACGGGCGCGGTCGCCACGGGGCTTAGTTTGCACATTGACGCGACGCCCGGCAAGCTCGCTCAATGAATCCGCCAGCACGGTTTTATCGGTTAGGGCGAAGTCCAGTAGGATCTCCCCTGGCAAGGTGCGCATCTGGCTACCCTGTAAATAAAACTGGCCGACAAAGGTTTCGACCACTTCGTTTAAATCAGTGCCACCGGGGACTTTAGGGAAGTAACTGCGGCTCCCCAGCACTTTGCCCTGGCGGATAAACAACACGTGGACACAGGCCATACCGGCATCAAAGGCCACGCCGATAACGTCCAGATCGTCCCCGCTGTTCGAGACAAACTGCTTTTCTGTGATGCGGCGCACTGCCTGGATCTGATCGCGCAATCGGCCCGCTTCTTCGAATTCGAGGCGCTGGCTGGCCTGCTCCATGCGTGAAACTAACTGGTGTAAAACTTGGTCATCCTTGCCGGCCAGGAACAGCCGCACATATTCCACCTGCTGGGCGTATTCTTCTTCCGTTACCAACCCGGACACGCAAGGGCCAAGGCAGCGGCCAATCTGATATTGCAAACAAGGACGGGAGCGGTTGCGATAGACACTGTTCTCACATTGACGGATCGGGAACACTTTTTGCAGCAGCGCCAGCGTTTCTCTCACCGCATAACCGTTGGGAAACGGGCCGAAGTATTCGCCTTTCGCGTGCTTGGCGCCACGGTGCATCGCCAGGCGGGGATGTGTTTCCCCACTGAGAAAGATAAAGGGGTAAGACTTATCGTCACGCAGCAGCACGTTATAGCGCGGCTGGTACAATTTAATGTAATTGTGTTCCAGCAGCAGGGCTTCGGTTTCCGTGTGAGTCACAGTGACATCAATTTGCTGAATTTGCCCTACCAGCGCCTCGGTCTTGCGACTGGAGAGATTGATGCGGAAATAGCTCGAAAGCCGTTTTTTAAGATCTTTCGCTTTACCGACGTAAATTACCGTGCCAGCGGCATCATACATTCTGTAGACGCCGGGCTGGCTGGTAACGGTTTTTAGGAAAGATTTAGAATCGAATGTGGCGCTCACTGACTGATTAGGGTCTCTGTGTTGCAAAGCCCGTGGCGGATGGCCAGGTGAGTTAACTCAACATCACCACTAATGTTCAACTTACTGAACATACGGTAGCGGTAGCTGTTAACTGTCTTCGGACTAAGATTAAGCTGTTCAGATATTTCGTTGACCTTCTGGCCACGGGTAATCATTAGCATAATCTGCAATTCGCGTTCAGACAAACTGGCAAAGGGAGATTCCGTCTTTGCCGGCTCAATTTGGCTAAGGGCCATCTGTTGAGCGATGTCAGAGGCGATGTAGCGCTGGCCGGCATTAACCGCCCGGATAGCACTCACCACTTCCTGTGGCGCAGCACCCTTACTCAAATAGCCAGCTGCACCGGCCTGCATCACCTTGGCGGGGAGCGGGTTTTCAGTGTGCACGGTCAACATGATAATTTTAATATCAGGTGAGTAGCGGGCAATTTTGCGTGTGGCTTCCAGACCACCAATGCCTGGCATGTTCATATCCATCAGGACAACATCAACGGAATTAGCACGACAATACTTAACGGCATCCTCACCGCAACATGCTTCGTCTAAAACTTTAATTCCTTTGATGTCATCAAGAATGCGTCGTATCCCTGCGCGCACCAGTTCGTGGTCATCAACAAGAAGAA
>CBIFWW010000221.1:0-3188 GCA_966186435.1 uncultured Enterobacteriaceae bacterium
ACACGTCAAACAAGTTTACGCCAACTACCTGATTTGCGCCAACTTTCTTACACTCAGCCAAAACATCTGCTGCGGGCACATTTTCAGCAACAACAACGGCGATATCACGGCGGTTTGCTGGGAAGCGTGATACCCCTTTTGCCTCAGGCACTTTACGTTGCGCAACCTTGTCCCACAAGAGTTCGAACGCCAGCGTGCGGCCATTCAGGTCCAATTTACGCTCCAGTTCCGGGTGGATAACACCGATATAGCCGATGAGTTCTTCACCCAGATAAATGGCGGCATTTTGACCCGGATGCAGTGCCGGATTCGCCCCTGGTTTAAATTCAATTTCAGATAATTTACCGGTCAGTCCGAGAACGGACTCCAAATCACCTTTCAAATCATAGAAGTCAACGCTGCCTTTCGCCAGATCCCAATGCTCTTCAAAACGGTTCCCACACATTACCCCCGCCAGCATAACGTCCTGGCGGATGCCCAACGGTGCCTGAGTATCAGGAACAAAGCGCAGACCGGTTTCAAATAAGCGCGCGCGGCCCTGTTGACGGTTCTGGTTGTAGACCACCGTGTCCAGCAGACCGGTCAGCAGAGACAGACGCATGGCGGACATTTCGCTAGAGATAGGGCTTGGCAGAATCAGCGCTTCCTGGCCCGGATGCAGCAGTTGCTGAACTTTCGGATCCACAAAGCTGTAAGTGATCACTTCCTGGTAGCCTTTATCCACCAGCATGGTTTTCACCCGCTTCATGGACAGATGGGCTTCGCGATGGGTACCCATCACCAGGCCAGCCTGCACCGGGGTATTCGGGATATTGTCATAGCCGAAGATGCGGGCAACTTCTTCAACCAAGTCTTCTTCGATCTCAATATCGAAACGCCAGCTTGGTGCCACGGCTTGCCAGCTATCGTCAGTTTTGGTCACTTCACAGCCCAGACGGGACAGAATATCGGTAACCTGATCATCCGGAATGGCATGGCCAATCAGACGATCCAGCTTGCTACGGCGCAGGGTGATGGTGGCAGCTTTTGGCAGGTCGGCCTCGCTGGTGACATCAATCACCGGGCCAGCTTCACCACCGCAGATGTCCAGCAGCAGGCGGGTGGCACGCTCAATGCCTTTGATCTGCATGGCGTAATCCACGCCGCGTTCAAAGCGATGGGAGGCATCCGTATGCAGGCCGTGACGGCGAGCGCGGCCAGTAATCGCCAGTGGCGCAAAGAAGGCGCTTTCCAGCAGAACATCGCGGGTTTCCGCGTTAACACCTGAGTGCTCACCGCCGAAGATCCCGCCCATTGCCAGCGGTTTTTTATGGTCAGCGATAACCACGGTGTCGGCCTTCAGGGTGGCTTCGGTGCCATCCAGCAAAACCAGTTTTTCGCCCTCTTCCGCCATACGCACCACGATGCCGCCTTCAATACGGCCCAGGTCGAAAGCGTGCATTGGCTGGCCTAGCTCCATCAGAACGTAGTTGGTGATATCCACCACCGGATCGATAGAGCGGATACCGCAGCGGCGCAGCTTCTCTTTCATCCACAGCGGGGTGGCCGCCTGAACATTCACGCCCTTCACTACGCGGCCCAGATAACGCGGGCAGGCCTGTGGGGCATCAACACGGATTGGCAGGGTGTCGGCAATGGTCGCCGCTACCGGTGCCATTTCTGGTGTATTCAACGCCAGCTTATTCAGCACAGCCACATCACGGGCCACACCGATGATACCTAAGCAGTCGGCACGGTTTGGCGTGACGCTGATTTCAATGGCGTTATCATCCAGCTTGAGGAATTCGCGGATGTCGGTGCCAATCGGCGCATCGGCAGGCAGCTCAATGATACCGTTGTGGTCGTCGGAAATACCCAGCTCAGAGAAGGAGCACAGCATGCCTTCTGACGGCTCGCCGCGCAGTTTAGCGGCTTTGATTTTGAAATCGCCAGGCAATACGGCACCGATAGTCGCCACGGCAACTTTCAATCCCTGACGGCAGTTTGGCGCGCCACAAACGATATCCAGCAGGCGCTCACCACCCACATTCACTTTTGTTACGCGCAGTTTGTCGGCGTTAGGGTGCTGGCCGCACTCAACCACTTCGCCCACCACCACACCGTTAAAAGTACCAGCAACAGCTTCAACGCCGTCTACTTCCAGACCAGCCATGGTGATCTGGCCGCTTAATGCTTCACTATCAATGGCCGGGTTTACCCATTCGCGTAACCAGAGTTCACTGAATTTCATTGGATAGTCCCACCCTTATTTAAACTGTTTGAGGAAACGAAGATCATTTTCGAAGAAGGCACGCAGGTCGGTCACGCCATAACGCAGCATGGTCAGACGCTCCATCCCCATCCCGAAGGCAAAGCCAGAATAAACCTCTGGATCGATACCTACATTACGCAGTACGTTTGGGTGAACCATGCCGCAACCCAATACTTCCAGCCATTTGCCGTTCTTACCCATTACATCGACTTCAGCGGAAGGCTCAGTAAACGGGAAGTAAGATGGACGGAAGCGGATTTGCAGGTCAGCTTCGAAGAAGTTGTTCAGGAAATCGTGCAAGGTACCCTTCAGGTTGGTGAAGTTGATGTTCTTATCAACAATCAGCCCTTCCATCTGGTGGAACATTGGGGTGTGAGTCTGGTCGTAGTCGTTACGGTACACGCGGCCTGGCGCAATGATGCGGATTGGCGGCTGCTGGTGCTCCATGGTGCGGATCTGTACGCCGGAAGTCTGCGTGCGCAGCAGACGGGTGGCATCAAACCAGAAAGTGTCGTGGTCAGCGCGCGCCGGGTGATGGCCAGGGATATTCAGGGCATCGAAGTTATGGTAATCATCTTCGATTTCCGGGCCAGTCGCCACGGTGAAGCCCAGCTCACCGAAGAAACTTTCGATACGATCGATGGTGCGGGTAACCGGGTGCAGGCCACCGTTCTCAATACAACGGCCTGGTAGGGAAACGTCGATAGTTTCCGCAGCCAGACGGGCATTCAGTGCGGCGCTTTCCAGATCATTTTTGCGGGCATTGAGTGCCTGCTGAACCTGCTCTTTGGCTTCATTGATCACCGCCCCGGCAGCCGGGCGTTCTTCTGGCGGCAATTCGCGCAGGGTGGTCATTTGAAGGGTCAGATGCCCCTTTTTCCCGAAATATTCGACGCGTACGTTGTCTAACGCGGCAACATCTTGGGCCTCATTGATG
>CBIFWW010000222.1:0-3142 GCA_966186435.1 uncultured Enterobacteriaceae bacterium
GATAAACTCTTTATCAAAAAAAGCTTTAGTAACAATAAAAAATCATGAAACATTAAATCAGCCCGATATAAATAAAAGCAAAGTGGCTAGTCCATTAGTATGCAATCTGGCAAGAATACAAAATAGCCCTGATCGTTTGTGTAAACAGGGGGATTTTGTAGCTGACCTTAAGCACGCGCTGGCAAACCGAAAAAGCGGTGTTGAGGCCGGCGATATAAAATCTGATACTCAAGCGCTGAAGCCCTGGCAGAGAGAGCTTGTGCAACAGAAAGAGGCTTATGCACGTTCAGCACCTGAACGTGAAGCAGCCGAGGCTAAAGAAGAAAAGAGGGTAATAGCCGCGCTTGACGCCGAAAAGGCAGAGAAAGCCAAACAAAAAGCAGCGGAGGTAGAGAAAGCTAACAGGCCGGTTGCATCGCTCAAACTGGATGCCAAAGGGGTTCCATTACCCCCTCCGCTGCCAATAACTATGCCAACGAAAAAGCCTGATAGCAGCAGCGTAGTCTCTAAAACGAACATAAATCATGCCAAGAAACAGGAAGCAGAAATGAAACATCGTCAGGACGATGTGATTAAGCAGCTTACCGCCGTGCTGGCAAAGCAAACGGCTGAAACCAGCTTAAAGATAAACCCGCCCCTCGAGACGCTGAAACCCTGGCAAAAGGAACTTGCCGAATTAAAGCTGGCATATAAACATGCGGCGCCCCAGCGTGAAATCGCTGAGGCTAAAGAAGAAGCCAGAGTAACAATAGCACTCAAAGCTGAAGCAGCAGAAAAAGCAAAAATGAAGGCTACAGAGGCTGAAAAAGACAACAAACCTATTGCCGCCCTCAAATTGGATGCGCAAGGGATACCTCTACCACCGCCACCACCACCGATGGGCCGATTTAAGTAAATAGGAATCTGTATCTGATTGTTTTTCAGGCTGGCAGCAAATAACAGGCGGATCTTCCCTGCGTCAGCCCAGGATGGACCTCATCAGGCTGATCTCCCATGCATAGATTTTCAGCCCCTGCACATTCAGGCCGTTACCACGCGGTGGTACACCATTCGCCCGCCGCAGAGCACGCATTCGAAAGGGTCACGCCGCAGGAATTGCTTACGCTCAGGAGTAACTGGCGGATATTCCACATCCAGCGGGCGCGCATGGCATCCTTGTATACGCGGATATGGCGAGGGCCTACCGAAACATCATCATGGTGTACTAATGATGTTTCTGGGGATCCCTCAGGCCATAAGGCCCTTTTTAACGGTCTATCAGTGGGCGCCGCCGCCGCTGCCCGCCCCAAACGGCGGTTTGGCAAACCAGACCAGGCCCAGCATCAAGACGAAGATCCAGGCCGAAATCCAGAAGATCTCGTTAGCCGATATAATCAGCCCCTGATTAGTGATCTGCTGGGCCAGCCACCCTGAAGCCTGCTGTTGACTCATTCCCATACCTTCCAGCTGCCGGTACATCTCCTGGGAATTAGGGTTATACGGGTTCACCGCTTCCGTTAACTGGGCATGGTGCAACGATTCCCGGTTAGTCCACAGCGTGGTGGTAATCGATGTCCCGATAGACCCTGCCAGGGTACGGGTGAAGTTGGACAAGCTTGATGCCGCAGCCAGGCGCTCCGGCGGTAAGCCAGAAAGCGTGATGGTAGTCAACGGCATAAAGAAGCAGGCAACGGCAAAGCCCTGTATAAACTGTGGCCAGGCCGATGCGCCAAAGTCCATCCCCGGCTCGAAGGTGTAGGCGCGCCAATAGAAGCACACGGCATACATAATAAAGCTGAAGGTTACCAGGCGGCGCATATCCAACTTATGGGCAAAGCGGCCAATAATCGGTGACAGAACAACCGGGATAATCCCCACCGGTGCCGATGCCAGCCCCGCCCAGGTAGCGGTGTAGCCATAAACCTCCTGCAATAGCTGCGGCAGCAACACAATCGCGCCGAAGTAGAGCATATAGGCCAAGCTGATACATAGGCAGCCAATGGTAAAGTTGCGTGACTTAAACAGCGACAAATCCACGATAGGGTTGTCGTCCGTCAACTCCCACACAATCAGGAAACTCAGCGCTACTACAGCGCTAATGGTGAGCACGATGATTTCCGTCGAGTTAAACCAGTCCAGCTCTTTACCCTGGTCCAGCATCACCTGGAGCGAACCAATACCAATCACCAGTAGCGCCAGCCCCACGGCATCAATCCGCCGCCGTTCGGTGCGGGTTTCCCGGCCACGCAGGGTTTGCAGGGTCATAAATACTACCAGCGCCCCAATAGGCACGTTGATAAAGAAGATCCAGCCCCAGTGGTAATTATCGCTGATCCAACCCCCGAGTATCGGGCCAAATATGGGCGCTACAATTACCGTCATCGACCATAGCGCCAGCGCCACGCTCCTTTTTGCCGGAGGGTAGTTGCTGAGCAACAGGCTCTGGGAGAGCGGGATCAATGGGCCTGCCACCACCCCCTGGATAACGCGGAAGAAAATCAGCATATTCAGGCTGGTCGACATCCCGCAAGCCCAGGAGGCCAGCACGAAGGCAATGGTGGACCATAAAAACAGTTTTACCTCGCCAAAGCGTTTCGCCAGCCACCCGGTTAACGGGATCGAAATGGCGTTTGCCACACCGAAAGAGGTAATCACCCAAGTGCCCTGGCTCAGAGACGAACCCAGGTTACCGGCGATAGTTGGGATCGCAACGTTGGCGATAGTGGAATCCAGCACTTGCATAAATGTCGCCATCGACAGGGCAATGGTCATGATTGCCAGCTGGGCGCCTTCAAGCGGCTTCTGTGCCTGCTTTTGTTGCTCCATTACAACCTCTGCTTACTTAGCCTGCGTTGGCGCGCACAATGTCATTGATGAGTTTATTCACCGGTGACAGGTCAATTTCACGTGCGTTACTTTGGTAAGCTGGCGCACTACGAGTCTGGTTGGCGAGCATGCTGCCTTCGCGGTTACTGGTGTCAACGGTCACCAGGGTAGACAAACCAATGCGCAGCGGGTGGGCTTCGATTTGTTTCGGATCCAGCTTGATACGCACCGGCAGGCGCTGTACCACTTTAATCCAGTTACCGGTGGCATTCTGGGCAGGCAGCAGGGAGAAGGCGCTGCCGGTACCCATATCCAGGCCGACCACTTTACCGGTGTA
>CBIFWW010000223.1:0-3100 GCA_966186435.1 uncultured Enterobacteriaceae bacterium
CGCCTAAACGCGACAGCCGCCGCGGAACCTGAAGAGAGAGTTGTGCCTGCACGGGCTGTTCCTGTCGTAAACATTGGGCGCTTACAGTGGCATTTTTTGGTTTTAACAGCAATGGGATAACTGACAGTAGAAAGGCGTTACAACCGGGGCCAGGCCCCGGTATGGGTAGATTAAATCTGGGTGATAACCACCTCGCCTTCACCATCAATCTGCCGTTCAAAGCTGCGTAAACGCTTATAGATCGACATTAGTTCTACGATGGTAGTCCAGGAGGCAATCAGGTACTGGAAAGAGGAACGCACATTATCAAATACGTTGGTGATTTGGGTCATCAGCCCCAGGGTGATAGTCCCGGCGGCAATAGACGGGAACAGTAGGAAGATTCCCACCACGTTATCGGCCTGCAAATAGAGAATACGGGCGATGTTGAAGTACATATAGTGGAAATAGAGCCGGAAGTAGTTGTGGCGCACATTGCGGAACAGCTCACTTACCGTCGGCGGGCTGGCGCGGGTAGGGTCATCCTCACCATACACTAACTCTTTACGGTAAGCCGCTTCCACCCGTTGGTTTTTAAATTCCAGCCCTGGCAGCTTGATCCCCACTAATGCCAGCAGGCCGGTGCCGAACAGGGACCAGATAATCGCCGCCCACACCAGGCCGTATTTCACTTCCCCCACCACCGGCAGCGCAGGCACGTGGGCGGAGAGTGCTACCAGCACTGGCAGGAAGGCGATCAGCGTCATAATGGCATTGATAAAACTCACCCCCATGCTTTCCACCGTAGAAGCAAAGCGCATGGTGTCTTCCTGCACACGCTGGGCGGCACCTTCAATGTGGCGCAACTGCGGCCAATAAGACATGTAGTATTCGTTCATGGCGGTACGCCAGCGGAACACATAGTGGCTGACAAAGAAGCTATTTAATACCCCTACGGTGACCGCGATAATGGCAATCCACATAAAGATACTAAGCTGCTGATAAAACTGGGAGAGCTGGACTTTGTTGGGGGCGGAAAGGGCCGTCTGGATCAGATCGTAGAAAGGGTTATACCAGGCGTTAATTGCCACCCCAACCTCCACCTGGAACCAGGTAACGAAGATAATCAGCGCCGAGCCAAGAATCGACCAGTATTGCCAGCGATGAGGATGGGCTTTAAACCAGCACAGAGCAAAGGCCAGAACGTTTAGCGCATAGTAGGCGTAAAACAGCAGATAGCTGGGCGCCCAAAAACGAGCTGCGCTCACGGGGACTTTATCAGAGGCACCGACTAGCCTGGCTAACCAGGCACCGCCACCGGCTTGCCAAAACAGCACCGCCACCAAGGCCCAAATAAAGGCCGACAGGAAAAACGCTGTCGGCCTGGGAAAAAACGATTTAAACATCCTTCAACTCCTGATGAAACCTGTTATTTTTATGCTGCATGAGACACCGTAGCCGCTGCCAATATAGCCACCATACCGCGAAGCCCACATCCGGGTGGGAAATACTTGTTTCAAACCATGAGTCTGAAGCCGTTGGCGGTTATTAGCTCCCCCAGGCCTGCAAAATGGCCGCAGTGGGGATCACGCTGATAACGTTGCCGGGCATGTCCATGGTTTGCCAAACGCTATTGTAATGATTAATCAGCAATGATGCGGGAATTTCTATTTTGACCAATAGTGTTGGAGTTGCCAGAACCATTTTGCATATCAATAACCATCAGTACCCGCGATTGCATAAGCCATCCTTCTATTCAGAATTGTATTCACATTTGTAAAGGTCATGTATCGATGCTGAAATATTTATCAGGTTGTTACAACTTCCCATGCTATCGATTACACGAATTGGTCAGGAACCCTTTGCACATCGGGCCAGAGTAGTATAAATACGGAATGTTGATTAACTTTCTGCTATGGATTTCCCTCGTTGAAACGTTGCCTTGCCAAACTTGCCGCGCTGGCTATCGCGGTTATGCCTACCCTGGCCCTCGCTCAAACTGCCACTACTGACCCGCTTTTTGCTTCAGAGATTGTCGATAGATATGCAAACCACATCTTCTATGGTAGCGGCGCTACCGGCATGGCGATGGTAGTGATTGATGGTAACCAGCGGGTGTTTCGTAGTTATGGTGAAACCCGCCCAGGTAACAATGTTCGTCCTAAATTGGATTCGGTAATCCGTATTGCTTCACTGACCAAACTTATGACCAGTGAGATGCTAGTAAAACTGCTGGATCAGGGTGTGGTCAAGCTAGACGATCCGCTGAGCAAATACGCCCCTGCCGGGGCTAACGTGCCAAACTATAACGGCAAACCTATTCAATTAGTCAATCTGGCGACCCACACCAGCGCCCTGCCCCGTGAACAGCCGGGCGGTGCCGCTAACCGCAGCGTATTTATCTGGCCGACCGCTAATCAGCGCTGGCGCTGGCTCTCTAATGCCAGCCTGAAGGCCGCGCCCGGCTCCGTGGTGGGCTATTCCAACCTTGCCTTTGATCTGCTGGCCGATGCCCTCTCCAAAGCCGCAGGCAAGCCTTATACTCAGCTGTTTGAAGATCAAATCACCCGCCCGTTGGGGATGAAAGACACCACCTTCACCCCCTCCCCTGACCAATGCGGCCGTCTGATGATTGCCGAGAAAGGGGCCAGCCCTTGTGATAATACTATTGCCGCTCAGGGCAGCGGCGGGGTTTACTCCACTCCGGACGACATGATGCGCTGGATGCAGCAATTCTTATCCTCTGACTTCCACCATCGCAGCACCCAGGCTAACCGGATGCAAACCCTGATCTATAAGCGTAACCAGTTTAATCGCGTGGTGGGTATGGATGTGCCAGGCAAGGCTGAAGCCTTTGGTCTGGGATGGGTTTACATGGGGCCACAAAATGGCCACCCGGGGATTATCCAGAAAACCGGCGGCGGCGGTGGTTTTATCACCTATATGGCCATGATCCCGCAAAGTAATGTGGGGGTTTTTGTGGTGGTGACCCGCTCGCCTTTGACCCGATTTAAGAATATGAGTGACGGTGTGAACGATCTGGTTTCCGCACTTAGTCATAACCAACCGGTTATTATTCCAGCATCTTAAATAAATAATTAAGGCAGATTACACCCCTGCC
>CBIFWW010000224.1:0-2915 GCA_966186435.1 uncultured Enterobacteriaceae bacterium
AAAGAAAAGCCCCGCCTGAGCGGGGCAATTCCAAGGCGCAACCTTGCCCGTCAACGACGGCTGGCGCTGTGTTCCTCCCAAATATGGTTCATTTCGTAAATGTCACATTTCAGGAAGCGGTTCTCTATAAAACTTACCGCAAGCGGCAGCAGAAAATAGACAACCACTGCCAAACACAGCGTTTTCAGGTTTTTCATCAGTGAAGCCATCCTTGCTTAGGCAAACGCTGGCGGCTATCCTTGATTTTGTTGGGATCAAGGTCAACCCCCGTAAGTTGCCAGTTAACAATGCAACGAGCGGGGGTTTTCTTCATCCTGCGCAAGGAGCCGCAAGAGAAAATTTCCCCCGCGTCGCTGCGCCTGCTGATTAAATAACCAGCCACTGATTTTTACCATCTTCCCTCAGTGAGGGTATATTGCCTTTTTTACATCTCAGAAAAGCACCCGATATCAGGTGAGTTTTGATGCTGGGTATTAAAAAAGGGGTGGAAGCCCCTCTCTGTTAATTGTTCACCGGCACTACCGCACCTTTATATTTCTTTAAGATCCACGCCTGAATCGGCTTGGAGTGCAGCACACTCACCAGGGCGACAATATCCTTCTTCTTCTCATCACCGCGATGTACCGTTACGATATTGGCGTATGGGTTGTTTTCACTGCTTTCAACAGCAATCGGGCCATGAACCGGATCCAGCCCAGCATCAATGGCGTAGTTTGCATTGATAACCACCGCATCACCTTCGTCATTGTTATACATCTGCGGTAGCAAAGAAGCCTCCACGTTTGGCAGGAATTTCAGTTTCTTCGGGTTTTCAACAATATCGCTGATACGGGCACTGATTTTATCCACGCCCGGCTTCAGTTTAATCACCCCTTCTCTCTCAAAGATAGACAGGATACGGCCTTCTTCGGATACGGCATCACGCATGATGACTTTGCCACCCTCTGGCAAATCCTTCAGTGATTTATATTTTTTAGAATAGATACCGATCGGCTCCAGATGGATGGCACCGGCGCTAACAAAATCGTAGCTCTTATCACCGGCGTGATCCTTCAGCACTTCATTCAAATAAGGAATGTGCTGGAAGTAATTGGCATCGATATCATGGCTGGCCAGGGCAGTATTAGGCAGGATGTAGTCCTGGAAGCGTTTGATTTCCAGATCGATACCTTGTTTCGCCAGGATCGGTTTGGCCTGTTCCAGGATCTCTGCATGGGGTACGTTAGACGCCCCCACGGTAAGGGTGTCAGCCCAGGCGCTGAGGCTCAGGGCACTTAAGGTGGCGGCAGCGATGAAGGTCAGTGTTTTTTTCATGTTGTGTGTTTTCCAGAGTTGTTATTAGCGTTTGTCTAACACTGCGGTGAGTGCATCACCACAAAACTGAATAATGAAGACGATAATCAGGATAGTGACCGTTGCCACCAAAGTGACGTCGCCGTGGTTGCGTTGGAAGCCTTCCAGGTAAGCCAGATTGCCGAGGCCGCCGGCACCAATCACCCCGGCCATAGCGCTGTAACTCACCAGGGCAATCAAGGTAACGGTGATCCCGGAAACCAGCGCCGGGGAAGATTCCGGCAGCAGGACGCGGAATATCAGCGTGCTGACTCTGGCCCCCATAGCGCGGCTGGCCTCAATCACTCCTTTATCAACTTCTCGCAGGGCCCTCTCCACCAGGCGGGCGTACAACGGTGCGGCCCCAACAATCAGCGCCGGCAGCGGTGCAGCGGCCCCCAGAATGCTACCCACCAATACTTTGGTGAAAGGGATAAGCAGCACAATCAAAATAATGAACGGAATCGATCGGAACACGTTCACTAACAAGGAAACAATGCGATACAGCGCCAGGTTTTGGAACATACCGCCTTTGGCAGTCAGGAACAGCACCAGGCCAAGGGCAATCCCCAAAACCAGCGTGGCAGCCCCCGCCAGCGCCGTCATATATAGGGTTTCCAGGGTGGCATCCCATAAGGAATCCCATTGCAGATGGGGCAGTAATGTCTCAAGCATTGGGGATAACCTCGCTATGAACATGGTGGCTTTCTAGATCGGCGAGGATACCGTTGAGCTGCTGGCTATCAGCATTTACCTGAACCCAAAGTTGACCAAAAATCCCTTGGGCGGTTTGGGTCATCTTGCCGTGCAAAATATTGAAGGGCAGCCCATAACGCAGAGTTAATTCCCCCACTACCGGCTGATGGGTACTTTGCCCGGTAAACGTCAGTTTTATAACGGTGCCTTCCCGTTCCCATGACAAAGCCGGATCGAAGGCATCGTCTTCTGTGTACTGGCTAACCTGACGAACAAATTGGCGGGTAATCGGCTTTTGCGGATGGGTGAAAACCTCAAGCACGTCCCCCTCTTCTACCACCCGGCCCTCTTCCATTACCGCCACGCGGTTGCAGATCTTACGCACCACGTGCATCTCATGGGTGATCAGCACGATGGTTAATCCAAAGCGGCGGTTAATATCCAGCAGCAGATCGAGGATTTGATCGGTGGTTTGCGGGTCGAGGGCCGACGTCGCCTCATCACACAGCAGCACATCTGGGTTATTTGCCAGTGCGCGGGCAATACCCACACGTTGCTTTTGGCCGCCAGAAAGTTGGGAAGGCCAGGCATTCTCACGGCCCGTCAGCCCCACCAGCTCAATTAATTCGGTCACCCGCGGGGCAATCTGGGCTTTTGGCACACCGGCAATTTGCATTGAGAAAGCAATATTCTGGCGCACCGTCCGTGACCACAGCAGGTTAAAATGCTGGAACACCATGCTGATCTTCAAACGGGCCTGGCGCAGTGATTCGCCCCGGGCGCCGGAAATATCAGCACCATTGACGGTAACACTGCCGGAAGTCGGTTTTTCCAGCCCATTAAGCAGACGGATGAGTGTACTTTTACCGGCACCGCTGTAACCAATG
>CBIFWW010000225.1:0-2887 GCA_966186435.1 uncultured Enterobacteriaceae bacterium
CACGACGTAAAGTGTGCTCGCGGATTTTAAAGCCAATCTTCTCGTTTCTCAAGTCTGCTTTTACACGAATACCCGCATTTTGCAGTTTTTGGGTCAATTCGTTGACGTATTCAGACTGCCCATCGGTGATATTCATCACCACAACTTGTACCGGTGCCAACCAGGTTGGGAAGAACCCAGCGAACTCTTCGGTCAGTATGCCGATGAAGCGTTCCATGGAACCCAGGATAGCACGGTGAATCATTACCGGCACCTGGCGTTCGTTATTTTCGCCAATATAAGAAGCACTTAAACGGGTCGGCAGGGAGAAGTCGAGCTGTACTGTACCACATTGCCATGCCCGATCCAGGCAGTCATGCAAAGTAAACTCAATCTTAGGACCGTAGAAGGCACCCTCGCCCGGCTGGTAATCGAATGAAATTTCATTCTCTTTCAGCGCAGCGGCCAGGTCTGCTTCAGCACGATCCCACATTTCATCGCTACCGATGCGTTTTTCCGGACGGGTTGACAGTTTCACCACGATTTTTTCAAAACCGAAGGTGCTGTACATGTCATAAACCATGCGGATGCAGCTATTTACTTCGTCACGCACCTGATCTTCTGTACAGAAAACGTGGGCGTCGTCTTGGGTAAAGCCACGTACGCGCATCAGACCGTGCAAGGCACCTGACGGCTCGTTACGGTGGCAACTACCGAACTCCGCCATACGTAATGGCAGGTCGCGGTAAGATTTTAGACCCTGGTTGAAAATTTGCACGTGCCCTGGGCAGTTCATTGGCTTAATGCAGTATTCACGGTTCTCAGAAGAAGTGGTGAACATGGCATCTTTATAGTTATCCCAGTGGCCGGTTTTTTCCCACAGCACGCGGTCCATCATGAACGGACCTTTAACTTCCTGATACTGATACTCTTTCAGCTTAGAACGGACAAACACTTCCAATTCGCGGAAGATAGTCCAGCCGTCGTTATGCCAGAACACCATACCCGGTGCTTCTTCCTGCATATGATACAGGTCGAGCTGCTTACCGATTTTACGGTGATCACGCTTGGACGCTTCCTCCAGGCGTTGTAGATAGGCATTCAGCTGCTTTTTATCAGCCCAGGCGGTGCCGTAAATACGCTGCAACATTTTATTGTTGCTGTCGCCACGCCAGTAAGCCCCGGCGGTTTTCATCAGTTTGAAGTGGTGGCAAAAACGCATATTTGGCACATGCGGGCCACGGCACATATCAACGTATTCCTGATGATGATACAGGCCTGGTTTGTCATCCTGGCTGATGTTTTCATCAAGAATAGCGATTTTGTAGCTTTCATCGCGGCTGGCAAATGCCTCACGGGCTTCCTGCCAGCTCACTTTCTTCTTGATGACATCGTAATTGGTTTCTGCCAGCTCGTGCATACGCTTTTCGAGCCGGTCGATGTCTTCCTGGGTCAGAGTGTGGTCCAGATCAACGTCATAATAGAAGCCGTTGTCAATAACCGGGCCAATCGCCATTTTGGTGTTTGGCCACAGTTGCTTGATCGCATGCCCTAACAGGTGCGCACAAGAATGGCGGATAATTTCCAGACCATCATCATCTTTGGCGGTAATAATGGCCAGACGGGCATCATGTTCGATCAGGTCACTGGCATCTACCAGTTCACCGTCAACGCGGCCAGCAATACAGGCTTTCGCCAGGCCAGGACCGATATCCAGCGCCACGTCCATTGGACTTACGGCACGATCAAAACCACGCTGGCTACCATCAGGAAGAGTAATTACAGGCATTTAAAATCCTTATTTGCAGTGGTGAGCCACACGCAAGCTCACATACAACATCTGGTTTCTTGAAAGTAAATAAGCGGCCCACTCATCTCACCCACAATTGCGAGTTCTGAGCTGCCGCTTAAAGTTGGGCTTCGGTGTCATCACCGTAAGCTATGGAATACTAACACTTCAGATTACCGTTGTCGCCCCTGCTAACGCAAGCCAGGGCAACAGGCCAATTACATCTTATAACCCAGAGTGATGGATGTACGGCGGTCGGTGTGGCTTGGCGCGTTGGATGGAGGGTTGGAGTTCCAGGTCACGTCATAGCCCACTTTCAGGCCAAAATGCTCATTCACCGCTACATCGAGGGCGGTTTCAGAGTTAACCGTGGTGTCTTCCGCACCAAGAACAGCCACGCCTTGGGTAAATTTGGCGTTATCGGTCAGCTGCCAGGCATAAGTCCCAGAAGCATAACCCAGGGCCTGGGTTTTATCGCCGCCATCGGTATATTCGTCATAGCGAACGCCCGGACCAAATTCCAGACGCAGGCTGTGCACTGGCCCGTTCAGGATTTGGCGGCCGTAACCGGCGGTCAGTACATCGCGGGCATGGTAGCCATTGTAACGGTCGGTCAACCAACTGCCCTGGCTAAACAGGTAATCACGGTCATTTATGTTGACACGGCTACGGCCACCTACGGCGTATTTTTCAGAGGAACGTTGATCGTCAGAAGAGGTATTGTTGGCATTGCCCCAAAGTGACCATGCGGTGGTTTGACCGTACCAGGTCAGGTTGGTGTCTGCTGTAGCAGTTGAGCTTTTTGAGTTACCGCTTTGGGCCAGGTAGCCCGCATTAATATTCCCTTCGAAGGGTTTTTTGGCGGTAGTTGGGTCATCCATGACAGTGAAAACACTATCGTCCGCAAAAGCAAGGTGACTTACGAGCGTACTTCCCAGCAGCAGGGCTGCGGGCACTGTCTTATAAAGGTTCATTTAACTCACTATCCGTGCAACTAAAAAGAGACCAAGATGGTCAAGGAATATTTTCTGAGGATCAGGATTGATAGCCAGAGAAAGGTGTCGAATTATAGAAAAGCGCTAATAACATAGCAATGGATTCTTATTATTAATTTTATAT
>CBIFWW010000226.1:0-2846 GCA_966186435.1 uncultured Enterobacteriaceae bacterium
GGCCAATACCACGTCCGTTGCCAGAAATTCCCCGGCAGACTGCACCATAAAACCTAACCCCCGGGTGGCAGCAATCAGCTCCGCTGCCACCAACGTAGACCACCCCACCCCAAGACCAATGCGTACCCCGGTTAAAATATCCGGTAACGCACCAGGCAGAATAACGTGCCACAGCAGCTGGCACCGATTGGCCCCCAGCGCCCGGGCGGCCCGTAAACGTACCAGTGGAACGCTTTTCACCCCGGCCATGGCAGACAAGGCTATCGGGGCAAAAATAGAAAGGTAAATCAGCAGTATTTTCGAGGTTTCACCAATACCAAACCAGATAACCATCAGCGGCAAATAGGCCAGCGGTGGCACCGGGCGATAGAGTTCAATAAGGGGGTCAAGGATGCCGCGCACCGTCGGGCTTATCCCCATGGCAATCCCCACCGGGATGCCAATAACGGCCGCCGCACTTAAGGCAATCAAAATACGTTGTAGGCTTGCCGCCAGATGCTGCCACAGGTTGGCATCCATAAAGCCCTGAGGCCCGGCGATGGTGATGAGTTTTGCCAGTACAGCGCCGGGTGAAGGGAGAAATAGCGGGCTGACCCAGGCCGCCTTGGCCGCCAGCCACCATAAAGCCCATAGTGCAATCAACGTGGCCCCACTCAGCGTCAAGCGGCGGGACAGCGGCCAACGTAGTACGCGACGCTGCTGGGGTTTATCAGAGATAATCAAACTCATGCGAAGGCCCCTTTTTGCTCGAAGACCCGGCCCAGCACGTACTCACGCCGGGCAATAAATGCCGGATCGGACTTGATGCTGCGGCAGGATTCACCGGCGGCAAAACGGCGACCAAAATCAAGGGATAAGCGCTCAATCACGCGCCCTGGCCCGGGCGAGAGCAACACCAGCTCGGTCGCCATAAATATCGCCTCTTCAATATCGTGGGTGATAAGCAGCACCTGGCGGCGGGCCTGATGCCATAAACGCAGCACCAGAGTTTGCATTTGCTCGCGGGTAAAGGCATCGAGCGCGCCAAAAGGCTCATCCAGTAACAAAACCTGTGGGCCGGTTGCCAGGGCACGGGCAATGCCCACCCGCTGGCGCTGGCCGCCGGAGAGTTGCCAGATAGCACGTTGTTCAGCCCCTTCCAGGCCCACCAGCCGCAATAATTCGCTGGCCTGCACCTGGCGCTCAGCCCTGAGGATACCCGCCAGTTGTAATCCCAATGCAACGTTGTCCAGCACATTGCGCCAGGGCAATAGCCCCTCATGCTGAAAAACCACACCACGATCGGCCCCCGGCCCGGTCACCGGCAAGCCCCCAAGGGTGATCTCCCCCCTTGAGGGGGAAGTGAAGCCAGCAATTAAATTCAACAATGTGGTTTTACCGCAGCCGGACGGCCCCAGCACCACCACCAGTTCACCTGCATCCAGCGTCAGATTGATATTCTCCAGCGCAGGCTTGCCTGCGTATTCGGCATAAAGATGTGACACGTTGAGCATGGCCTCCCCCTTATTGCGCGAGCGGTTTAACAAACCGATCGGTGACAAACTGGCGATAATCTGTTGCCACCGCCGGGACTTTGCCTTGGGCTTTTAGGAACTGAGCCGTATCGACAATGGCCTGATTAACTGGCCCGCTAAGCTCAGCAACCTGCTGGCTGGCCGTCAGATAGGTATTACCTCTGACTAATACCGGCACATCAGCCTGGGGCACCCCACTTAGCCGGGAGAGTTTTTCCAGATTGGCCGGTTGTTTGAGCCAGCTATCGGGATTGTCGATATAGCCTTTTTGGGCTGCCAGTGCGCTGGCCGCAAAGGCCTGAACCACTTCCGGGTGGCTGGCGGCAAAATCTTTGCGTACTACCCACACATCCAGCGTAGGCGCACCCCACTCCCCCACTTGTTCAGAGTCGGTCAGAACTTTTCCGTCCTTTTTCAACGCGTTTACCGCCGGCGCCCAAACGTAAGCGCCGTCGATATCACCCCGTTGCCAGGCGGCCATGATCGCCGGCGGCTGAAGGTTGAGAATTTGTACCCGATCAGACTTTACGCCCCAGTGCTTCAAGGCCGCCAACAGGCTGTAATGGGTGGTGGAGATAAAGGGCACCGCGATGCGTTTGCCAACCAAATCCTGGGGAGCGGTAATGTTGTTTTTTACTGCCAGCGCTTCAGAATTTCCCAGTTTGGAGGCCAGTAAGAACACCTCTATCGGGACATTCTGGCTGGCGGCTACCGCCAGGGGGCTGGAACCAAGATTGCCTATCTGGACATCGCCGGAGGCCAGGGCGCGGACGATGCTGGCACCGCTATCAAACTTGCGCCACTGGACGGTGGCGCCACTTCGGCTCTCAAATGTCTTATCAGCCTGGGCCACTTTGGCCGGTTCAGCAGAGGTTTGATATGCCACAGTAACGTCAGCTGCCTGGGCTTGCCCGGCAATCATCGCCAGCGCGGCCAGAGTGAGAAAATATCGTTTAACTGCTGCCATTAGCCTGCTCCATTATTGGGGGGATGGCCGCAGTATTCCCATTGGGGGGTAAATTAAAAAGGAATTAAAAATTATGGTTCATAGCGCTTATTTCTTAGAAAAAAATAGGGAATCCATTGCCAGTTATTAACTTTAGAGTGGGGGCTAATAATAAATAAACCGCGCGAACCAGTGGTACGCGGTATAACTGTTTATTTGCTTGTGAAGCATGGCGCATGCTGTCTTTGCCGCTGTAAAAATATCCTCAGATAGTTTTCAGAATATGCCTCAAAATGATCGTCTTAGGGGATATGCCGCATTACTGATGGCAAAAGAAAAGCCCCGCCTGAGCGGGGCAATTCCAAGGCGCAACCTTGCCCGTCAAC
>CBIFWW010000227.1:0-2793 GCA_966186435.1 uncultured Enterobacteriaceae bacterium
GTTCATCACGTCGCCGTCTTTAACAATGTAGTCTTTACCTTCGGCGCGCATTTTACCGGCTTCTTTGGCGCCTTGCTCGCCTTTGTAAGTGATGAAGTCTTCGAAAGCGATGGTCTGAGCGCGGATGAAGCCTTTTTCGAAATCGGTGTGGATTTTACCGGCGGCCTGAGGGGCAGTCGCGCCAACAGGGATGGTCCAGGCACGCACTTCTTTCACGCCAGCGGTGAAGTAGGTTTGCAGGTTCAGCAGTTCATAACCGGCGCGGATAACGCGGTTCAGGCCAGGTTCTTCCAGGCCTAACTCTGCCATAAACTCTTCGCGGTCAGCGTCGTCCAGCTCGGCAATGTCGGATTCTACCGCAGCACACACGGCAACCACCACGGAACCTTCAGCAGCGGCGATCTCACGCACTTTGTCGAGGTACGGGTTATTTTCAAAGCCGTCTTCATTGACGTTGGCGATATACATGGTTGGCTTAAGGGTTAGGAAGCTCAGGTATTTGATTGCTGCTTTGTCTTCGTCAGTCAGATCTAGCGCGCGCAACATACCGGCGTTTTCCAGCTGCGGCAGGCATTTTTCCAGAGCTGCCAGTTCTGCTTTTGCGTCTTTGTCGCCGACTTTGGCTTTCTTCTGCACACGGTGCATGGCACGTTCACAGGTGTCTAAGTCAGACAAAGCCAGCTCGGTATTGATAACCTCAATGTCATCACCAGGGTCAACTTTATTGTTTACGTGAATGATGTTGTCGTTCTCAAAGCAACGTACCACGTGGCCGATAGCTTCGGTTTCACGGATATTGGTCAGGAACTGGTTACCCAGGCCTTCGCCTTTGGAGGCGCCTTTTACCAAGCCCGCGATATCCACGAATTCCATGGTGGTAGGCAGGATGCGCTGGGGTTTAACGATCTCTGCCAGCTGGTCCAGGCGGGCATCAGGCATTGGCACGACGCCGGTGTTCGGTTCGATGGTACAGAACGGGAAGTTAGCTGCTTCAATACCTGCTTTGGTCAGAGCATTAAACAGAGTGGATTTACCAACGTTCGGCAAGCCGACGATACCGCATTTGAATCCCATGGTTTACATCACCTTAATAGCTTAGTAATCAGATGGTTAGCTATAACCACCTGAACAAAAATAATGATCTTTGCACATTATACACGGAAACGGTTATTTCCGGCGGGCAAAATCGTGAGTGGCCCGGTTACTGGGCCTTGAAGGTATGCAGGCGGCTGGTGGCTTTCGCCAGGCCATCTTTCGCCCAAACCTCAGTGCAACGTGCCGCTTCGTCTACGGCTTCGTCGATAAGCTTCTGTTCATTGGCCTGTGGGCGGCCAAGAACAAAACCGATAACTTTGCTTTTATCACCCGGGTGGCCGATACCAATGCGTAAGCGGTGGAAATTAGGGTTATTCCCCAACTTGCTGATGATATCTTTCAAGCCGTTATGGCCGCCATGGCCACCGCCTAACTTAAATTTGGCAACGCCAGGTGGTAGGTCAAGCTCATCGTGGGCCACCAGGATCTCATCAGGATTTATGCGATAAAAGGTGGCCATGGCTGCCACGGCCTTGCCGCTAAGATTCATAAACGTGGTGGGCACCAATAGGCGGATGTCTTCGCCGTTCAGATTGATGCGCGAGGTATAGCCGTAGAATTTTGGCTCTTCTTTTAATGGCGCGCGCGCCCGATCGGCTAACAGATCCGCATACCATGCGCCTGCATTGTGGCGAGTGGCGGCATATTCAGCGCCAGGGTTAGCCAGGCCGACAATCAGTTTAATAGTCACGTAAGTTTCCTGAATAAACGGATAAAACGGGGCGTAGTTTACTGTGGCAACGTGGTGAAGACAAAGTGCTTCTGCACAACCTTCTAAGTGGTAATGATTACCTCGGGTAATCATTATAATGTCGAATTATTCAGTGACATATGTGTAAAGTTTTGTCTACTTATCATTCATATATGTGAACCTGGGCGCAAATAATAACCAGTCTGTTGTTTATACTTTACACACAAGGAAAGGGGATATTCCCCATCTGCCGTTTTATCCGGAGGTGACATATGAAACGCAGACATGCTTCGTTACTCGGTAATGTGCTCATGGGGCTTGGCATGGTAGTAATGGTGACAGGAGTAAGTTACTCCATCCTCAACCAGTTGCCACAATTTAACCTTCCGCAGTATTTTGAACACGGCGCATTGCTGAGTATTTTTGTCGGCGCCATTCTCTGGCTGGCGGGCGCCCGGGTGGGTGGTAAAGAAAAAGTAGCTGACCGCTACTTCTGGGTGCGTCACTTTGACCGCCGCTGCCGCCGGAATCCACCGCGTCACAGCTAAATCAATGTTTGTTATGACACCCTAGTTGAAGCAAGAGTGGCTTCAACGAACTCATGCCAATTATTTAATAACATTTAAGCGCAACAGTAAGTTACACAATCAGGAATCAATCTTTGATTCCTGATTTCTGGATAAACAGGAAAAAAATGCCCACCGTAAGGGTGGGCAAAGACTACACACAGCAATTCGTTATTCACTCAAGGGATATATCCACGCTAATAGATCAAGCTGTTGATTTATAAACGTGTAGTAATACTAGGGAATGGGGTTGTTGATGGCGATAAGATTGGTCTTAATCGTTAAATTTAGGTAAATAATCTGTGATGTCCGCAGGCCGCCAGCGTTAGGGCGGATTAAAAAAATCACGTGGATTGTTCAGAAAGGCTAATAAATGAGGGGGCCGAAGCCTAATGCCGATCGTTTAAGGATCAGTTGACCGATCCAGTGGCTCGTGTAAAA
>CBIFWW010000228.1:0-2787 GCA_966186435.1 uncultured Enterobacteriaceae bacterium
GTCTGGAGCAGGAGTTAAGGCAGGGGTAGCCTCAGGCGGCATCACCCAATTTCGAGTAAACGCAGTTAGCAACACGGGCGACGTCTTCGTCCGGCAGCGGCCCCACATAGGAGCCTTTGCCGAAGGCAGGCATAAAGGCATTGTGCCCATAGCTCTGGCGATCAACCCCAAACAAATTGAGGTATTTTTTTGACCGGGCGGTTTAAATAGTGAGCAATAGTAATATTTTGTTGTGATTTATTAATGTGCCACCCAATAAACAGCTAAAAAGGATGTGGGGAAATTGAAGCGCCCTAGCTTGAAAAGAGAATAAAAAAAAGCCACCGCTAGGGTGGCTCAAACAACGTAAAATATTATCCGGGGATCAGGCTTTCAATCAGGCTGAAAAATGCCTCTTCAGTTAGCCGTTCCGGTGTGGTTGAGTTGTTGAGGGTGAAGCTCCAGGCCTTTTGAGCACCAGCCTTCATATACAGCCGCCCGGTGGTGGTCATACTCCCCTCTGCGCTAAGCGCCACCTCAATCCCGCCTGTCACCCCATGGCCATAAAGAAATACCGGGGTGAACAACATTTTGCGCTGGTCATAAATAACGGTAATACGCGGGAGACTGAATGCGGCCCTGCCCGCCAGTAAATCCACCAGTGATACCGGCTGGCGGGTGGTTTTAATACCGGTGCCCACAAGCCAGCTATCCATCATTTTTTGCAGTTGCTCCAGGCGCTGCCCGAACTCAAGAATATCGGCCTTCACTCTGGCGCTAAAGGGAACCGGCGGTAGCGGCTGGAGCTTTTGGAGGAAGCGTTCTTTTGCTGACATGATTTTCCATTGTGCTTAAGCCCGATATGGGCATGAGTTTATTCAGGGAGCGAGGCCATACGCTGTTTGGTTTCAATAAGGGCCTGAGAAAGCGCACGCAGATGTTCATCGGTTTGCCGGGCCAGGGCGCTGGCATTCCCGGGTTGTTGTTGCAGTTGGCGCAGCTGCTCTTCTACCGGGACGGTTTGGCGCAGACTGGTCAGTACGCCAAACACCGAAGATTTTAGCTCGCTCACCGTCAGGTATTTGCCCTTCTGGCGATCCAGCTCATTCAAGCGATCTGCCAACAGCTGTAGCTGGACCATCCCCTGGTGCCAACCTTCCAGCGCATTTTGCGGCAGACGGTTGGCGGCTATTTTCTGCTGCCAGGCTTGATTGATGTGCAGCAGCTCCGGGGCATGGGGCCACAGCGCATGGGCCTGAGCAATAATTTGGTCTCCGTATTGGCGTTCCCATCCCGGTGGCAGCGCCGCCAGGGCATCCAGCTTGACGGAAGCCTGCTTCAGCCAGTCAGCGGCGGGGGGCAGGCTCCCGCTTTGCTCAAGGGCGCTAAGCTGTTCCATAGACAGCGGGGTAGGTAATTCCGCCACCGAGTGCCATAACGCTTGTGCCGGCTCCGCCTTTTGGGGCATGGCATTCCAGCCCCATACTGCTGCTGCGCTTAGGCCAAATGCGGCCAGCATCCCCGCCATAAACTGCGGCCACCTGGCCTGAACCGGGGAGGGTTCATGTACTACTTCCACCCTTACCTCAGGCTCAGGGTGAATCACATACACAAAGCGATTTTCAGCGGCAGGCTCTGACTGTGGCGGCACCAGCGCCTGCGGAGGAAGTACCAGCGGTGCCCCCCGATGTTCATCCGGTGAACTATTTTCCAGACGGATTATCGCCTGGTGCACCAGACGGCTGACTGCCTCCAGTTGGCAAACCTGCTTCAACTCCTGCCGCGCCAGGGCGTTATTCAGGGTGTTGAGTAACTTCTCCCCTTGATATAGCGCGGGTAAATCTTGGTGTTCCAACGCCAGGGTGCGAAACACCTTTTGCAGCCGCTGGCTCAACCCGGATAGCATCTCTACCCTGGCCGCTACCGGCTGAGGCCACATGACCGCCCATTGGTGGTTAACCATGGCACTCAGCACCGACAAGCCCTCATTCAGCCCGGTGACGGAACCGATATGAGTGGAAGCCAGGGTGTACCAGCTGGCGGTTTGCAGCTCCACGCCGTTGTGCTCGAACAGCGCCAGCGCCAGATTTTTTACTTTCGGCCAGTTCACATCCGGCCTGGCAGGGTGGGTTAATTTGCCAATCTCGTCCCGCAAAGCCACGAAGTCAGGCAACTGCCGGGGATCGGCGCCGGTTTTCACCTGGCGGGGTTGTACATCATGCATTGTCACATCCCTATGAAGTTAAGAAGCTTACAGATGAGCCTTGGGATCGAGAAAATTCTGCTGCCGAAGGTGGCGCACCAGCACCCGCCCCTCCGGCATAAACTCGGTGCCATAGCGCACCAACCCAACCCCTTTCAGCTCGGCATCGATGGCATAGCGCAACTCGCCGGGGATGGTTTGCTCAAGCAGCACCACATTGATGCTCTTTAGCCGGGGTTCATATTTAAGTAGTACGTTGGAAAGTGTCGCCATCAGTTGATGGGCTGTGCCCGGTAGCCCCTGCAATATGATGCTCATATCCGGTAGGCCATAATCCGGCAGATGGGCCAGCGCCCCTGCCCGGCAATTCAAAATGCGCTGCATGTTATCCAGCACGGAAAGAATCACTTGGTTTTTCTCGGAGACCTGATGGAGATCGAGACCGCCGGTAAAATTACCGAAAAGGATTTCGTAGAGTGAGGGGGTATTGTGGCCTTGAGGCATTACATAACTCCGTCCATAGTAGTTTTAATATATTTCTCTGATATGTTTATTATTAAAATAAATAAACCCTTACAGTTGGATGACTTACAATATGATAATTG
>CBIFWW010000229.1:0-2783 GCA_966186435.1 uncultured Enterobacteriaceae bacterium
GTGCCCAGGCCGTGCAGATTTTCGACACCTGGGGCGGCAACCTGTCGGCGGCGGCTTACCAGGAATTCTCCCTGGCCTACATGCGCAAGATCGTCAGCGGCCTGATCCGCGAGCACGAAGGGCGCAAGGTGCCGGTGATCCTGTTCACCAAGAACGGCGGCCTGTGGCTGGAAAGCATTGCTGAAGCCGGTGCCGACGCACTGGGCCTGGACTGGACTTGCGAAATCGGCGATGCCCGCCGCCGCGTGGGCGACAAAGTAGCCTTGCAAGGCAACATGGACCCGACCGTGCTTTACGCCAAGCCGGAAGCCATCCGCCAGGAAGTGGCGCGCATCCTGGCCAGCTACGGCCACGGCACCGGTCATGTGTTCAACCTGGGCCACGGCATTACCCCGGAAGTCGACCCGGAGCACGCTGGCGTGTTCATCAACGCCGTGCATGAACTGTCGGCGCAGTACCATCGTTGATGGTAGTGATCGGGCTGCGCTTTTTGCAGCCCGGTATTACTCTGGCAGCAGTTGCTGGGCGAACCTAGCTAGCACGTGGTCGAAGGGATTTTGCTGGCTCGGTGGTAGTGCTCGTAGAGCACTCATTAGATATAGAAGTTCGTCATCGCTCATTGCTTCGAGGAACGCGTTGTCGAACATTCTGATAATGGCCTCTTCGCGGCGATTATTCAGGTAGGGTATGTCCAAGGCGAGAACTTCTATCATTTTTACAGCTGCAGGATCTCTTTCGTCAGCCGATTGAATTTCACCCGTAAGTAAGTAGCTGAAGCGCTCTTCGCATGCTTCCTCAAGCGGTGAAATGTGCAAGTGCTCTTCGAACCAATTTCCTTTGTGATGGCCGCAGTGTAATGGCGACCCTGGATTTTTTTGACGAATGCACGATGCATGCAGGTTTTCGTAGTCCAGTTCAAGGGTTTGGAAAAGCTCCTGGGGCCTGAAATGCTCGACGTGGCTATCTTCGGGGCCGATTCGTCGGCCACAATAGCAGCAGAGATGCCCTTGTTCATTTAGTAGGCTGAGATGAAGGTCTCGCTTTTGCGGGTTTTGCAAGGTTGCATAGCTGGGTTGCCAGTCGTCATTGGCTTGGGCTTTCCACTGCGTGACGCTCTCCGGTTCGACAGCCTTCAGAATTTTTCTCATTTTCCCAGAATTTCCTTCCGGCGAATCAAGGCCTCTGCACCTGCGAATTCTGGAAGGTCTGGTGCTTTCTCCTTAAGCTCAATCAATTTAGCTTTGGCTGTATTTAGTTCATTGCTCTCAATTGACGTGAATAGTGCTGTTAGAAGCGCCTGAACATCAGGGTCACGCTTTTCTACATCCATGACTTCTGAAAGGATACTGCTGGAATCCAACCCGTATGTGACGCGTGGATGCGAGGCTTCGCCGTGCTCCAGAATGATCACTTCTTCAGCCTTGAGTGTGCCGATAATCTGAGGTGAGTGACTTGCAGCTATGAATTGAACTTTAGGAAATGCCGCTCTCAAGGTTTGAACGATCATGCGTTGCCACGCAGGGTGTAGATGAATGTCAAGTTCGTCGATTACAATGATACCCGCAGTTTCAACTAGGACATTTGTGGAGAGGTGGGGGTTGAGTAGGCACATACGACGAGCGATATCCGCCAACAATGCGATCATTGATCGCTGACCATCGCTAAGATTGTTGAATGCGATGGGTGCAGATGATCCGATATCCACCATCAAGCTTCGCAGTGTAATATCGTATCGGATTCCTTTGGCGCCCGGAAGTGCCTTGGAAATTGTAGTGTTGACGATGCTGAGTTCATCGTTAGGCGCGTCTTGCTGCGACCCTGTTTCAGCGAAGTGCTGAAGGTTTTCAAGCGTCTTAGATATGACCCAGCGCTGTAAGTATTCAATATCTACAGCGGCATCTTGCCATTGGTGGTAGGCATCCAAGCGGGATGGTCTTTCAGTCATTGCCGAAGTTATTTCGACGTCTGTTGTTACCCAGCGTCGGTTAGCTCGATAGAATGCGAGAATCGGCAAGTCGGCGTTCGGATCATGTGGTACCTGCAGAAAAGAGTCTGCAAGATGTGATGCTACAACATATCCGAAAGTGACGGGTTCAGTGCTTTTTATTTTGTTCACGTGCCAGCGGGTTCGTCCAAGAAGTTCGCCCTCAGCATCAAGTTGCAGCGGGTAGCATTCTTCGAACCTGACCTTTTTGTCCACATTCTGTACGACTACGCGAACCGCCTCTTCATTATTGGGGCAGTAGGGGTGACCGATGGCTTCAGAAAACTCGACAAAGCTGCTGGCTACTGCTTGAAGCAATGAGGTTTTCCCACTGCCGTTTACACCTATAAGTAAATTGAAGTTTGGATTAAACTTGAATTCGGCACTTTCATAACACCGAAAATTTTTAATCTTAAGGCTGTCCAAACGCATATGGATATCCAGTGCCTGATAGGTTTGCTACCAGTGTAACGTTGATTCTATCGATTGGCTTCGAGAGTTTGTAACTGGGCGGTCCATTGCCCGGTTAAGCTTCGATTCAGCCAAGACCGTTAATCTGGTCCCATCGAAACCGAAACAGGACCCGATCCTCATGAAAGCACGTTATTTCGCCCTGATCCTCGCCCCTCTGTTCAGCACCGCTGCACTGGCCGCCAGCTATACCGGCCCTGGCGCCCAGTCGGTCACCACCGTGGCAGCTGCCAGCGACGCTGCCGATGACACGCCTGTGGTGCTGCAGGGGTATGTGACCAAGAAGATCAACAACGACGACAAGTACGAGTTCAAGGACAACACCGGC
>CBIFWW010000230.1:0-2610 GCA_966186435.1 uncultured Enterobacteriaceae bacterium
GAGATGTCATTATAAAAATATGATGTGGGAATGCGCTAGATGCCATCGAATGGATATTATAAAAAGCATGGTGGGGTCTCATAGGGGCCGTTTGAGAAACAGACCACTTTGCACGGCAAGCCTATGTTAAGCAGGCGTAGACTGCGGATATTGCCTTGGTTGGAATAACCAGGACTTTGACTAATATGGTCAGTACCGATAACTAACTCACCGGCTTGCTCAGAGCAGCTTCATCAAAATTATATAAGCATGAAACCATGACCTCGACGAATGCTTAGCTAAAGACCATCTGTTTCATAAAATTGTTGCCTCCATTGATTTTGACCTTATAAGTGATGACAGCGTTAACACTTACTGCTTAGACAATATCAGATAAGTTATCAAACATTTAAGTTGTTGAAATATCTAAGCCATTTGTAAAAAGGCCGGGGAGCGCCCGACCTTAGCATAAAAAATCTGGCTATCAACCAGCAAAATCCCCTTTACGGCGGGCCACCAGGGTCAGAATCGAGTACAGCGCCACCTGTTGCTGGTGCTGATTAGTCACTTCCACTGACCACTCCACCACACCCACCGGCTTATCCTCGGCAGTCTTCTGCGGCTTGGCGGTTTTACGCTTGCAGGTCAGGCGGGCCTGGATGGTATCGCCAATCTTCACCGGCTCGATAAAACGCAGCCCCTCCATCCCGTAGTTGGCGATAACCGGGCCAACCCCGGCATCAACAAACAGGCCGGCGGCGGCAGACACCACAAAGTAGCCGTGGGCCACGCGCTCACCAAAGAAGGATTGCTCAGCACCGATTTTGTCCACGTGGGCGTAAAAGTGATCGCCACTCAGGTTGGCAAAGTTCACGATATCCGCTTCAGTCACCGTCCGGCGAGCGGTTAACAGGCTGTCCCCGGTTTTTAACTGCTCGAAATATTTGCGGAATGGGTGAACCTGATCTTCCTGCACTTTTGCACCCCGTACCCACTGCTGACCAATGGCTGCCAGCATAGACGGGCTGCCCTGGATAGCGGTGCGTTGCAGGTAGTGTTTAACGGCCCGCAGGCCACCTAACTCCTCGCCGCCACCGGCGCGGCCCGGGCCGCCGTGCACCAACATCGGCAGGGGGGAACCGTGGCCGGTGGATTCTTTGGAAGACTCTTCATTCAGGATTTGGATACGGCCATGGAAGCGGGCGGCACCAAGGATAAAGTCACGGGCGGTTTCTTCACGGGTGGTCACCAGAGTACCCGCCAGGCTGCCTTGGCCATCACCGGCCAGCTTCAACGCATGGGCGTGATCCTGATAAGGCATCAGGGTCGCTACCGGGCCGAATGCCTCAACGCCATGAACGGCTGGCGTTTCATCGGGCTGGGCACAATACAGCAGGGTAGGTGGGAAGAATGCCCCGGCCAGGGACATATCGGCTTTCCCTCCCAGTACCACTTCACAACCTGCCGTCACTAATGCGTTGACCTTTTCCTGCACGTCGCGGCGCTGACTGGTGCTAACCAAGGCACCCATTTTGATGCCTTCCTGGGCCGGGTCGCCCATGGTGATGCTGGCGAGTTTGTTATTCAGCGCCTGTTTAACGGCATGGACCTGGGCCACCGGCACGATAATACGGCGGATGGCGGTACATTTTTGCCCGGCTTTGGCGGTCATCTCGCGCACCACTTCACGGATAAACAGCGCGAATTCTGGCTGATCCGGGGTGACGTCTTCCGCCAGCACACAACAGTTCAGGGAATCTGCTTCCATGGTAAACGGAACTGAGCGGGCCACGATATTCGGGTGGCAGCGCAGGGTCTGGCCGGTGGCGGCTGAACCGGTAAAGGTCACCACGTCCTGCTCATCCAGATGGTCCAGCAAATCCCTGGCACCGCCGCAAATCACGCTAATTGCCCCTTCCGGCACCAGCCCACTATCGACAATGGCTTTCACCATCACCTGAGTTAGCTGAGCGCTGGCGGTACCCGGTTTAATAATCGCAGGCATCCCGGCCAGCCAGGTAGGGGCCAGTTTTTCCAGCATTCCCCAGCAGGGGAAGTTAAAGGCGTTAATGTGCACCGCTACCCCGGCTTTAGATGTCAGCACATGGCGAGCGGCAAAGCCGCCCTGTTTGGACAACGGGATCAACTCGTCTTCCGGCCAGATTACATCGTCAGGCAATTCACGGTTACCCATCCCGGCAAAGGCGAACAGGGTGCTGATACCCCCTTCAATATCCACCCAGCTATCGGCGCGGGTGGCCCCGGTCTGTGCGGAAACGCTATAAAACGCTTCTTTCTGAGCCAGCAGGTGCTTTGCCACCGCCTTCAGCATGCTGGCACGCTGAATAAAGGTCATCGCCCGTAGCGCCTCGCCACCTTTATCGATGGCATAGCGGCGAGCGGCGGCCATATCCAGCCCTTCGCTGGTGACCTGCCATAAGGATTCGCCAGTAATGGCATGTTTAATTTCACGTTCTGCGCCGCGGCCAAACTGCCATGCGCCGCTGAGATAACTTGGCAACTGCTGCATTATTGTTTCTCCGGTAACCACTTCGGTAACTTCTATAAATGGTTAATTTATGAATCATAAAATGCAAGCGTTGTTTTAATAATTTATTAACAATGTGATAG
>CBIFWW010000231.1:0-2487 GCA_966186435.1 uncultured Enterobacteriaceae bacterium
GGCCCGCCCTGCCCCCAGCTTCCAGACGATGATTGCCAACCAGGGTAGCCATGAAACCGCCGTGGCCCGGCTATCCAATGGCAGCCAACCATCCGGTAAAGCGCCCAAAAAGCCGACTAGCCAAAGCAATGCCTTATCAGCCAAATGCCAGGACCAGGTAGCCACATCCGGGGCGGGCGCCAGGATCACCCCGGCCAGTACCGCAGGCACTACGACCAGCGACACCAACGGAACCGCCACCAGATTTGCGGCCCAGGAACTCAAACTAATCCCCTGAAATATCGCGATTTGGATTGGCATCAGGATCATAAACAATCCGGTCTGTAGGTGGATCAATCCCATTAACCAGCGGATCGGCCTATATACATTGATCTGCGGTAAGGGCACCCATTGATACCAGAAAATCACCCCTGCTACGGCAACAGCAGAGAGCCGGAAGCTATCGGATAGCAAAGCCATTGGCTGCCAGAAAATAATCCCGGTTACGGCGTACAGCCACACCTGCCAGGGGGACAGATTCCGTGAAGACAGTCTGAGTAACAGCCAAATAAGCAGAGCGATGGTGGCCCGCATGGCCGGTAGTTGCGCCCCGCTTAACCAGCACCAGCCAATCGCCACCAATGCCCCGGCAACCATCGGTGACCGGTAGCTAACCCAGTACACTGGAAACAATACCTGTGCCAGCCTCAACAACCCCCAGCCCAAGGCCGCAGCCAGAGAGATATGCATCCCGGAAATAGCCAACAAATGGGCTGTGCCGGTTTGTTGTAATAGGGTTCGCCACCGCTCTGTTAGCTGATCCCGTTCCCCGAAGGCCAGCGCGCGCAGTAGCGGGTAGCTTTCCAGTGTATTGAACTGGCGCTCGATAGTTTCTATCACACGCGCCCTTAAGCTGCATTGGGTGGAGAGCACCCGGGATCCAAGGATCTTCCCGGTCATGACCTGGCCCTTAGCCAGCCCGTGGCGTTGAGTATCAAACCCCGGCACATTAAATTGGCCGTGGAGTGGCCGCAGCCTAACCTGTACCTGGTAGAGTTGGCCTGGACAAGGAGCCTGATTATTGAGTCCCCCATTCAACCGCGCCTTGATAGCAGGGAACAGCCACTTGCCATTCACTTGGTGGAGAATAGCGTCATACCGCCCTTGCCCGCTGTTACTCACTAGAGTGATTTGCGCCTGCTGGGTTCCGGTGGTCAGGTTCTCCACAGGCCAAAGAAGCTGCCTGGCGCTGAGCATCCCCCAACAGAAAACCAGCAAGACTAACCCGCCCATGCGTAGCCGCCGCCACGGCAAGACCAGTAAAAACAAGGCACCGAAAATGATCGCAATGATGGCCGATAGCTCGGGAATAGCCGGCAGCACCAGTAGCGGCAGCAACCCCAGCCATATCAACGTACATATTTTCCCTGTTCCAGCCATAGCGCCTCCCTGATATCTGGGAGCATGCATGTTATTACCGGGGATTAAAATGGGCCTCTGGCCGTTCGGGAAGGCAGGTTCCAGAGAAGTTAGGGGGTTTCAGCAGAGGTACATAGCGGTGCGAGCGGGTACGCAATTTGGGGATTTCACAATAAAAAAACGGCACCCGAAGCCGAAGGTGCCGTTTTTGTACTAAGTCAGCAAGCGCATAACTTAGCCATAAATGTTGGCGCGGTCACGTAGTTCTTTACCCGGTTTGAAGTGAGGAACGTATTTACCTTCCAAATCCACTTTATCGCCAGTTTTCGGGTTACGCCCGGTGCGGGGTGCACGGTAGTGCAGTGAGAAGCTGCCAAATCCCCGGATCTCAATACGCTCACCTTGGGCGAGAGTAGAGGCCATATGTTCCAGCATCTCTTTAACTGCATCTTCCACTGCTTTCGCTGGAATATGAGATTGCTGGGCTGCAAGTCTTTCAATCAACTCTGACTTGGTCATGATTCCTCCGGTTTCCTTTTAGGAAATTATTTACAGTTCTCATCGAAAAAAGGCGGCCTAAGCCGCCCTTTTAGCGCAAGGACGATTACTCGCCTTTAGCTGCTTTGAAAGCTTCAGCCATTGCGTTAGAGAAATTGCCTTCTTCCTGTTTGTTGTTAACAGTAGCGATTGCATCTTTCTCGTCAGCTTCGTCTTTAGCACGTACAGACAGGCTAACTACGCGGTTTTTGCGATCAACGCCAGTGAATTTAGCTTCAACATCATCACCTACGTTCAGAACCAGAGTGGCATCTTCAACGCGGTCACGGGAAGCTTCAGAAGCGCGCAGGTAACCCTCAACGCCGTCTGCTAATTCAACTGTAGCACCTTTTGCATCAACTGCAGTTACTTTACCAGTAACGATGGTGCCTTTCTTATTGATTGCAACGTAGTTGTTGAACGGATCTTCAGCCAGTTGCTTAACGCCCAGGGAGATACGTTCACGTTCTGCGTCAACTTGCAGGACAACTGCTGCAATTTCGTCGCCTTTCTTGTATTCACGTACTGCTTCTTCGCCTGCAACGTTCCAGG
>CBIFWW010000232.1:0-2409 GCA_966186435.1 uncultured Enterobacteriaceae bacterium
AACCGCCGACCCCCTCCTTGTAAGGGAGGTGCTCTCCCAGCTGAGCTAATCACCCCCGCTGTGTGGAGTCGCATTATAGGGAGACTTGAAAATGAGTCAACGCCTTTTCTCAAGTTTTTGTTTATTCGTCTTAAAATTAGCCAATGTCGAAGGCAAGCTACCCATTGCGTCTAATTTAGCGCCAAAATCAGTAATCTGGCATCTGTTAGCCGCATCGACATTGAGGAATCGCCTCAGGGTGGTAGAATGTTGCCCACTTATTTTCCCAGGCATTTGCCGGCTTCCGGCACTTTTACGTAATTAAGGCCGCTTAATGAAAATCAAAACCCGCTTCGCGCCTAGCCCAACTGGCTATCTGCACGTCGGTGGCGCACGTACCGCGCTTTACTCTTGGTTGTTTGCCCGTAACCACAACGGCGAATTTGTGCTGCGTATTGAGGATACTGACCTTGAGCGTTCCACTCAGCAGGCCATCGACGCCATTATGGATGGTATGAACTGGCTGAACCTGGATTGGAATGAGGGTCCGTACTACCAGACCAAGCGTTTCGATCGTTATAACGCGGTCATTGATGAAATGCTGGAAGCGGGTACCGCCTACAAATGCTACTGCTCCAAAGAGCGTCTGGAAAAATTACGTGAAGACCAAATGGCGAATAATGAGAAGCCACGTTATGACGGCCGCTGCCGCCATGACCATTCTCATCACGATGCCAGCGAACCTTGCGTGGTGCGTTTTGCTAACCCTCAGGAAGGTTCCGTTATCTTTGATGACCAGATCCGTGGGCCGATCGAATTCAGCAACCAAGAACTGGACGATCTGATCATCCGCCGTACCGATGGTTCCCCAACCTACAACTTCTGCGTAGTTGTCGATGACTGGGATATGGAGATCACTCACGTTATCCGTGGTGAAGACCATATCAATAACACCCCACGTCAGATCAATATTCTGAAAGCGTTAAACGCACCGGTGCCGGTATACGCCCACGTATCCATGATTAACGGTGATGACGGTAAAAAACTGTCTAAGCGCCACGGTGCGGTCAGCGTGATGCAATACCGTGATGATGGCTACCTGCCAGAAGCACTGCTCAACTACCTAGTACGTCTGGGCTGGTCCCATGGCGATCAGGAAATTTTCACCATTAATGAGATGAAGCAGTTCTTCACCCTGGATGCGGTGAGCAAATCTGCCAGTGCTTTTAACACCGATAAACTGCAATGGCTGAACCATCATTACATCAATACCCTGGCACCTGAGTATGTGGCTACTCACTTACAGTGGCACATCGAGCAGGAAGAAATCGATACCCGTAATGGCCCACAGCTGGCTGAACTAGTGAAACTGCTGGGTGAACGTTGCAAGACTCTGGTGGAAATGGCGCAGACCTGCCGCTACTTCTATGAAGATTTTGCTGAGTTCGACGCTGACGCAGCGAAAAAACACCTGCGTCCAGTGGCTCGCCAGCCGCTGGAAGTGGTGCGCGACAAACTGAACGCGTTAACTGACTGGTCCGCTGAAAACGTCCATCACGCCATTCAGGCTACCGCTGATGAGTTAGAAGTAGGGATGGGTAAAGTCGGTATGCCGTTGCGTGTGGCGGTGACCGGTGGCGGTCAATCCCCGGCCCTGGACGTTACCGTTCACGCCATTGGCAAAACTCGCTCTATTGAGCGTATCAATAAAGCTTTAGGTTTTATTGCAGAGCGTGAAAGCCAGCAGTAATTGGCGCCTGACTCTAAATGAAAAATCCACCCGCGGGTGGGTTTTTTTTAGCTATTTACTGGGGTATCGCTACGGATACCCAAGCGCGTTAGCACACCGGCTATCCCTTCCCTTAATAGCAGGGAGGTTAGTTGCTTTTGCTCAGACGGGCGTAATTCTTTAATTGAATTGATTAGCAGGATCTCCAGTGAAGTCTCACTGGTAGAGTAGGTGGCAACAGGCTCCGACATACGTTGGGCGCTGAGGATAAAATCACGCACTCGCTCATCAATAAGGATTAACCGGGCTTTACCACCCTGGACGCCGGGGCGAGGGGCCGTTAACCAGTTTTCCTTTCGCACCCACTTATTGATGGTCTGGCGGCTAAAACCCGTTAGCGCGGCCAGCTCTTCAGGCGTCATTCTTTCCTTGAACACAATCTTCCCTTCCTTAGTCAGCCGGTGATGTTATTACGACAACATCTTACTGGAAAGCGTGACGTGATTAACTATTAGACATGGTGAAATTGAGATCCAGCCCTGATTTGGTGGCTTTTTCAGCAAATGAATCAAGATGATAAATTTGCCGTTGACACTTTAGCGGGGAATTCATATTATGCCGCCCGTCAAGACGACACGATGTTTACGACGGGGCTATAGCTCAGCTGGGAGAGCGCTTGCATGGCATGCAAGAGGTCAGCG
>CBIFWW010000233.1:0-2396 GCA_966186435.1 uncultured Enterobacteriaceae bacterium
CTCGTCGGGCTCATAACCCGAAGGTCGTCGGTTCAAATCCGGCCCCCGCAACCATTTCTTAGCCATTCTTGTTACACTTCTTTCTTTCCTGATTTTCCTAATATCGATCAAATCCTGTTTATTCGCTCAAACTTCCCGAAGAATACCGAATCCAGCATTAAAAAAACTATCAATTAGCCAAAAAATTTCCTGCCTAATTCTAGCCCTTGTATAGCACCGAAATTGAAGCCCCGGGAATCGATTTAGCTATCGATCCACAGGGTAACCTATGGCTTTTTAAGGTAAATGCGATGCCGGGACCTTCTATTTCGCAATGCCAAAAGCAGTGAGGCGGATGGATTATTTGATCCGTCGTTATAATCAGCTTACTCCCCTATCAACCCCGGCGAGCAAGGGTGCCGTTGTCCGCGAAGTATGCCTGGATGCCGGCTAAAATCGACTGAGCTACTTCCTGTTGGAACGCCGCTGTCTTGAGGCGGCGTTCTTCTTCCACATTACTGATAAAGGCAGTTTCTACCAGAATGGAAGGAATATCCGGGGCTTTTAGCACAGCAAACCCCGCCTGATCGACGCTGTTTTTATGCAGTTTATTGACTTTGCCCAGGCGGCCAAGCACTTCCTTACCGAACTTCAGGCTGTCATTAATGGTCAGCGATTGCACCATATCGAACATGGTGTGGTCGAGGTAACGGTCACCGCTTTTACTCACACCGCCGATTAAATCCGCGGCGTTCTGGGTTTGGGCAAGGAATTTAGCGGCGGTACTGGTGGCCCCTTTAGTGGAGAGCGCGAAAACCGAAGAGCCTCGGGCTGCCCGGCTGGTAAAGGCATCGGCGTGGATCGAAACAAACAGGTCAGCTCGCTGCTTCTGGGCTTTAGCTACCCGTACCTTCAATGGGATAAACACATCCTCGTTGCGGGTCATGTAGGCTTTCATATTTGGCTGCTGTTCGATCAACGCCCTTAGGCGGCGGGCAATTTGCAGCACCACGTCTTTCTCACGGGTTTTATATTTGCCGATGGCACCGGGATCTTCGCCGCCGTGGCCCGGGTCCAGCATGATAACAATCGGCCTGTCGCGCCCGGCCTTGCCGGGTTTCGGGCCTGCGGGCGGCACCTTCTTATCCAGCTGGCCATTGTTATAGTCCTCCAGCAATGCCAGCAGCGGATCTTGTCCGTTATTGCCGTTTGCCGGGTAAAGATCCATCACGGTGCGCTCTTTAAACTCTGCCACCGGGGCCAGGGCAAACAGATGGGGTGAGACATTCTGCTTAAGTTCAAACACCAAGCGCACGGTTTTAGGATCAAACTGCCCTACCCGTGCCGACTTGATAAAGGGATCGTCCGGGCGGATTTGCCCGTGCAGCCCTTTTAACACCGCATTCAGATGGACGTCTTCAATATCCACCACCACGCGCTCCGGGTTGCTAAGGGCAAACTGCTTGTATTTCAGCTGGCGGTTAGATTCCAGAGTGACACGGGTATAGGTGGAGGAAGGCCACACGCGGATGGCAATCACCTGGCTGACCGCAGCAAAGCCTGCCTGGCTAACGCTGAGCAACCACACAGCACCGGCACCCTGTAACAGCTTTCGGCGGCTAATATCGGAACGAGATCCTGACATGCTTCTCCTGAGCAAAACTAAAAATAATAATTCGCTAATTTTATGGACTAAAAACTTTAACTAAACATCCGCTTACTGTCATCCCCCAATAGAGTAAACCCTCTTGAAAATTGCCGTTAAAACTGTATGAAAAGAAATTAAAACAGATGAAAATTTAAGCTTGCACCTATTGCCGTAAAAGAATAAAAATACACTTATTACGAATAAAAATTCACTGAGGTATTGCCGTGGTTAAGGAACGTAAAACTGAGCTGGTACACGGATTTCGTCATTCAGTTCCCTATATTAATGCCCACCGTGGCAAGACGTTCGTGATTATGCTGGGTGGCGAAGCCATTGAGAATGAAAATTTCTCCAACATAATCAATGATATTGGTTTACTTCACAGCCTGGGTATTCGCTTGGTGCTAGTGTACGGCGCCCGCCCACAGATTGATGCCAACCTGGCCCATCATCATCATCAACCGCGCTACCATAAGCAAACCCGGGTGACCGATGCGCGCACGTTGGAACTGGTAAAACAAGCAGCGGGTATGTTGCAACTGGATATCACCGCCCGCCTCTCCATGAGCCTAAACAACACGCCTTTGCAAGGCGTGCATATTAACGTGGTGAGCGGCAACTTTATCATTGCCCAACCCTTGGGCGTGGACGATGGCGTGGATTATTGCCACAGCGGCCGCATCCGGCGCATTGATGAAGAGGCGATCCACCGTCAGTTGGATAACGGCGCCATCGTGCTGTTAGGGCCGGTGGCAGTATCAGTTACTGG
>CBIFWW010000234.1:0-2392 GCA_966186435.1 uncultured Enterobacteriaceae bacterium
GCTCATGGCCCGCGCTACAATCGTCAGATAATCCGCTTTTAACACCAGATTGATACCGGTGATCACCGAATCGGTACGCAGCGGCGGTGTGGTTAACTGGCGATAAAAATCCGCCAATTGGTGCTGCAACTGCTGGTAATAACCCATAGTTGACGCCGGGATCGTCCATCGCCCATGACGCAGCTGGTTAAGTTCCGCCACCTCACTCAGCGGATGGCCCCGGCGGGCAATAATGCAAAATGGGGCGGTAAACAGCGGCTCGATTATCACGCCATTAGGGGGATTCATCGGGTCTACCGAGCCAATCGCCAGGTCGATCTCGCCATTGACCACACCGGGTAGTAACGATGAAAGCTGCCCTTCCATCACCGACAGCATCACCTGTGGTAGGTCGCGGGTAAAGCTATCGGCAAGCGCAGGGAACACGGTAAATGCCAGCAGCGAGGAAAATCCCACCGTCAGCCGCCCGTGGGTGATGCGGGCAATTTGACCTACCTCCTCAGCTGCCCGGCGTAACTCTTCAAGTATCCACTCCGAGCGCCGCCAGAAAGCCTGGCCTGCCTCAGTTAACGTGATACCTTCTTTACCGCGCAATAAAAGCTGGCTGCCTAACGTTTGCTCCAGCTCACGCAAAGTGCGGCTTAATGCAGGCTGTGATTGCCCCAGATCCCGGGCCGCTGAACGTAGGCTGCCGCTACGGGCCACCTGCCGTAAAGCCTGAAGCTGTGCCAGCTTTGGCGTATGTTTCATGCATCACCCCTATCAATAAAAAGCATCGACTATCAAAAAATACTATCTTCCGGGCGCTCAGGTAAAGGTCTAGTCTGATTATTTTATTGGCTGGCGGGCTGGCTGCCGCCATTATGTAACGCGAATGAACCAGGAGAACTTATGCAGGCCGCAATCGAAGCGCTACTCGACCAGGTAACTGATGATGTGATTGGCTGGCGTCGGCACATCCACGCCCACCCCGATTTATCCTTCCATGAAAAACCTACGGCAGATTATATTGCCCAAGCGTTGGCAAGCTTCGGCCCCCTTACTATCACCCGGCCCATGGAAAACAGCGTCGTGGCGGTATTAAAGGGTGCTCATCCCGGCCCCTGCTGGGCACTGCGGGCGGACATTGACGCCCTGCCGCTGGAAGAGCAGAGCGGTGAGAGTTTTAGCTCTACTAAACCAGGGGTAATGCACGCCTGTGGCCACGATGCCCACACCGCCATGTTGATGGGTGCGGCCAAAGTGCTGTGCCAGTTGCAGGATAAGCTCCACGGTAGCGTGAAGTTTATCTTCCAGCCGGCTGAAGAAGTCCCCCCTGGCGGTGCCAAAGCGCTAGTTGAACTGGGTGTGGTGGATGACGTAGAGCATATCTTTGGATTACACGTATTCCCGATGCTCCCGGTGGGCACCATCAGCATGAAGGCCGGGTATTATGTAGCGTCCAGTGACAACTTCGAGATTTTGATCACTGGCAAAGGGGGCCACGGCTCGATGCCCCACTTAAGCGTCGATCCCATTGTGGTGGGGGCGGAAATCGTCAATTCCCTACAAACCATTGTTTCCCGCCAGGTGGATGCACTTACCCCAGCGGTGTTGACTATTGCCACCTTCCAGGCCGGCGATAGCTTTAATGTCATCCCGAACAGTGCCCGTCTGGCTGGGACTTTCCGCACCCATCATGATTCCGTTCGCCGCCAGGTGCCGGAAATCATGGCGCGGATGGTAGCGGGCATTGCCCAGGCTCAGGGAGCAGAGTGCGAGATCCGCTGGCAGGAAGGTTATGCTGCCGGGCTGAATCATCCCACTACTTGCCAAATTGCCCGTGAGCAAATCGCCGCCCACTTCCCTGCCGGGACATTTCAGGAAAGCGATCGGCCCCTGTTTGGTAGCGAAGATTTCTCCTCCTATCAGCAAAAAGTACCGGGTACATTCTTGTTTATCGGCTGTGGCAATCCGGAAAAAGGGGCCACCTGGAATGTGCATAACCCCCACTTCCGCATTGATGAAGATGCATTTAGCCACGGCGTCAGAACCCATGTAGCGTTAATCAGTTGCCTGATCAACGCTAACTAGTCCTACCCCGGTAGCGGCGTACCGTTACCGGAGTAATTCAGTAATGAGCCGGTGGATCGATAATCGGGTGCGGGTCGGGATCGATAGGTGAATCGGGAAGAGGTTGTGGCTTTGGGATCGGGTCGGGAACCGGTACTGGCTCTGTAGGGAGGTCACTCATGGTAAATCTTAAGGCATAGTACATGATTGCTTCCTCTTTTTTAGCACACCCCTTAAGCGTAGAAGCTTTATGGATTCAGGCCAAAAAAAAAGCCGGCTATAAGCCGGCGTCGTACGAATCAATTGTGCTATGCAGTAATTCTAAAAAAGGAAGTAAGAC
>CBIFWW010000235.1:0-2237 GCA_966186435.1 uncultured Enterobacteriaceae bacterium
CTAATGGTTTGTTTAAAGGCAAGTGATGGTAACCACGGTTGAAGTACACCAGCGCCCCTGTGTTCTTACCAAAACGGATAGCCTGGAACTCAGCAAAGAACACCGTATGGCTGCCCACGTCATGGGTGTGGCTGATAATTCACCAATGCATCATCCAGGGCCGGTGGCCGGGTGGCAAGACGGCTCCAGCCGTGGGTGGTGAAACGATCGGCCATAGCGATATCCTTATTGGCAAACAGACCCGAAAGCGCTTGCTGACTGGCGGCCAGGACATTCACATAAAGCACCCCGTTAGCCATAAAATGTTGGTGTGTCCAGGCGTTGCGGTTTACGCAAACCAGCAAAGTTGGCGGGCTGTCGGTGACGCTGCACACGGCGGAGGCCGTCATCCCGTAATAACCGCTATCATCGGCAGTGGTGATTATTGATACCGCCCCGCCCAGCAGGGACATCCCATTACGAAAATCAGCGACTTCAATCATGATCATTCTTCTTGTGTCTGCGATGCGGGCGCACCCGCACCTGTCAGGTTAACCCTGGATAATTTATTCGCGGCCGGTTCTGGCTTCCATCCGGCAGTATTTCCACAGTTTGAATTGGTTATCGCCCACCGGGGTGGTGCGGAACAGATTACAAATAGCGTGGACAGTATCCAGATCTGGCACATCGGCCAGCAAATAGGTGGTCCACGGATAGCCGTTGGATGCCCCTACCATGCTCTGATCGTCATCCATATTGCCTAACACAGTGACTCCCGGCATTTCATGGGCCGCCAGCCACATCTGACCGAAGGCGGTGTAGAATCCGTTTTCTTAGCTCCCGGGTCTGGCCCTCGTTTGCATCATTCATCGAAAGCATTTTATTTACGCGCCGGAGATTCTTCAGACGTTATTAAGACGGTTTTTTCTGGTTCATGAGGTGATGGCCGGTACAGGGTTAAGTTATGCACCATAAATAGCAAATAATGTATGTTGTAACTAAATTAACTTATTTTTTTCGGAGATGACGAAATGGCCTCGGTGCTACTTATATGGGTGTTGCGCCGGTCAGATAGCCATAAAAATTGGAGGAAGTATTATTCTAAATAGCAGCGTTAATCACAAATAGCCCGTAAGGTTAACATTGCCTCAGCCCTTTAAAACAGGCAATCACACCAGCCCCTTCAACCTTGCCAGCAGGAATGCCGTCACCGAGGTGGCGTCACTCACCTTCCCTTCGGCGATCAGTTTGGCAAATTCATCAACGGGTATCGCCCGGCGGGTTAACCCGACTTCTTCCCTATCCAGCTGCTGTGGCCCCTGACTCAAGCCAGTGGCAAACCAGATATGGTAGCCCTGGCTTGAGTAACCCTGGGCCAGTTTTTGGTAGCCCACCGGGACCATGGTTTGCGCCACCAGCCCAGTTTCTTCCGCCAGTTCTCCTCGCGCCACATCCAGCGGGTCAGCATCCGGGGTCAGCTCCCAAGAGCCTTGCGGCAGTTCCAACGTGCGGGTGGTGATCGGATAACGATATTGCTCCACCACGTAAATCATCCCCTCTTGTACCGGTACGATCACGGCAAAGTCCGGCTTTTCCACCACGGAATAGATACCTGTGGAGCCATCGGCCCGCTGGATTTCATCTTCCTTCAGGCTGATCCATTGGTTCTGGTAAATAGGCTGGGAACGCAGGGTTTTTATCTCAGACATGACTTTCTCCGTTAATAATGAATACCCAGTGTTAACAAATTTGCAGTTTGAACTCAATCAGATGAAGCCAGTGGGGAATAGTTAGTTTGGTGTGCACTTGCTCACCGAAAGTGCACAAAATGTTAAGTATTATGTACTTTCTGGATTTTTGAAAATGACAGGACGTCAGCATGATAATTAGCCCGCCTTTTGTACGCCCTCGTAATTTACGGCAATGCTATTTCAGTTCTCACTGAGCAGAAATTCCCCGATATCGATGGCAGTTTAACAGTTGAAAAACCTGAATCAAACCAACTAAGGAGATGGTGATGAATCGCGCTCTATTATTTCTGACTTTGATTGTATTCAACACCAACCCACTTTTTGCTACGCAACGACATAATCAGCTGTCTGTTGATACAGACAATACTGCATTGATGCTGCTGCATAATACTGTGACGGAGATGCTACAAAACGATTTAGGCCAAGGGCTGGAAGGAATAGTCGATAAATTCCTATTAAAAAATCATACTGAATTTACAATAAACAATCAGGAATTTAATAAAACGT
>CBIFWW010000236.1:0-2131 GCA_966186435.1 uncultured Enterobacteriaceae bacterium
TTTCGCTGATGCTGGTGCTGATTGGCCTGGCAACGCTGAAGGTGCGTTAATCATGACGAATTACCAGGGTAAAAAAGTCGTCATTATTGGGCTGGGGTTAACTGGCCTGTCATGTGTGGAATTCTTTATCGCGCGCGGCGTTACGCCCCGCGTAATGGATACCCGCATCAGCCCCCCGGGCTTTGATAAACTGCCTGAGCAGGTCGAGTGCCATACTGGGGGGGTGAATCAAGACTGGCTGATGGCCGCTGATTTGATCATCGCCAGCCCTGGTATTGCGCTGGCTGACCCGGCCCTGAACGCGGCGGCTGATAATGGCATTGAGATTATTGGTGACGTGGAGCTGTTCTGCCGCGAAACCCAAGTGCCTATTATCGCCATTACCGGTTCTAACGGTAAAAGCACCGTCACTACCCTGGTGGGTGAGATGGCCCGCGCCGCGGGCGTCGATGTGGGTGTGGGTGGCAACATCGGCCTACCGGTGTTAAAGCTGCTCGACCATAGCTACGAGCTATACGTGCTGGAATTGTCTAGCTTCCAGCTAGAAACCACTAAAAGCCTGAAGGCTGCCGCTGCCACTATCCTGAATGTGACTGAAGACCATATGGATCGCTACCCGTTTGGGCTTCAGCAATATCGCGCCGCCAAACTGCGGGTTTATGAGAATGCTAAAGTCTGCGTGGTTAACGCAGATGATGCACTCAGTATGCCGGTTCGCGGTGCTGATGACCGCTGCGTCAGCTTCGGCGTGGACGTGGGTGATTACCATCTCAACCGCCAACAGGGGGATACCTGGCTGCGGGTGAAAGGCGAGAAAGTGTTGAATGTGAAAGAGATGACGCTTTCCGGCCAACACAACTATACCAATGCGCTGGCTGCCCTGGCGCTGGCTGATGCGGTGGGTTTACCTCGCGCCACCAGTCTCAAAGCGTTAACCACGTATTCTGGCCTGGCACACCGCTTCCAGTTAGCGCTGGAACATAACGGCGTGCGCTGGGTGAATGATTCCAAAGCTACTAATGTGGGCAGCACTGAAGCCGCGCTTAACGGCTTACAGGTTGTGGGTACGTTGTATCTACTGTTGGGTGGTGACGGCAAAGCGGCGGATTTTGAGCCGCTCACCCGATACTTGCAAGGTAACAACATCAGAATTTACTGCTTTGGTCGTGATGGTACTGCTCTGATGCAGCTGCGCCCTGAAGTCTCTGAACTGACGGAAACCATGGAACAAGCCATGCGCTTGATTGCACCCAAAGTTAAGCCTGGCGACATGGTACTGTTATCCCCGGCCTGTGCCAGCCTTGATCAGTTTAAGAGTTTTGAACAACGGGGCGATGTGTTCACCCGTCTGGCGAAGGAATTGGGCTGATGCGATTATCTCTCCCACGCCTGCGTATTCCAGGGTTCGGTATCCTGGCATGGCTGTTCAACGCCGCAAAAGGGTGGGTAATGGGGACACGGGAAGCCGATGCCAACACCATGGTGATGTACGATCGCACCCTGTTCTGGCTGACGCTGGGCCTGGCGGCGATTGGTTTTATTATGGTGACCTCGGCATCCATGCCAGTAGGTCAGCGGCTGGCTAATGATCCGTTCCTGTTTGCCAAGCGTGATGGTTTGTACATTGTGCTGGCTTTCCTGCTGGCGCTGGTGACATTGCGCCTGCCGATGGAGTTCTGGCAGCGCTGGAGCGCAGCCATGCTGATCGCCTCAATCGTGATGCTGCTAGTGGTGCTGGTGGTGGGTAGCTCGGTCAACGGGGCATCCCGCTGGATTGCTTTCGGCCCACTGCGGATCCAGCCGGCGGAGTTCTCCAAGCTTTCCCTGTTCTGTTTCCTCTCCAACTACCTGGTACGTAAAGTTGATGAGGTACGTAACAACCTGCGCGGCTTCCTGAAGCCGATGGGCGTGATCCTGGTGATGGCGGTGCTGTTGCTGGCCCAGCCAGACCTGGGTACGGTGGTGGTGCTGTTCGTTACCACGCTGGCGATGCTGTTCCTGGCCGGTGCCAAGCTGTGGCAGTTCATGGCCATCATCGGCTCCGGCATTTTTGCGGTGATCCTGCTGATCATTGCTGAACCTTATCGTATGCGTCGTGTGACCTCGTTCTGGAACCCGTGGGAAGATCCGT
>CBIFWW010000237.1:0-2130 GCA_966186435.1 uncultured Enterobacteriaceae bacterium
TGTTAGTACTGGCCCATGTGAAGGAACTGGTGGCGCAGAACCATGAGAAGTTTTGCGCCCTGGGGCTTGAGGCCGATATTTTTGCCGCCGGGTTGGATCGCAAAGAGAGCCACGGCAAAGTGGTATTTGGCAGCGTTCAGTCCGTGGTCCGTAACCTCGACAAATTCACCGGGGCATTCTCATTATTGATTGTGGATGAATGCCACCGCATCAGCGATGACGAACAAAGTCAGTACCAGCAAATTCTCAGCCATTTAAAACAGTCTAATCCACGGATACGGCTACTGGGGCTGACGGCCACCCCCTTCCGCCTCGGCAAAGGCTGGATTTATCAATACCACTATCACGGTATGGTCCGTGGCATTGAAAACGCCCTATTCCGCGACTGTATTTATGAGTTGCCGCTGCGTTATATGATTAAACACGGTTATCTGACGCCGCCGGAACGCCTGGATATGCCAGTGGTGCAATATGATTTCAGCCGCCTGGTGCCCCGGGATAACGGCCTGTTTAGCGAGCTGGACTTGAACCGGGAGCTTAAAGACCAAAAACGCATCACCCCGCACATTGTCAGCCAGATCGTGGAGTTTGGTGAAAAGCGCCAGGGGGTGATGATTTTTGCCGCCACTGTGGAGCACGCCAGGGAAATCCTCAGCCTGCTGCCCGCCGGTGAATCGGCGCTGATCACCGGGGAGACCAGCGGGCCGGAGCGGGATCGGTTGATCACCACCTTTAAACAGAAAGGGCTGCGCTTCCTGGTCAATGTGTCGGTGTTGACCACCGGCTTTGATGCCCCCCACGTGGATATGATCGCCATTCTTCGCCCCACGGAGTCGGTAAGCCTTTACCAACAAATTGTTGGCCGTGGCCTGCGCCTTGCCCCGGGCAAAACCGACTGCCTGATTGTGGATTATGCCGGGAATCCCCACGATTTGTTCACCCCGGAAGTGGGCAGCCCAAAGGGTAAAAGTGACAATGTTCCGGTGCAGGTGTTCTGCCCGGACTGCGGCTTTGCCAATACCTTCTGGGGTAAGACCACCCAGGACGGCACCTTGATTGAACATTTTGGCCGCCGCTGCCAGGGTTGGTTTGAGGATGACGACGGCCACAAAGCCCAGTGTGAGTACCGTTTCCGCTTTAAAAACTGCCCCCACTGCAATGCCGAGAATGATATTGCCGCCCGCCGCTGCCATGCCTGTGACCAGGTTTTAGTCGATCCTGACAATATGCTTAAAGCGGCGCTTAAATTAAAAGACGCCCTGGTGTTACGCTGCGGCGGGATGGACCTTCAGCATGGTGCCGACGCTCAAGGGCCGTGGTTGAAAATTACCTACTTTGATGAAGATGGTGCCGATGTGAGTGAGCGCTTCCGTCTGCAAACCCCGGCCCAGCGCACCGCCTTTGAGATGGCATTCCTGCGGCCCCACACCCGTACCCCCGGGGTGCCGCTACGTTGGATCACCGCCGAAGATATCGTCAGCCAGCAGGCGCTACTGCGCCATCCTGATTTTGTGGTGGCCAGAATGAAAGGCCGATTCTGGCAAGTCCGTGAGAAGGTTTTTGATTATCAGGGCCGCTTTCGCCGGGCCAATGAGCTGCGAGGCTAAGTTAAACCGCCCTTTACGGTGGTTTTCATTGCCCCACCGGCAGGGAACGGCTATAATCCCGCCCGCTTTTGCATCCGCAAGGCAGATAATCTACTTGTTGCTGGGTCGCCTGCAGCAAGGTTAATAAAGAGAGATACAAATGTTTACTATCAATGCTGAAGTACGTAAGGAGCATGGTAAAGGTGCGAGCCGCCGCCTGCGTACTAGTAACCGCTTCCCTGCTATCGTTTACGGTGGCAAAGAAGATGCAGTGTCCATCACTCTGGAACAGGACGCTATGCTGAACATGATGGCCAAAGAAGGTTTCTACGGCGAAGTTCACACCCTGGTACTGGATGGCAAAGAAGTTAAAGTTAAAGCACAAGCTGTACAGCGTCACGCTTACAAGCCAAAAATGCTGCACATCGACTTCGTTCGCGCTTAATCGCGAGTCCAAGTAATGAAAAACGCCGCTTATGCGGCGTTTTTTTTATCCTCAAAACAGGCCCGCAGACCCATTAAGATTATTTACTGCTGGTGCGGC
>CBIFWW010000238.1:0-2111 GCA_966186435.1 uncultured Enterobacteriaceae bacterium
GCGGCTCCGCCACGCTGAAAGATGCCTGTAATGAGGCGCTGCGCGACTGGTCTGGCAGTTACGAAACCGCCCACTATATGCTCGGCACCGCCGCTGGCCCACACCCGTTCCCGACTATCGTGCGTGAATTCCAGCGTATGATTGGCGAAGAAACCAAAGCGCAGATCCTTGAGAAAGAAGGCCGCCTGCCGGATGCAGTGATTGCCTGTGTCGGCGGCGGTTCTAACGCCATCGGCATGTTTGCAGACTTTATTGATGAAACCAAAGTGGGCCTGATCGGCGTTGAGCCAGCGGGCCACGGGATTGAATCCGGCGAGCACGGTGCACCGCTTAAGCATGGCCGGGTGGGGATTTACTTCGGGATGAAATCACCGATGATGCAGACTGACGAAGGCCAGATTGAAGAGTCCTACTCTATCTCCGCCGGTCTGGACTTCCCGTCCGTGGGGCCACAGCACGCCCACCTGAACAGCACGGGCCGGGCAGACTACGTGTCGATTACCGATGACGAAGCCCTGGATGCCTTCAAAGCCCTGTGCCGCCATGAAGGGATTATCCCGGCGCTGGAATCCTCCCACGCTCTGGCTCACGCCCTGAAGATGATGCGTGAGAACCCGGAAAAAGAGCAGCTACTGGTGGTAAACCTTTCTGGCCGCGGCGATAAAGACATCTTCACCGTTCACGATATTTTGAAAGCACGAGGGGAAATCTAATGGAACGTTATCAGGCGCTGTTTGAAGGGCTGGCCTCCCGCAAGGAAGGCGCCTTTGTCCCCTTTGTGACCCTGGGCGATCCTAACCCGGGCCAGTCACTGGCTATTATTGATGCCTTAATTGAAGGTGGTGCCGATGCGCTGGAGCTGGGCATCCCGTTTTCTGACCCGCTGGCCGATGGCCCGACTATTCAGAATGCCACCCTGCGGGCCTTTGCCGCCGGGGTGACGCCCACCCAGTGCTTTGAAATGCTGGCTGCTATTCGCCAAAAACACCCGTCGATTCCGATTGGTTTACTGATGTACGCCAACCTGGTGTTTAACCGTGGGGTGGATGAATTTTACGCTGAGTGCGCCCGGGTGGGTGTGGATTCCGTGCTGGTGGCCGATGTGCCGGTTGAAGAATCGGCCCCCTTCCGCCAGGCGGCCATGCGCCACAATGTGGCCCCGATCTTTATCTGCCCGCCTAATGCCGATGGCGAACTGCTGGCCCAGATTGCCGAGCACGGCCGTGGTTACACCTACCTACTTTCCCGCGCGGGGGTAACCGGCAGTGAAAATCGCGCCAGCCTGCCGCTGCACCATCTGGTGGCAAAACTGGCTGAACTGAAGGCCGCGCCGCCGTTACAGGGGTTCGGCATTTCTGAGCCGGATCAGGTACGGGATGCTATTAGCGCTGGCGCTGCCGGGGCAATATCAGGCTCGGCGGTGGTTAACATCATTGAACGCAACGTGGATCAGCCCCAGGTAATGCTGGATGAATCACGGGACTTTGCTAAAAAAATGAAAGCCGGGACCCACGGTTAACTCCGATAAGACATCCACCGGCATTATGTCTTACAAACGCAGCGTTAGGGTGCGGACGAGGAAAGTTGGAACGCATCCCTACCTATGACTTTACACTCGCGGAGAATGTCTCATGATATTCTCCGCTTACCATTTTTGAAATCAACTAATTAAACTGCCTTTTTATTCTTCGTAAAATCCCCCTCCCATCGAAAAAAACCTCCATCCATTAAACAAATACAACTACCAATTTTGGTAGTAAAAATTAACCAGAGGTAAATATGTTAATACATTATTACTTTTTGAGGTAAATACAATCATATTAAAGAAAGAAAATACACAATCTCAAAAATATTCACTATTACGTTTTAATTTGCACATAGTTTCGCTCAGTCAGCATTATCTAATTGTTGATGAATCGTTTATAAATTTTATTCAATCCTGGATTACAATCATTTCATGACATCATTTAAGATTCTGAAAATAAATTTTATTTATGCACCAGGTAGCTCAATTAAAATTTTTGTTTAGAAGGGGTTGGAAATGAAACGCACATTAATTCCTATCTTTAATAAAATAGATAGCATTGCTGAAGAAAAAAATAGTTCTACAG
>CBIFWW010000239.1:0-2064 GCA_966186435.1 uncultured Enterobacteriaceae bacterium
GTTTTTTATCGGGTTAAGTTTATTAGGGGTTGTATTTAATCGTGTAAATCAGTCACAAATTGCCAGTTTTTCCTGGGATGCAGAGACATTACGAACAAAAATTTTATGGCAGCACTGGAGTCGGAAACAGCTGGCGGTAGTTGGTAACGTGGTTTTAACGCCCGAGGAAAATGGTGTTGAGAATTTATTGGGGCCGCCTAAAGATATCCCTGCATATCCTGATAAAATAAGGGAATTTGCAAAAGTAGAAGACTCTTTACACCTTCTTCCTAAATTAATTGATAGTCTACTTGAAAAACAACACCCGGGTTATAAGCAAAAATTAAAATCAATATATTTATTGCAGCCGCCAAATCTAATTAAAGACCACTTTGAGAAGTTAATTACTTCGCAATGGGATTTGGCTCCTGATATATGTACTTCAGATGAATTTATGGAGTCATTACTTGATAGTGATTTTGATAATCTTATCCTTGTTCTAAGTTTTCAATGCTGGACTTCAGCCTCATCGAAAAAATGTAGTGAAATGGTTTCTGCCCAGATCCTTTCTTCATCAGAATTTGCTATCAGGCATAAGCTACCCGTCCAAGCAGGGGTAGGTAGAGTTATGCCTATCCAGGATGGGATGATTGAGGAAGATTTAGATATGCTTTTTGAATATAACAGGATAAAAAAGGCTGATTTGTCTCATATTTGGTTTACTGGTACTGGTTCTAAGTTATCTATCGAAATTAGTCAATATGCAGATAAACATCAATGGCTGCTAACTGACTCACCACCTTTCCATTATATCGATTTTTCATTTGGCCCTCCCGGTGAGTTGGCCTTCCCAATTTCACTCGCATTATTAGTGGATGCATCAAAGTTTACTGACGAGAACCAGCTTTTAATTTGCCAATCAAACACCCAAGCAGGGCGACTCTGTCTGATTACACGGAATCTTTATATATGAGCCAAAATAAATTGCGCCCCCCGCGCTATGGTTTCTGGGGGTATCTCATACTTATAATTGGGTTGGCTGGCATAATTGCTTTTTTATTATTTATTAATCAAGATGTTTTTTCTAAGTACAACATTTTACCCCGTCATATGTGGTCGGCTTGGGCTGGTGTATTTGGAGTTCTATTTGTAGGTATTGCTTGCCCTCCTTTGTATTGGCGTTTGAAACAAAAACATGATCAAATCAATTACCATCCTCCAGTAATGTCCCAAACCAGTAAACTTGCTGGAGTTGATAAAATAAAAATATCATTCGGTTTTGGCGAATTAAAATGCCATTTACAGAAACGCTATACCCTCTTCTGGCGCCGCAAGGTCCGGCTGCTGTTAATCACCGGCGACGAGGCCGCCATCGAACAACTGGCCCCCGGTTTGCAGCAAAACCAGTGGCTGGAAGGTAACCGCACGGTGCTGATTTACGGCGGGAGCCTGGCGGATAATCCTGATAATGAAAAATATGCTGCCCTGCGCAAGCTGCGCCGGGGCCGCCCGCTGGATGGCATCGTCCGGGTCATCCCGCAGGGTGCAACGTTATCGCCACAGATGAGTGACCACGATTTACGCGGGCTGGAGAAAATCGGTGAGCGGCTGCGCTACCAGCCCCCGGTGTGGCTGTGGCAACTGTGCGGCAGCGCCTGGGAACAGCCGGGGCGTACCGAACAGGCGGTGGGTGCATCCTTTCCGCTGCGGGCAAAGGCCGGTGACATCACCCATCAACTGGAAGCGCTACTGCCGGTGCTGAATGCCCGGGGTGTCAGCCAGATAGTGGAAAGCAACCGCCATGACTTCCTGCTGCGCCTGGGCCAGCACCTTCAGCAGGGGGGCATCAGCCAGTGGGTACAGCAACTCAGCCCCTGGCTGGCCGGGGCGCAACAGCGCATCCCGTTACGCGGGCTGATGTTCAGCCTGCCGCAGGCGGCGGCCAGTGAGGCGGCGGTTTATGGCTCACACCCCCATGCCATCACGCTGCCGGCAAACTGGCAGGGGATTGAACATGACTGCACCCGGGTGCGGGGGCGCCGGGTGGGGGTGGGGCGGCCGGCGGGCCCGGGCCACGGGCAGCAG
>CBIFWW010000240.1:0-1860 GCA_966186435.1 uncultured Enterobacteriaceae bacterium
ATTGAAGGGTTCACGCCGACCAAAATGTATGAACTATTGGATATGGAAGCCCAGGGGCTCAACAGTTTGGTCACCGCTGTTGTCGGCTACAGCGCCGAACAGGACTTCAACGCCACGCTACCAAAATCCCGTTTGCCACCGGAAGCAGTGATCACCCGCCTGTAATTTCAAGGTGGCCACGCCAGTGGTCACCCATTTAGATTTGTTAACACATTTCTTTTACCACGAATATCTCTGCGCTTATTCATATCATTAAAATTCAAACACTTAAAATAATCCAAGTATTAATTACGTTACGTTAATGTTTTGCTCTGTTAATAAATTGCGGTTAGCATGCCGGTCGTTATTCTCCGTACCTCCTCATCATAAGACCAGGGCGGCGATAACCTAATCCATAAACAGGGACTACAAACATCTATGAAAGCAGAACACACTAACGCACCGGTGCATCACAGCGCTAGACGCCGCTGGCTTAAAGCCCAGGATGCGGGCTATCAAAAAGCCATGGGTAACCGCCAGGTGCAGATGATTGCTATTGGCGGGGCCATCGGCACCGGCCTGTTCCTCGGTGCCGGGGCCAGGCTTCAGGCTGCTGGCCCGGCCCTGGCACTGGTTTATTTGGTTTGCGGGATCTTCTCGTTTTTTATCCTGCGGGCCTTGGGGGAACTGGTACTACACCGTCCTTCCAGCGGCAGCTTTGTTTCTTACTCCAGGGAGTTTCTCGGGGAAAAAGCCTCCTACGTGTGCGGTTGGATGTACTTTGTTAACTGGGCCATGACCGGGATTGTCGATATCACCGCCGTGGCCCTGTATATGCATTATTGGGGGGCGTTTGGCGATGTGCCGCAATGGGTTTTCGCCCTAGGTGCGCTGGCGATTGTCGGCACCATGAATATGATCGGCGTGAAGTGGTTTGCCGAAATGGAGTTCTGGTTCGCCCTGATTAAGGTGCTGGCGATTGTAATCTTCCTAGTGGTGGGCGTGGTGTTTCTCGGTAGCGGTAAGCCGCTGGCGGGTAATGATACCGGCTGGCATTTGATCTCGGATAACGGCGGGTTCTTCCCCCACGGCTTGCTACCGGCGCTGGTGCTAGTGCAAGGGGTGGTGTTTGCCTTTGCCTCTATCGAACTGGTGGGAACCGCTGCCGGAGAGTGCAAAGATCCGAAAACCATGGTGCCCAAAGCCATCAATAGCGTGATTTGGCGTATTGCCCTGTTTTACGTCGGCTCGATAGTGCTACTGGTGTTGTTATTGCCGTGGAATGCCTATCAGGCCGGGCAAAGCCCCTTCGTCACCTTCTTCAGCAAGCTGGGTGTGCCCTATGTGGGCGGGATCATGAATATTGTGGTGCTTACCGCCGCCTTATCCAGCCTGAACTCTGGCCTGTACTCCACCGGGCGTATTTTGCGCTCTATGTCGATGGGTGGATCGGCCCCTCAGTTTATGTCGAAGATGAGCAGCCATCAGGTGCCCTGGGCGGGGATCCTCACCACCATTGGCATTTATGTGGTTGGGGTGTTCCTCAATTACCTGGTGCCGTCAAAGGTGTTTGAGATCGTATTGAATATTGCCTCCCTCGGCATTATCAGCTCCTGGGGCTTTATTATGGTGTGCCAGCTGAAGCTACGTCAGGCCATTAAGCAAGGAAAAGCGGAGGACATCAGCTTCAAGCTGCCCGGTGCGCCCTTCACGTCCTGGCTGACGCTGCTGTTCCTGGCGGCGGTGCTGGTGTTGATGGCGTTCGATTACCCGAACGGGACCTATACCGTGGCGGCGATTCCGTTGTTGGCGGTGGTGTTGGTGGCCGGTTGGTTTGGGGTGCGGAGGCGGGTGCATGAGGTGGCGCAGACGGTGCATGAT
>CBIFWW010000241.1:0-1780 GCA_966186435.1 uncultured Enterobacteriaceae bacterium
AAGTCCGCCTTGCGCCCGTTGTTATCGGTCAGCGTACCGTTATCCATCACCTGCAATAACAGGTTAAAGACATCCGGGTGCGCTTTTTCGATCTCATCCAACAGTAGAACCGAATGAGGATGTTTGATCACCGCATCGGTCAATAGTCCGCCCTGGTCGAAGCCCACATACCCCGGAGGCGCACCAATCAGGCGGCTCACGGTATGGCGCTCCATATACTCGGACATATCAAAACGCAGCAATTCAATACCCAGCGCTTTAGCCAACTGAACGGTTACCTCAGTTTTACCTACCCCGGTAGGGCCGGCAAACAGGAAGGAACCTACTGGCTTGTGGTCATGGCCCAGCCCAGCACGGCTCATCTTAATGGCTTCGGTTAATGCCCCAATGGCATTATCCTGGCCAAACACCAGCATTTTCAGGCGATCGTCCAAACTCTTCAGTGTATCGCGATCGCTTGCGGAGACACTTTTCTCCGGAATACGCGCAATGCGCGCCACCACCGATTCAATGTCCGCCACGTTGACGGTTTTCTTACGCTTACTCACCGGCATCAAACGGCTGCGGGCGCCGGCTTCGTCAATCACATCAATGGCTTTATCGGGTAAATGACGATCGTTGATGTATTTCACCGACAGCTCTACCGCTGCACGTACCGCTTTGGCGGTGTAACGCACATCGTGGTGGGCTTCGTACTTCGGTTTCAGACCGTTAATGATTTGAACGGTTTCTTCCACCGTTGGTTCTGTCACATCAATTTTCTGGAAACGACGGGCCAAGGCACGGTCTTTCTCAAAGATATTACTGAATTCCTGATAGGTGGTTGACCCCATCACCCGGATCTTGCCGCTAGAAAGCAGCGGTTTAATCAGGTTAGCGGCATCCACTTGGCCACCTGATGCGGCACCGGCACCAATAATGGTGTGGATTTCATCGATAAACAGAATACTTTTGGTGTCTTGTTCTAACTGTTTTAGCAGGGCTTTAAAACGTTTTTCAAAGTCCCCACGGTATTTGGTCCCGGCCAGCAGGGAGCCGATATCAAGCGAATAAATAGTGCAATCGGCGATCACTTCCGGCACATCGCCACGGACGATACGCCAAGCCAAGCCCTCAGCAATGGCGGTTTTACCCACCCCGGACTCGCCGACTAATAACGGGTTGTTCTTACGGCGACGGCACAAAACCTGAATGGCGCGTTCCAACTCTTTATCACGGCCAATCAGCGGATCAATCCCTCCCACTCGTGCAAGCTGGTTAAGATTGGTGGTGAAGTTTTCCATACGCTCCTCCCCGCCTGCTTGCTCTTCATTAACCGGGTTCTCAGCCCCAGGGGACTGGCTTGGTTCGTCTTTACGCGTGCCGTGAGAGATAAAGTTCACCACGTCCAGGCGGCTGACTTCATGTTTACGTAACAGATAGGCAGCCTGGGACTCTTGCTCGCTGAAGATAGCCACCAATACGTTGGCCCCGGTCACTTCGCTGCGGCCGGAGGATTGAACGTGGAAGACGGCACGTTGTAGGACGCGCTGGAAACTGAGCGTTGGCTGTGTTTCACGCTCTTCTTCACTGGCAGGTAGCACTGGAGTGGTCTGTTCGATAAAAGCTTCAAGTTCCTGGCGTAATGCCACCATATCCACGGAACAGGCTTCCAGTGCTTCCCGGGCTGATGGGTTGCTGAGCAGTGCCAGTAACAGATGCTCGACGGTCATAAACTCATGACGATGCTCGCGCGCTCTGGCGAAAGCCATGTTTAAACTGAGTTCCAGTTCTTGATTGA
>CBIFWW010000242.1:0-1666 GCA_966186435.1 uncultured Enterobacteriaceae bacterium
ACCTTAGCGTAAAATTAAGATTGAGCGTTTTTATGGTATTGAACAGAAATTTACCCAACTTAAATTATTAATGTAAAACAATAAATTAAACTTAATATGTGAGTTGGTGCACTTATTTTGTATTTTGTTTAGGCTTTATTGCGTTTACTGCCCTTTCATTAAGGTTTTACTAACACTTATAAAAAGGAAAATTTTAATTAAAATTAAAAACTAATGGTTTCGGCGGTTTTATTATGTATTTGCAATATTATAAATTGAATGAATTATTCAGTTCATAATCCCGGCTGCTACGCTTAAAGGCCGGGGACGGGGCATCACGCCTGTGTTAAATCAAAAATGGAGCGCATAATGAAAATCGATTTACGTGGCAAAATCGCATTGGTGACCGGCTCTACCGGCGGGATTGGTTTAGCCATTGCCGCCGGGCTGGCGGAAAGTGGGGCTGAAGTGATCATCAATGGCCGTAGCCAGGAGTCAGTCAACCGCGCCACTCAACAGCTTTTGCAGCAATATCCCGGCATTAAACTGCGTGCGGCCATTGCCGACTTGGGGACAGCTGAAGGGGTGGAAAACCTGCTTAAAGTGGCCCCGGAGGTGGATATCCTGGTGAACAATGCCGGGATATTTGGCCCGCAACGATGACGTTAGATCCCTTTTTTAGCGCCCTGGCAGGTATTCGCCTGCCGATTATTCAGGCTCCGATGGCCGGGGTATCCACCCCACAGATGGCAGCCGCCGTCAGTAATGCCGGGGCCTTAGGTTCCATCAGTATCGGAACCGTCACCCCCGATAAAGCCATACAGCTGATTGCTGACACCCGGGCGCTGACGCCTCACGCCTTTAACGTTAATCTGTTTTGCCACGCCCCCGCCGGGCGGGATGCCGCCAAAGAACAGGCCTGGCTGGATTACCTGACACCGGAATTTGCCCGCTTTGGGGCCACTCCTCCCCAGGTACTCAGGGAGATCTATGAAAGCTTTTGCGGCAATTTGCCAATGCTGGGCATGCTGATTGATGCCAAACCAGCGGTGGTAAGCTTCCACTTTGGCCTGCCCGGTGCAGCGTCCATTAACCAATTGACCCAAGCCGGGATTGCCACCCTGGCCTGTATCACCTCGCCGGAAGAAGCCGAAATAGCAGAAAGCCAGGGGGTACAGGCGCTGGTTGCCCAAGGGACTGAAGCCGGGGGCCATCGCGGGCACTTTTATCCGCAGCAGTTAGACGCCCGCCTGTGTTTGACCCATCTGCTGGAACAAGTGTTACCGGGCACTTCTCTTCCGGTGATTGCCGCTGGCGGGATCATGACCGGGCAAGATATCAGCGCGGCCCTGGCCCTGGGTGCGAAAGGGGTACAAATGGGGACGGCCTTCGTGCTGTGCCCGGAATCCTCCGCCGATGCCGGATACCGGGCGCAGATGGTGAGCGAGCGGGCCAACCATACCGCACATACTGCCACTATTTCGGGCCGTATGGCCCGGGGGATTGTGAACCAGCTGCATCGGGATAACTGGCCCGGTGTGGAAGGGATAGTGCCGGATTATCCAGTGGCTTATGATGCCGGGAAGGCGCTGAACCAGGCCGCCCTTGCCGCCGGTTGCCAGGAATACGCCGCCCACTGGGCCGGTAGCGGTGCCCCTCGTGCCAGGGCGTTGCCTGCCGGGGAACT
>CBIFWW010000243.1:0-1547 GCA_966186435.1 uncultured Enterobacteriaceae bacterium
CACCTTGACATGGTGGGGGTCGGTGGTTCGAGTCCACTCGGACGCACCATTTCATATTGCGTCAATCTCCCTGTTTTGCCTTTCATCTTTGCTCCAACCGTTTAGCGGCTTTCTGCTTGCCCGGTGAGCTAACTGCATTTCATTATTCTGATTTCTCACCGCTAGCGAGTGCCGATCAAAAACGTTATGGTACAAAGTACCAAATCCTGCTTTCAGACTGATACGCCCTATGACCGTGACGATAGATATACTTTCTTGTATCCGCGAACGGCGCTGGAGCTGGTAGCCATGGTGCAATCGGTGCCAGAGCCTGGGCGGGCCGTGGTGAATTTCGGTAAACGCGATAGCGCGTTTGATGCCGGGTTACCTCAACCGGTGGCCCACTACCGTCACGGGCAGGCTTTGCCTTTCAAGGCTGGCGCGGTCACCAGCATCGGCATTATGGACCAGCACTGTATGCTGCAACTCAGTGAAGAGAGCCAACTTGCCGTGGGGGATATTCTGGTATTTGGCACCTCCCACTCCTGCCTGACCTTCGATAAATGGAAGACGCTACTGTTGGTGGACGATAACTATCAGGTTCTGGAAACCCTGGAAACCGGGTTTTAAGCGCCAGACACCCTCCCCCGGGTGCCGGTTTTTAGCCTACCTGCGCGTGGCCCGCTTGCCAGGCCGCCTGCACTGTTTCCAGCAAGGCCTGGGCCGCTTTGGATAACGGCTGGTGGGCGGCACTGATCACCCCCACCCGCCGTTCAATAACCGGGCTGGTTAATGGCACACAGCAGGCCCCCAATTCGGCCATTTGCGCCCGGCACAAATCCGGTACCGCACTGCCGCCGAGGCCACTTGCAACCATGCGCCCTACCGTTACCAGTTGGTGGCTCTCTAAGGCGACCTCTAACTGGCGGCCGCTGCGGGCCAGTTTTTCCTCCAGCAACAAACGCACCGCTGAAGGCCGTTGCAAGGTGATGAAACTCAGGGTGAGCAGTTCCCGCCAGGTAATATGTTTGGCATGGGCAAATTTGCTGCCCGGCGGCACCACCGCGACAAACCGGTCGACCCCCAACGGGGTAAAATCCAGGCCGCCCCCCTGCTCTGGCTCAAAGGCTATCCCCATCTCCACCCGCCCCTCACGCACCATCTCTAATACTTGCTCGTTAATCACATCATGCACCGTCACGTTAATGCTGGCATAGCGATCGCGAAAATCCCGCAGGATGGGCGGCAGCGCATTGGCAGCAAATGACGGCATCGCGGCGATGGACACCTTACCCCGTTGCAAGGTGAAGCGCTGGCGCATGGCTTCTTCGGCATTATCCCAATCGGCTAACAGCTGGCGTGCCACCGGAAACAGTGCCTCGCCCTCCTGGGTTAAACGCACCCGGCGAGTGGAGCGAATAAACAGCGCCCCGCCCAGGGTTTCCTCCAGGCCTTTCAGCGCCAGACTCAGTGCCGGTTGCGACATATTCAGCCTTTCACTGGCCTGGGCGAAATTCAGAGTGTGAGCTACCGCTAAAAACGCGCGTAACTGTTTGATGGTCATTTTC